>NZ_JBAZKR010000001.1:0-102949 GCF_041650655.1 Zavarzinia sp.
GCTTTCTTCGATCGGGCCGCAGGACGACGAATATCGCGCGCTGAAGCGCCTGCTCGCCGAGTACCGCGCCATTGCGGCGGCCGGCGGCTGGCCCATGGTCGAAGTCGGCGGTCCCAAGATCACCCCCGGTGCCGTGGATTCGCGGATCGTCGCCATTCGCGCCCGTCTTGCCGTGACCGACGGGGCCGCGGCCGAAGCCTCGCGCCCGACCCATTACGATCCCGCCCTGCTCGATGCGGTGAAGCACTTCCAGCTCCGTCATGGCCTGAAGCCGGACGGCGTCATCGGTAAGGAGACCCTGGCCGACATGGCGACCTCGGTGGAAACCCGGATCGGCCAGATCCTGGTCAACATGGAACGCCGGCGCCAGCAGCTCGACGACCTGGGCCCGACCCGGATCGTCGTCAACATCCCGGAATTCACGCTTCGCTATTTCGAGGACGGCACGCTCGCCTTCACGACGCCGGTGGTGATCGGCCGGCTCGAGCGCAAGACGCCCCTGCTGCAGAGCAGGGTCTCCAACGTCGTGCTCAATCCGCCCTGGTCGGTGCCTGCGCGGAATGCCGGCGAAGACATCGTGCGCAAGCAGATCAACGACCCGAATTACCTGACCGGGCACGGCTATACCGTCTATGCCAACGGCCAGCCGGTAGATCCCACGACCATCGACTGGTCGCAGATGCCGCGCAGCAGGGCCTTCCCCTACCGCCTGCGGCAGAGTCCGGGGGCCGGCAACTCGCTGGGCCGCCTGAAGATCAATTTCCAGAACGACTACGCCGTCTATATGCACGACACGCCGGAGAAGGAACTCTTCGCGCGCGACATCCGGGCCTATAGCTCGGGCTGCGTCCGCGTGAAGGATCCCTTCACCCTGGGCGCCCATCTGCTGCGCGACGTGCCAGGCTGGGACCGCACCCGGATGGACGCCACGGTGGCCAGCACGACTTCGACCATCTTCATCAACGTCGTGCATTCGATCGGGGTCCGCATCACCTATGTCACCGCCTGGGTCGACGCCGACGGCAATGCCCAGTTCCGCGACGACCTCTATGGCATCGACGCCCGCATCCAGAAGGGGCTGGGCCGCCCGGTGATGCTGGCCGACGGGATCTGATCCTTTCGCTGAAACAGGATTCGCCCGGCAGGTAGTCGCCTGCCGGGCGAATTCTTTTTCGCAATGCAGCGATGGGTGTGACAATTTAGTCCCAGTTGTGAAGGAAATAATCGGCCATTTCGACGCCATCTTGACCGTACCGGGGTTGCAACACCGTCAGCTCTGAGTAATCTCAACCCGTCGCCGGCCAAGCCGGTGATTCGACAGGAAAATCAGGGCATCGCGCGAGATGCCGCAGGGTTTCTGACTGACGCCGTGTTCGGGCAAGGGACACGGTAGGGGCAAGAGGGGTGCAGAGATGGCGTTCGAGCGTCTGTTCAGTCGCGTGAATTCGGTTGCCGTTTCGGATGGCGCCGACCCCCGGCCCTCCGCCGATACTCCCGCTCACAGCCGTCGCCAGCTGCTCGGTTTCGGCGCTGCAGCAGTCGCAGCGGTCGGTCTGGCCAAGCCGGGTTCGGCCCTGGCGGCCACCGGCGGCACCCGCCGCCTCCACCTCGTGAACATGAACACGCAGGAGAGCTTCGACACCGTCTACTGGCGGGACGGCTACTATGTGCCGGAAGCCCTGCAGAAGCTGAACATCGTGCTGCGCGACCACCGCGCCAACGAAGTCCACCGCATCGACCCGCAGCTCTTCGACCTGCTGGTGGCCATGGGCCAGCGCCTCGGCATCGGCGCCCAGGCGGTGCAGATCGTCTCGGCCTATCGCGCCCCCCGCACCAATGCGATCCGCGCCGCCGAAAGCCGGAGCGTGGCCCAGCACTCCTTCCACATCCAGGGCATGGCCCTCGACATCCGCCTGCCGGGCTACGACCTGCGCGGCATCTACAAGACCGCGCTCGACCTCGGTGAAGGCGGCGTCGGTTTCTACCGCCGTTCCGGCTTCGTCCATGTCGACACCGGCCCGGTCCGCACCTGGGGCTGAGGTCATGGGAGGCTGAACTCCCGAACGATCGGTGCTAGCGTGAAACGGGGCTTCGGCCCCGTTTTTCATGGCATCGGGGGATGCTGGGGGGGGCTCATGCGCGTCTTCGGAGGGGCGGCGGCGGTGTTGGCGGCCGTGCTGGCTTGCGGCCCGGCGCGGGCCAATGATTCCAGTGCCGCGATCGGGGCCGGCGGCCTCGAACTGGTCCAGGACCACGACATCACCATGGTCTCGGAGGATCTCCGCATCGCCGCCGACCGGATCGATGTGCATTATCGCTTCCTGAACCAGGGCATGGCCGACGCCGACCGCGTGGTCGCCTTTCCTTTGCCGCCGCTCGATTTCGCCGAACTGGAAAACACCGGCTGGGACATCCCGAACCGGCAGAGCACGAATTTCGTCGATTTCCAGGTCAGCGTCGACGGCAAGCCGGTGACGCCCTCGCTCGAAGCCCGGGCCTTCGTCGGCCAGCGGGACGTTTCCGACCTGCTGCGCCCCTTGGGCCTGCTCGAACCATCAAAGCTGCTGCTCTGGGCCGAGGATGATCCCTTCGCCAAGGCGACGCCCGCGGCGATGGACGAGCTGGAGAAACAGGGCCTGATCACCCGCGACCCGCCGGAGCCGGACGGCACCCGCTACACCCATCCGAAGTGGACGCTGAAGGTCAGCTACTACTGGCACCAGACTTTCCCGGCCGGCAAGCCGGTCGAGGTCGACCACCATTACCGCCCGGTCACCGGCTCCTTCATGCTCTATCCCGAAGTGATCCGCGAGGCGGCAATGGTGCAGCGCTTCTGCATCGACTCCGGCGTCCGAAAGGCGATCGCCCAGCGCTTTGACCTCGAGAACGAGGAGGCGGGCGTCTTCGTGGTCGACTATATCCTGACCACCGGGGCCAATTGGGCGGGGCCGATCGGCCGCTTTCACCTGACCGTGGACAAGGGCGCGCCGGACAATGTCGTCGCCTTCTGCGCCGACGGCGTGAAAAAGACGGGCCCGACCACCTTCGAGGTCGAGAAAAAGGATTTCGTCCCGACCCGCGACCTCTCGATCATGATCGTGCAGAAGGGCGACTGAGGGCGGCGACCGGCGTCTCGCCCAGCACGAAGTCGAGGGCGGTGGCGAAAGTGTCCGGCGGGGCGCGCACATGTTCGCCCGGCACTTCCCGGAACAGGGCCGGGATCCCGTTGGCGTCGAGCAGGCGGCGGGCGGCCGCCATGCCGTCGGCCCGGGCGGAGGCTTCGGAATCGCCCCGGAGCAGGGCGAAGCGATAGCCCCTGAAGGCCAGCACGCCGAGCCCGTCGTCGCTGCGCCAGCCGCAGCGGCTGCCCATCACCACGGCGCCGCAGAAGGCCTGGGGGCTGATCAGCGAAAGCGCCCAAGAGAGGTCGCCGCCCATCGAGAAGCCGGCCAGGGCGACTTGGCTCCTGTCGATCGCGAAACGCTCGCCATTGGCATCCAGGGTCGCCAGCACGCGCGCGTCCCAGGTCTCGACCAGGTCGGCGAAACGCTCGCCCGTGGCATAGTCCGAGGCGGAGTTGGAGCCCGGCGGCAGCACGGCGACATAGGTGCCGCGCCGTGCGTGTTCGGCGGCATAGGAACGGTAGAGATCGGCGGAGGTGCCGCCGGTCGCCGGCAGGAAGACCACGGCGGGCCAGCGCAGGCCGGTATCATGGCCGGGCGGCGGCACGATCCGCGTGCCGTCGGCCATCAGGATGCCGTAGTCCTGGCGCCGGCCGACCGGGCCTGGGGGTGGCTGTGTCCCGCTGCAGGCGGAAGCCAGCAGGGCGAGTGTGCCGGTGATCAGCAGGCGGCGGTCGACGGATGGCATTCTGTCCCCCCAATTCGCCTCCGATTCGCCCGCCGATTCTGCGCCTGTCCGGCGCAAATTTCATCAGCGGGCGGAAAGCACGGTGGTACAGGCGGCGGGCAGGGGTTTCGGCTTGGCCGGCGCCGGTTTCGGCGCGTTGGGATCGGGCGGCGGGGCGGGGCGGAACCAGGCGGCCAGCGTATCGTCGCAGCCGTCGCCGGTCGGCACCGGGTCCTGTTCCTCGCATTTCGGGCTGTCGGTCGGGCAGCGCAGGCGGACGTGGAAATGCTCGTCGTGGCCGAGCCAGGGGCGGAGCTTGCCGATCCAGGCGCGTTCGCCCGGGGCCAGCGTGCCGCAGAGATATTTCTTGATGTGGAAGTTGACGAAGATGCGCGCCACCTGCGGGTCGGCGGCGGCGAGCTTCAGCATGGCGAGCTGGGTCCGGCCGAAGCGCGCGGGATCGACCGCGCCGCCGTCCGCCGTCAGCATCGAGGGCGGATCCTCGAAGGTTTCGCGCGCCTGGGGCGAGAGCGGGCCCGGCGTGAACATGATGTCGGCGTCGATGCCGATCTGGTGGCTGCGGTGGCCGGTCGCCATCGGGCCACCGCGCGGCTGCGACATGTCGCCGATCAGCATGGGCTTCATGCCGGCGGCGATCAGCTTCTTGCCGAGCCGGGTCAGATAGTCGATCAGTTCGGTATGGCCCCAGAAGCGGTTCCGCCAGCGCCGCAGCACTTCGAAGCCGGTGCCGTCCGGTGCCAGCGAATGGGCGCCCAGGATGCAGCCTCGCGCCGGCCCGCCGATCGCCTGCACCGTGCCGGGCGCCGGGGCCGAAATCTTGGCCCAGGGCGTGTCGTAGCGCGTCTCGGCCGCGGCCGATCCGCCGGCCAGCAGCAGGGTGGCGAGCAGCAGGCCGCGCAGCATCAGCGCGCCTGGCGGCGCTGGTCGATGCGGCGCTGGAACGAGCGCAGCACGATCCGGTAGAGCTCGTCCTTCAAGACATTGTCCTCCACACCGAGGTCGATGTTGGGATTGTCGTTGATTTCGATGACGAAGACACCGTGTTCGTTCTGCTTGAGATCGACGCCGTAAAGCCCGTCGCCGATCAGATTGGCGGCCTTGAGCGCGGTCTCGACCACTTCGCGCGGCGCCTCGTCGACCGCCCAGGTACGCCCGGCGCCTTCGGTATAGGTGCCGCCCTGCTCGTGCTTCACGATCTGCCAATGGCCCTTGGACATGAAATATTGGCAGACGAAGAGAGGTTTCCTGTCCAGGATGCCGACCCGCCAGTCGAAATCGGTCGGCATATATTCCTGGGCCAGGACCATCTGGCTCTCCTTGAACATCTCCTTCAGGATCGCGTCCAACTCGTCCCGGTTGGCGGCCTTCTTCACGCCCCGGCTGAAGGAACCGTCGGGGATCTTGAGCACGACGGGCCAGCGGAATTCCTTCTCGATCTCGCCGATCCGGTTCTTGGCGAAGATCATGGTGCGCGGTGCCGGCACGCCGTTGCCGGCCAGCAATTCGGCCAGATAGACCTTGTTGCCGCAGCGAAGGATCGAGGCCGGATCGTCGATCACCGGCATGCCTTCCTCTTCCGCCCGCTTGGCGAAGCGGAAGGTGTAATGCGGCACCGAGGTGGTATCGCGGATGAACAGCGCGTCGAACTGCGGCAGTTTGGCGAAATCCTTCCGCGTGATCAGCTCGACGTCCATGCCGAGTTCGGAGCCGACGCGGACGAAGCGGTGCAGGGCGCGGGCGTCGCTCGGCGGCAGCTTGTCGTCGGGATCGTGCAGGATGGCGATGTCGTAGCGCGGCACCGATTTCATGCGCGGCTTCACCCAGCGCTTCTGGGTGTAGGACTCGAGCGCCGAGAGGAAGAGCGCGTCCAGCTCGGCCGGCACTTCCTTGGGGGCGAGGGCATGCAGCGCGGCGATGTGCCAGGTGCCGTCCTCGCACTCGATGTCGAGTTTCAGGAGGGGGGTGCGGAAGCGGTCGAACACCGCCTCCGCCAAGTTCTCGAAATCGGCATCGTCGGTCTTGCCGAAGAAGACGAAGAGCTCGGCCGGCGCCTTGCCGGCGGCGCAGGATTTGAGGCAGCGCTTCAATTCGCCGTCGAGGTCGGGTAGGGCGCCCTTGTAGAGCGCGCGCTGGTCGAGTTCCAGGATGGTCGAGACCGAGGGGATCACGCGGTCACGCCGGGCTTCCGCCAGCAGCGAGCAATAATAACCGACCGAGAGATAGGCGAAGTCGCGGCAGAGATTCACGACCTTGACGTTGCGCAGCTTCAGCTCTTCGGCATGGTCGAGATAGTCGAGGACGGTGATCACCCGTTGACCCGGGTCGTCCCAGCGGAAGTCGTGGCGTTTCTCGACGACGATGGCATGGGCGGGCATCTGATCTCCAATCAGGACTGGTGACGGCGGCCCTTGATCACCACCGCCGCTTTCTGCTGGCCGCGGCCGAAGCGGGCCATGCGTTCGAATTCGGGGCGCGCGATCGGCATGCGGATCGAATCGCCCTCTGTCCGGTCGTCGTAAACGGTCGGATCATTGACGTAGACGAAGTGCTCGTCCACGTCGGAAACGGCAATCCAATGGGGCTGTTTCTCGCCCGCCATGCGCCAGGTCGAGACGAGAACGAGGGGCACTTCGCCCGCCGTCACCCGCTCGACCAGGGCGGAGAGGCCGAGCACGCCGCGGGTCACCGGAATGCCTGCCGCCTCGACCTGTTCCACCATGTCCTCGTGGACCAGTTGCACGACTTCCTTCTTCTCGGTGCCGCGCACGCTGTTGAGGAGAAGGGCGTTGTCGTCGTTGACGAAGATCTCGACCTCGAAGCCGCGGCGCCAGGCGGCCAGTGCCAGGCCGTGGGCGGAACAGCCACCGTGGCCGGCGGTCATGAAGATCGTGGTCGCCTCGCGCCACAGCCGCAGTTCCTCGCGCCGGTCCAGCGGCGAGGCGGGGTCGAGGGCGCGCATTGCCATCATCAGGGCCGAGGGGCCGCAGGTGAAATCCAGCGTCTGGGCGTAATAGGGCAGGGTGCGGACGGTCGGCCGCGGTGCCTCGGCCAGGGATTTCTCCAGGCGGAGCGCCCGCTCGCCGTCCTCGTAATAGCTCTCGTGCACGCCGAAGCGGCGGAACCCGGCCTTTTCGTAGAGGTGCCGGGCGGCGAGATTGTCTTCCCGGACCTCGAGGCGGAGCACGGCGCAGTCTTCCCCGCGTGCGGCCTCGATCGCGGCGTCGAGCAGGGGGCGGGACAGGCCCTTGCCCCGTGCCTCCGGCGCCACCGCCAGGGAATAGAGCCGGGCGATCCAGGTGCCCTGGTGGAACAGCAGGCTGGTGTAGCCGAGGATCGTCCCCGCGTCGTCTTCGGCGATCAGGGTGCGGGCGTGGGCCTTGGTGAGCAGGTGGCGGAAACTGCGCGAGGACAGGCGGTCGCCGGAAAAGGCGCGCGCCTCGATGTCGAGCAGGGCCGGCAGGTCGGCCTTGGTTGCCGGGCGGATCATCACCTTGTTGGAGCACGGAACCGGGGCCGGCTTCAAGGGTTCGCATGGGATGGCTTGCATGCCGGAAGCGGTGGACGGGGCGGCTTGATGCACGGCCGGCATCGACCCATTATCTCCACCCCGGGGAGGTGGAAATGGTCCGAACGCTGTTGACGGTCGCCGCCGTATTGGTCGGCATCGCCTTTGTTTCGAGCGGTACGGGCCTGCTGGCCACCACCGTCGGCATCCGCCTGGCGCAGCACGACACGGCTTCGGTCATCGTTTCGCTGGTGCTGACCGGCTACCCGCTGGGCTTCCTGCTCGGCTGCCTGCTGGGGCGCCAGGCGATCGCCGCCGTCGGCCCGGTGCGGGCCTTCGCCGCCTTCGGCGGGCTCGCCACCGCTTCGGCCCTGGGGCTCGGCCTGACCGACGATCCTTACGTCTGGACCGCACTGCGCGCCGGCGCCGGCTTCTGCTCCGCCGGGCTCTACATGGTGACGGAGAGCTGGCTCAACGCCCGCGCTACCGCAGGCACGCGGGGCGCCGTGCTCGCCACCTATATGATCTCCGACAAGCTCTCCTATGCCGGCGGCCAGGCCCTGGTCGCGGTGGCCGATCCGGGCGGGGTGGTGCAATTCATGGTCGCCGCCATGCTGTTCGGCCTCTGCCTGGTGCCGGTCTCGCTCTCCCGGGCCGAGGCGCCCTTCGTCGGCGGCGCCAAGAGCTATGGCCTGCTCCGCCTGTTCCGGGTCTCGCCGGTCGCGGTCGCCGCCACGCTCGGCTGCGGGGCGGCCAATAGCGCGGTTTCCATGGCGGGGCCGACCTATGCCTCGGCGATCGGGCTCGACACCGGGCAGATCGCCCTGTTCATGTCGCTGATCTTCATGGGCGGCCTCACCCTGCAATGGCCGATCGGCTGGCTCTCCGACCGTTTCGACCGGCGCAGCGTGCTGTTCGGCGCCTTGTTGGCGACGGCGACCGTGGCTATCGTCACCGCCCTCATGGGCAAGTCGGCGGAAGCGCTCTATGTCGTCGGCTTCCTGTTCGGCGGTGTCGCCTTCGTGATCTATCCGCTCGCGGTCGGCCACGCCAACGACTTCATCGCGCCGGGCGAAGTGGTCGGCGTCTCTGCCGGCCTGCTCATGTCCTGGGCGATCGGCTCGGTCGCCGGGCCGCCGGTGGCCGGCCTCATGATGGGCTGGATCGGGCCTGCCGGCCTGTTCGCCTTCGTTGCCGGGATCTATGTCGTGATCGCCGGCTTCACGCTCTACCGGATGCGCGTGCGTCAGGCCACGCCGACGGCGCAGCAGGGCCGCTTCGTCGCCATGCCGACGGCGCCCGTGGTCTCCTCCCTCAACCCGCGTTCCGACCAGGACGGGGCGCGGCGATTCGGCGATTGAACGAAGGGCCGAAGCCCGCTACCACCATGGGCAGTCAAGCGCCGGCAAGGCGTGAGGGGAGACCATGGAACGATTGAGCGGCCTCGACGCCTCCTTCCTCTATCTGGAGACGTCGACCAACCACATGCATGTGGGCGGGCTTCTGATCCTCGAATTGCCCGAGATGCTGCGCGCCGGCTTCTTCGACCGGGTGAAGGCCCTGGTCGCCAGCCGCCTGCATCTCGCCCGCGCCTATCGCCGCCGGCTCCAGATGGTGCCGCTCGACATCGATCATCCGCTCTGGGTCGAGGACAAGGATTTCGACCTCGACTTCCACATGCGCCATATCGCCGTGCCGCCGCCCGGCACCATGGCGGACCTGATGGAACTGGTCGCCCGCCTGCATTCCCGCCCGCTCGACCGTTCCCGCCCGCTGTGGGAATTCTATGTGATCGAAGGCCTCTCCGAAGGGCGGGCGGCGGTCTATACCAAGATCCACCATTGCTGCATCGACGGGGTGGCGGGTACCGAGCTCATGGTCTCGCTGCTCGATTTCGACGTCGTGCCACGGGAGGTGCCGCCGCCCGAGACGCCCTGGGTGCCGGACCGCGCGCCGAACGAGATCGAGGTCCTGGCCCGCGCCGCCGTGCATGGCGTCGTTCAGCCGCTCTCCATGTTGCGCCGGGTGCCCAAGCTGCTCGGCACTGCGTTCAATGTCGGCCGGCGCGCGCTGGAGCCGGGCGCCCATCTGCCGCCGGCCCCCTTCCAGGCGCCGCGCACCCTGTTCAACCGGGCGCTCACGCCGCACCGGCGCTTCGCCGTGAAGACGATCTCGCTGGCCGAGGTCAAGGCGGCGAAGAACCTGCTCGGCTGCACTGTGAACGACATCGTGTTGGCGATCTGTTCTGGTGCGCTGCGTGCCTATCTCGCCGAAAAGAACGACCTGCCGGACAAGCCGCTGATCGCCATGTGCCCGATCTCGGTGCGCAGCGAGGCGCAGAAGGGCGAGCTGAACAACCGCGTCTCGGCCATGCTGGTCTCGCTCGCGACCGAGGTCGAGGATGTGATCGCGCGCGTGGCGGCGATCAAGGAATCGACCCGCGAAGCCAAGGATTCCTACAAGGCCCTGCCGGCCGACATGCTGCGCGACTGGTCGCTCTTCGCTGCCCCGGCGGTCGCGGCGCGGGCGGCCCGGCTCTATTCCCGCTACAAGATCGCGGATTATCACCGCCCGCCCTTCAACGTGGTGATCTCCAACGTGCCGGGGCCGGGCTTCCCGCTCTATCTCGCCGGCGCCAAGGTGCAGCACATCTTCCCGGTCTCGATCCCGGCCGATACGATCGGCATCAACATCACCGTGCAGTCCTACATGGACCACGTCGAATTCGGCGTCATCGTCGACCGCGAGACGGTGCCCGACGTCGACCATTTCGTCGACCTGCTGCAACCCGCGCTGGACGAACTCCGCCAGGCGGCGGAAGGCCGGGTGGCGGCGGCCGAAGAGGTCGCGGCCAAGGTCGCCGAACGGGCGAGGCCCACCCTGGGTGCGGGCCGGATCAAGGGCACGGTCGAGGAAATCGCGGGGAAGCGGCGCGGCCCCGCGGCCTGAAGCCCAGGCGGCCGCGACGTCTTCCGCGCGGGGCTTGAGTGCAGCCCGGCGGAACAGGCAGACTGGCGTCGAAGACCGCGGCAAGCGCGGCGAGGGGAGGACGGTATGGAGCTTCGCTTCAGCGATGCGGACGAGAAATTCCGCGCCGAAGTGCGTGACTTTCTGACCAAGGATCTGACCGAGGAACTGCGCCAGGCCGGCAAGGCCTCGACCAGCGCCTTTTCCGAGCGGGAATGGAACCTGGGCTGGCTGAAGATCCTGAACGCCCGCGGCTGGGCGGCGCCGGACTGGCCGGTCGAATATGGCGGCACCGGCTGGACGGTGAGCCAGAAATATATCTTCGACACCGAATGTGCCCTGGCCGAGACGCCGCCCCTGAGCCCCATGGGGCTCCGTATGGTGGCGCCCGTGATCATGGCCTTCGGCCGGCCCGACCAGAAGGAATTCTACCTGCCGCGCATCCTGGCCGGCGAGGATTACTGGTGCCAGGGCTATTCCGAGCCGGGCTCGGGCTCCGACCTCGCCTCGCTCAAATGCAGGGCGACCAGCGACGGCGACGATTACATCATCGACGGCACCAAGATCTGGACCACCCAGGCTCATTACGCCAACCGCATGTTCGCCCTGGTGCGCACCGATTTCACCGTGAAGGCGCAGGAGGGCATCACCTTTCTGTTGCTGGACATGAATACGCCCGGCATCACCATCCAGCCGATCATCACGCTGGCCGGCGACCACGAGGTGAATCAGGTCTTCTTCGACGGCGTCCGCGTGCCCAAGGCGAACCGGATCGGGGCGGAGGGCCAGGGTTGGACCATCGCCAAATATCTCCTGGTGCACGAACGCGGCAATTCCTTCGCCGCGCGGATCCGCGTCGGCCTCGAGAAGGTGAAGGCGATCGCGCAGGAGACCGGGGCGGCCGAGGACGGCGATTTCACCCGCCGCCTGGCCGAGGCGGGCGTCGCCCTCGAAGCGCTCACCATGACCGAGCACCGGGTGATGGCGGCGATCAGCCAGGGCGCCATGATGGCGGCCGAATCCTCCATGCTGAAGACGCTCGGCACCGAACTCCTGCAGCGGGTGAACGAACTCGGCATCGAGGCGCTGGGCAATGCCGCGATCCCCTATGCCCACGACTGGACCAGGCCGGGTGCCAACGCAACACCCCTCGGCCCCGCGGCGGCGCCCGTCTTGATGGCGCAATATCTGAACAACCGGGCCGCCTCGATCTATGCCGGCGCCAACGAGATCCAGCGCAACATCATGTCGAAACTCGTGCTCGGACTCTGACGCCATGACCGAAGCCCCGGATCCTCTGCCCCGCGCCTATACGCCCACCAAGGCGACCGAGCTCGGCGTCGCGGCACGCCTGGGGTTTCGAAACCTGCGCCGTCGCCTTACCGGCGGGGCGGCGCCGGCGCCCGATCTCGCCGGCTTCCGGCGCCATTTCCAGACGGTCCTGAAGCGACTGCCGGCCGGCACATTGGTCGACGCCCGGCTGGTGGAACTGCCCTCGACCCAGAAGCCCTGGACCGGCAGCGGCATCAGGCTCGATCCCGGCGACAAGGTCACGGTCTTCTCGATCGGGCGGACCGACCTCGCCAAGCCGCTCGACATCTGGGTGGCGCCGCCCTTCCAGCTCTGGTTCAAGCTCGGTGCCGGGCCGGTCTTCCGGGGCACGAGGGCGAGCCATTCCTTCGTCGCCGACAAGTCGGGCGATTTCTCCCTCGCGTCCTATTTCCCGGGCGAATGGGCGACGCCGGACGGCCGCCTGGGTACCGATCCGGCCGATTACGAGAAGGTTTCCGGCACCATGCTGGCGGCCGTGCTGGTCTGGGCCGTGCCGATCGAGGACGGGCTTCGCGCGCTCGCCGCCCTCGGTGATTTCGAGGGGCTGGTGGCGGGCGAGCTGGATCGCCTGTTCGCCGGGCGGGAGCCGCCGGACGGCTGGAAACACCTGTGGCTCCTGGGCAATTCCGAGACTTTCTTCCGCTGCGAGGTCCCGGGGCACGAACGGGCGATCGGCTGCGATACCAAGCGCGACGTGGCGATCCTGCAATATGACGCCGATATGCCGCTGGAGCCCGGGCTGCGCCTGGAATGGCAATGGCGGGTCGACCGCCTACCGGGCGACCTGCGGGAGGATTCGCTGCCTTCCCACGACTATCTGTCGATCGCGGTCGAATATGACAACGGCCAGGACCTGACCTATTACTGGAGTGCGGCACTGCCGATCGGCACCGTCTACCGCTGCCCCCTGCCGACCTGGAAGACGCGCGAGACCCATGTGGTGCTGCGCAGCGGCACGGCCGAACTCGGCCATTGGCTGGGCGAGACGCGCGACATCCATGCCGATTATGGGGCCGCGATCGGCGGTGCCATCCCTGCGCGCGTGAAACGGGTCTGGCTGATCGCCAACAGCCTGTTCGGCCGCGGCCGGGGCGAAGCCACTTTCGCCGATATCGCCCTGGTCAAGGGCGAGCAGCGCATCCCGGTCGGCTGAAACGAAATGGGGCGGCCGAAGCCGCCCCCGAAACGTCACGACGACTGACGATCAGCCGGTATAGGGGCGGATCAGGATTTCGACGCGGCGGTTCTGCTGGCGGCCGAAATCGGTCGAATTGTCGGCCACCGGCTGGTTCTCGCCCATGCCATAGGCGTTGATGCGCTGGGCGACCACGCCGCGCGACAGCATGTAGGACGCGACCGAGGACGCCCGGCGTTCCGAGAGCTGCTGGTTCATCTGCTGCGAGCCGACATTGTCGGTATGGCCGACGACATCGACCAGCGACTGCGGATATTGCTGCAGCACGCCGGCGATCTGGTCCAGCGGCTGATAGAACTGCGGCTGGATCTCGGACGAGCCGGTGCGGAAGGTGATGCCGCCGGGCAGGATCAACTTGATGTTGTCGCCGACGCGCTGCACCTCGACGCCGGTGCCGGCCATCTTCTGGCGCAGCTGGCGTTCCTGTTCGTCCATGTAATAGCCGACGGCACCGCCCGCCAGCGCACCGATGCCGGCGCCGATCAGGGCGCCCTGGCCGCGGTTGCCGGCCACCGCGGCGCCGACCCCGGCGCCGAGCAGCGCACCGATGCCGGCACCGGCTCCGGTGTTGGAGATGCGGCCGTCCTGGGTGCAGGCGCCCGCGAGGCCGCCGACCAGGGCGAATACCACCACCTTCTTGAACATCGTTGCTTCCTCTTGCTTCCGTTCCGCCCAGCGCCCCGTGAACGCCGCATATTATGCGCGCGGCGGCCATGGTGCCAGCCCGCACCTGTGATCCGGATCACAGACCCCCGCCTTTGATTGCTGAACCCCGCCGCATGGCCTGCGGTTCCGCGCTTCCCGGCGGCTATTTCCGCCCGAGAATGGGGCCGAGCTTCATCGCGACGGCCATGTTGCCCTCGACCTTCAGCTTGCCCATCATGAAGGCGGTGGTGCCGTCCAGCTTGCCGTCCGCCATGGCTTTGAAGTCGGCCAGGCTCACCTTGATGGTGCAATCGGCCGGCAGGTCGTCGTTGGTGACCGTGTTGGGTGTCGCCTTGCCGTCGACCAGCACCACGCCCCGGTCGCCGAAGACGAATTTGAGGCTGGCACCCAGCCCGCAGTTCTCGCCGACCCGAGTTCTGATGTCCTCGGTGATCTGGTGAATCGCTTCCCCGTCCATGCCGCATTCCCCCCGTCTTGCTGCCGCCCCAGGATAGGGAATCGGGCGGCGCCGGCCAATCCTCCATTGCTTGCGGCGCTCCGTCGCCCCCGATAGGGTGCCAAAAAAACATGTGAGGAGAGCCGAGCGTGACGATCGAATTGACCGCCGAAGGGCCGGGGCCGGAACGGCTGTGGCGTGATGCCCTGGCGGCGGGGCGTTTCACCCTGCCCCATTGCGCCGCCTGCGGGCGCCATCACTTCTTCCCCCGCGTGCTGTGCCCGCATTGCGGCGCGCGGACCACGTCGCTCCGCCCCGCCAGCGGCCGCGGCACCGTGCATTCGACCACCGTGCTGCGCCGCCGGCCGGAAGAGGGGGGCGATCTCAACATCGCCCTGATCGATCTCGCCGAAGGGGCGCGCATGATGTCCCGGGTCGACGGCATGGCGCCCACGGCCGTGACTATCGGCCTCGCGGTCGAAGCCCGCATCGTGACCGAGGACGGTGCCCCCGTGGTGGTCTTCGTGGCCGGGGAGGGGGCGTGATGGCACATACCCTTCGCGGTTCCGCCGCCATCGTGGGCGCAGGCCAAGCCGGCATCGGCGAGGCGCCGGGCCGCAGCCATTTCGACCTGATCGCCGACGCGACCCATGCCGCCCTGGCCGAGGCCGGGTTGAAACTCTCCGACGTCGACGGCGTCTTTTCCGCGACCATGGTGAATTCCATGCCGGCGGTCTCGGTCGCCGAATATCTGGGCCTCCGCCCCAAGGTGACCGAGGGCACCAATACCGGCGGCTCGTCCTTCCTCGCCCATATGCAATGGGCGGCGCTGGCGCTCCAGGCCGGGCTCTGCGAGGTCGCCCTGATCACCTATGGCTCCAACCAGAAGACCGGCGCCGGCAAATTCGTCACGACCAGCGAGGTGGTTCCCTTCGAGGCGCCTTACAAGCCGCGCTATCCCGTTTCCGCCTATGCCCTGGCGGCGGCCCGCCACATGCACGAATTCGGCACCACGCGGGAACAGCTCGCCGAAGTCGCGGTCGCGGCCCGGACCTGGGCCAATCTCAACCCCGAAGCCTATGCCCGGGGGCCGCTCACCATCGAGGACGTGCTGAAGTCACGCATGCTGTCCGACCCGCTCACGGTGCGCGACTGCTGCCTGGTGACCGACGGCGCCGGTGCCATCGTCATGGTGCGGGCCGAACGGGCCAAGGATTTCCCCAAGGCGCCGGTCTATCTGCTCGGGGTCGCGGCGGAGAATTGGCACCGCTGGGTTTCCTCCATGCCGGACCTGACCACCTCCTCGGCCAGCCGATCCGGCCCGCGGGCGATGGAAATGGCCGGCGTCGGCCACGCCGACCTCGACCTCGTCATGCTCTATGACGCCTTCACCATCACGCCGATCATGTTCCTCGAAGACCTGGGCTTCTGTCCCAAGGGCGAGGGCGGGCGTTTCGTCGGCGACGGCAAGCTCCGCCACGGCGGCGGTTTCCCGCTCAACACCAATGGCGGCGGGCTCTCCTGCGTGCATCCCGGAATGTACGGGCTGTTCCTGCTGATCGAGGCGGTGCGCCAGCTCCGCGGCGAATGCGGGGCGCGCCAGCTGGATGCGCCGAAACTCGCCCTCTGTCACGGCAACGGCGGCCACTGGTCGTCCCAGGTGACCGCGGTTCTCGGCCTCGAAGAGACGCTCTGACGAAGCCGTCCAGCCTTGGCCGTCATCGCCGGGCTCGACCCGGCGATCGACGTCTCTCGGTCCGGCGCGCTGTTCTCGTGGATGCCCGGGACGAGCCCGGGCATGACGATTGGAGGGATTTGACCGATTACAGCCCGTCGAACAGCGCGGTCGAGAGATAGCGTTCGGCGAAGCTCGGGATGATGGCGACGACCGTCTTGCCTTCCATCCCGGGCCGGGCCGCCACTTCGAGGGCGGCGGAAATCGCCGCACCCGAAGAGATGCCGCAGGCGATGCCCTCGAGGCGGGCCGCCTTGCGGGCGGTTTCGAAGGCGGTCTCGTTGCCGATCGTGATGATTTCGTCGATCAGGCTGCGGTCGAGCACGGGGGGCACGAAGCCGGCGCCGATGCCCTGGATCTTGTGCGGGCCGGGCTGGCCGCCGGAGAGCACCGGGCTGTCCTCGGGCTCGACCGCGACCATCCTGACACTCGGCTTCAGCGACTTCAGGACCGAGCCGATGCCGGTGATGGTGCCGCCGGTGCCGACGCCGGAAATCACCACGTCGACCGCACCCGCGGTGTCGTTCCAGATCTCCAGCGCGGTGGTGGCGCGGTGGATCGCCGGATTGGCCGGATTGGCGAATTGCTGCGGGATGACCGCGCCGGGGATGTCCTTCACCAGTTCCTCGGCCCGGTTGATCGCGCCGCGCATGCCCTTTTCGGGCGGCGTCAGTTCGAGCTGGGCGCCCAGGATCAGCAGCATCTTGCGCCGTTCCATCGACATCGATTCCGGCATGCACAGGATCAGCTTGTAACCCTTGGCGGCCGCGACGAAGGCGAGCGCGATACCGGTGTTGCCCGAGGTCGGCTCGACCAGGGTGGCGCCCGGCTTGATCTTGCCCTCGGCTTCGAGGGCTTCGATCATGGCGACGCCGATGCGGTCCTTGACGCTGGAGAGCGGGTTGAAGAATTCGAGCTTGGCGAGCACGTCGGCCTTGGCGCCCGCCTGTTCGGCCAGGCGGTGCAGGCGGACGAGGGGGGTGTCGCCGATCGTCTCGGTGATGCTGTCGTAGACGCGGCCGCGACCCGGCTTCTTGTCCGTGGTGGTCATCTTGGTCTCCCTGGGAATGCCGTCAGATCGAGAAATCCATGCGTTCGCGGCCCTCGGAATGGACACCGGCCGTTTCCGCCCGGCGGCACAGGTCCTCGACCGTGATCGAGTCGAGCTTGGCCATGATCGTCTCGTGCAGCTCGTTCCAGAGCGGCTGGACGACCTTGCGGCCGAGGTCTGAAGTCATCACGCCGCCCTCGCCGTCTTCCTCCTCCTCGCCGGCCTCGACCGCGCCGACCACGCGGATGATCTCGCCGACCGTGATGCGGCGCCTCTCCCGGGCCAGGCGGTAGCCGCCCTTGGGGCCGCGCACGCCCTTCAGCACGCCGGCATGGACGAGCTGCTGCATCACCTGCTCGAGGTAACGCTGGGGGATCCCCTGGCGCCGGGTGATCTCCTTCGACTGTACCGGTTCGGGCCGGGCGTTATAGGCGATGTCGACCACGGCCTCGAGGGCGAAGAGCATCTTGCGCGATAGGCGTAGCATCAGATGTTCCGTTCCTTCACGGTCTCGGCGATCCGCGCGGCGAGGCGCGCGGCCACTTCTGTCTTGGGCAGGCGGGGCCAGCTCTCGACCCCGTCCGCCGTCACGATGTGCACGGCATTGTCCCGTGCCCCCATCACGCCACCCTCGGGACCGCTGCCGACATCGTTGGCGACGATCCAGTCACAGCCCTTGCGGGCGAGCTTGGCCTTGGCGTGATCGATTACATGCTCGGTCTCGGCGGCGAAGCCGACGACCAGCGGCGGACGCTTCTCGCCCGCCTTGGAAAGGCTGGCGAGAATGTCCGGGTTCTCGACGAAGGAGAGCGCCGGCACCTGGCCCGAGCCGTCCTTCTTGATCTTCTGATCGGCTTCGCCGGCGACCCGCCAGTCGGCCACTGCGGCCGCGCAGACTGCGACATCGGCGGGCAGTGCCGCCTCGACCGCCGCCGCCATCTGGCGCGCGGTCTCGACATGGAGGGTCTCGACGCCGGCAGGATCAGGCAGGGTGACCGGGCCGGAGACCAGGGTGACCTTGGCGCCGAGCGCCGCCAGGGCGCCCGCGATGGCATGGCCCTGCTGGCCGGAGGAGCGGTTGGCGATGTAACGGACCGGATCGATCGGCTCGTGGGTCGGGCCAGAGGTGACCACGATCCGCTTGCCGGCGAGGGGCTTCGGCGCCGCCTGTTCGGCATAGAATGCCTCGATCCGGGCCAGGATCTCGTGGGGTTCCGCCAGGCGGCCGGGGCCATATTCGCCGCAGGCCATGTCGCCGTCGTTCGGCCCGACCACCAGGACGCCGTCGGCCCGGAGACGGGCCAGGTTCCGCCGCGTCGCCGGATGGTTCCACATGCGGACATTCATGGCAGGCGCGATCAGCACCGGCTTGTCGGTGGCGAGCAGGGCGGTCGAGGCGAGATCGTCGGCATGGCCGTTGGCCATCTTGGCCATCAGATCGGCGGTGGCCGGACAGACCACGAGAAGATCGGCCGCGCGGCTGAGCTGGATATGCCCCATTTCCGCTTCGTCCGTGAGCGAGAACAGCTCGCCGTAGACCTTGTCGCCAGTCAGCGCCGAGACGGACAGGGGGGTGACGAATTCGCGCGCCGCCGCGGTCATGATGGCGCGCACAGCGATGCCGCGTTCACGCAGGCGGCGAATCAGCTCCAGCGCCTTATAGGCGGCGATGCCGCCGCCGATGACCAGAAGAACACGCTTTTCGGCCATTCCGCTTGCCCCGCGCAATGGAGGTGAGGAATCAAGTTTTATACGTAATGTTGGTGGAATTCAATGGAAATGCCGTTTCACGTTCGGGATAGGGGCCGTTGACGGCGCCGTGCCGCCGTGACCTTCTCTCCGCTGGAGAATTCGGGGGACTATATGCGTGCCGCCATGATCGTTGCCGCCCTGGGCGCGGCGGGGCTTCTTCTCGCCGGCTGCGAGACCGCGCCGCCGACCTCGGCCTCGGCCGAGCAGCCGGGGGCGGTGGCCGTGCTGGCCGGCGGCTGGCAGGTCGGTGCCGGCAAGCTGCATGATTCGAGCGGGCGGGATTATGCCGTCTGTACCCTGCAACAGACCGGCGAGGGGACGCGGCGCTTCTGGCTGGCGGCGACACCGCCCGCGGTCTCGAAGGATGTTTTCATCGGGCTCCGCTCACCCGACCTGCCCGCGGTCGAGGGCAAGGTCGAACGCAAGGCGGCGCTCAGCATCGACGGCAAGGATTTCGCACCGGCGCGGGTCCAGCAGGCGGGGGACGCGCTGTCGATGGCGATCCCGGGTGACGCCGCGGCCGCCTTCCTGGATGCCTTCGCCAAGGGCGCCGATCTTCGTGTGAGCGCGGTCGACCTGCCGGGCTTCGCCTATCCGGTCTCGCTCAAGGGCAGTGCCGCCGGCCGCAAGGCCTGGGCCGAGTGTATCGCGACCAGGCTCAGCGAGTGAGGGCGAGGACGACCACGGCGGCGGCCAGCGCGATCACTGCCCACCACAGCCGGCGCTGCGTCTTGGCCTGACCTTCTGCGATGGCGCGTGCCGTCTCCGGATGGAGGCGGAGGCCGCTCTCGGTCACCTGGGAGCCGAAGCGTTCCAGCTTGTCGAGCAGGGAGGGCAGGCGCCGCGCCAGGCCGGCCGCCCCTTCGGCCGCGTCGAGCAGGCGATGCTCGGGCGAGAAGGTCGAGACCAGCCATTTCTCCACGACGGGACGCGATACTTCCCAGATGTTCATGTCGGGATCGAGGCTGCCGCACACGCCCTCGACCACCACCATGGTCTTCTGCAGCATGAGCAGATTGGGCTGGGTCTCCATGGCGAAAGTCTCGGTCACCATGAAGAGCTGCTGCAGCAGGCGGGCGATCGAAATCTCCCGCGTCGGCCGGCCCAGGATCGGCTCGCCGATCGAGCGGAGCGCCTGGGCGAAGAGTTCGACCGATTTCGAAGCGGGCAGGATCCCCGCCTCGGCGTGGACGCGGGCGACCCGCTTGTAATCCGCCGTGATGAAGCCGATCAGGGTCTCCGCCATGAAGCGGCGCATCGCCCGGTCGAGCCGGCCCATGATGCCGAAATCGATCACCACGATGGTGCCGTCGTCGGCGACGAAGAGATTGCCCTGGTGCAGGTCGGCATGGAAGAAGCCGTGGCCGAGCGCCTGGTCCAGGAAACTCTGCATCAGCCGCTTGGCGAGGTCGCGCGGGTCGTGGCCGGCGGCGACCAGGCGGTTCCGGTCGCCGATCGGGATGCCGCGCACCCGGTCGACGGTCAGCACGCGCCGCGCCGTCCGGCTCCAGTCGACAGCAGGCGCCTTCACCCGCCCGTCGGGGCTGAGCGAGAGCGCCAGTTCCGAGGCGGCGGCGGCTTCGAGGCGGAGGTCCATCTCGAGGAAAGAGACTTCGGCCAGCGTCCGCACCACTTCGCGCGGGCGGAGCCGTTTCAGGGGCAGCATCCAGCGTTCGGCGATTTCCGCCGCCCAGGCGAGCGCTTCGAGGTCGAGGCGGAAGGCGGCCTCAATGCCGGGACGCAGGACCTTGACCGCGACCTCGCGCCCTTCGCGCGTCGTCGCGAAATGGACCTGGGCGATCGAGGCGGCGGCCACCGGCTGCTCGTCGAGCGCGCTGAAGATCTGGTCGAGCGGATGCATCAGCTCGTGCTCGATGATCCGCTTCGCCTCCGCCGTCGGGAAGGGCGGCACCCGGTCCTGGAGCTGCGAGAGCGCGCGGGCGACCTGCTCGCCGACGAGGTCCGGGCGGGCCGCCAGGCTCTGCCCCAGCTTGATATAGGTGGGGCCCAGGCTGCCCAGGGCGACGGCCAGGCGCTCGCCCGCCGACTTGCCTTCGAGGTGCAGCCGCCGCGGCATGAGCTGGATCGACAGCAGGCGCCGGGCCAGCCGCGCCGAGAGCGGCAATTCCTCGACCAGTTCGGCCGGGAACAGGGCGTCGTGCACGGCGAGCCGCCGGGCCACCCGGAACAGCCGCCAGGAATGGCGCAGGGCCGCCAGCACCGGCCGCGTCCTAGAGGCGCCAGCCGCTGTGCAGGGCCGCGACGCCGCCGGTCAGATTGCGCACCTGGACCTGCTCGAAGCCGGCGTCGCGCAGCATGCCGGCGAAAGTCTCCTGGTCCGGGAAACGGCGGATGCTCTCGACCAGGTAACGGTAGGCATCGGCATTGCCGGCCACCATGCGGCCGATCTGCGGGATCAGGCGGAAGGAATATTCCTCGTAGATCTTGTCGAGCCCGGGCACCACGACCTTGGAGAATTCGAGGCACAGGAAGCGCCCGCCGGGTTTCAGCACGCGGCGCATGTCCTTCAGCGCCTCGGCGATATGGGTGACGTTGCGGATGCCGAAGGCGATCGTCACATAGTCGACCGAACGGTCGCGCAGCGGCAGTTTCTCGGCGTCGCCCACCACCCAGTCGAGGCCGAAACGGCCCTGGTCCAGCGCGCGGTCGCGCCCGACCAGGATCATCTCGGCATTGATGTCGAGCACGGTGACGCGCGACTTCGGCCCGGCCCGGTCCTGGAAGCGGAAGGCGATGTCGCCGGTGCCGCCCGCGACGTCGAGCAGATGGCTGCCCGGGGCGGGGTTCAGCCAATCGATCATCGCCGTCTTCCACAGGCGGTGCACCCCGCCCGACATCAAGTCGTTCATGATGTCGTAGCGCTTGGCGACCGCATCGAAGACGCTGCGCACGCGGCGGGCCTTGTCGGCCTCGGGGACGGTCTCGAAACCGAAGTGGGTGACCTTGTCGGTCGCGTTTGGTTCGGTCGCGTTCGGCGCTTGGGCGTGATCGGTCATGGCGCGACACCATAGCGCCCCGGCGCATCTGCCGCTAGGCTCCGCGCATGCCTGAACTGCCCGAAGTCGAAACCGTCCGCCGTGGCCTGGCGATCGCCCTGGAAGGCCGGAAACTGGCCCGTGTCCAGGTGCGGCGGCCCGATCTGCGCGTACCGTTCCCGCCCCGATTCGCGGAAGTCCTGACGGGGCGGCGGATCGTCGCAATCCGGCGCCGGGCCAAATATCTGCTGATCGAACTCGACGACGGCGCCGTGGTGATCGCCCATCTTGGCATGTCCGGGCGGATGACCGTCGGCGACGGCCCGATGCCCGACGAGAAGCCGCACGACCATGTGGTGTTCGAGACGGAAGAGGGGCCCTGGGCGATCTTCAACGACCATCGCCGCTTCGGCCTCATGGTCCTCGGCCATGTCGATACGCTGGAAGCCCATCCCCTGCTGGCGGGGATCGGGCCGGAACCGCTCGGCAATTCCTTCGATGCGGAGACCCTGTCGGCCGCCCTCGCGGGCAAAAGATCGCCGATCAAGGCGGCGCTGCTCGACCAGACCGTGGTCGCCGGCCTTGGCAATATCTATGTTTCGGAAGCCCTGTTCCGCGCCCGCATTGCACCGACGCGGGAGGCCGCCAGCGTCGCCGGCAAGCGGGCGGAGCGCCTGGTGCCGGCGATCCGCGACGTGCTGACCGAAGCGATCGCGGCCGGCGGCTCGACGCTGCGCGACTATGTGCAGGCGGACGGCGAACTCGGCTATTTCCAGCACGCCTTCAAGGTCTACGACCGCGAGGGCGAGGTCTGCCCGGCTTGCGGTGCCGTCGCCATCCGGCGCATCGTGCAGAGCAACCGATCGACCTATTTCTGCCCGCGTTGCCAGAGGTGAGGGGGGAATGCGACCTGCTCACCTCGGTCCGCTGTCGCGGGGCAGTGCGGAACTCGCCTATCGTCGGGCTTCGGCGATGCCGGCGATCGTTATATTGCCGCAGGCGGCGGGGCTGCTCGCCGTCCGCCTCGAGCTGCGGCCCCATTCCCTCTGACTGAAAGGTAGCGGAGCGCGTCATGGCCTATGAGACCATCCTGACTGAAACCCGCGGGGCGGTGGCCCTGATCACCCTGAACCGGCCGCAGGCGCTGAACGCGCTGAACGCCCAGCTCCTGGGCGAGCTCTGCACCGCGCTCGAAGCCTTCGACGCGGACGAGGGCGTCGGCTGCATCGTGCTGACCGGCAGCGCCAAGGCTTTCGCGGCCGGCGCCGACATCAAGGAAATGGCGCCCCAGTCCTATATGGACATGTTCAAGAGCGACTTCTTCGCCAAGGAACACGACCGCATCTGCGCGATCAAGAAGCCGATCATCGCCGCGGTCGCCGGCTACGCGCTGGGCGGCGGCTGCGAGTTGTCCATGCTGTGCGACTTCATCCTGGCGGGCGACAACGCCAAATTCGGCCAGCCTGAAATCAACCTGGGCACGATTCCCGGCATCGGCGGTTCGCAGCGCCTGACCCGCTTCGTCGGCAAGTCCAAGGCGATGGAAATGTGCCTGACCGGTCGCATGATGGATGCTGCGGAAGCCGAGCGCGCCGGTCTCGTCTCGCGCGTCGTGCCGGCCGCCGATCTGGTCGACGAAGCGGTGAAGGTTGCGACCGTGATCGCCGAAAAATCCCAGCCGATCGTGCGCATGGCCAAGCAGGCGGTGAATCGCGCCTACGAGACCACGTTGCTGGAAGGCGTGCTGTTCGAACGCCGCCTGTTCCACTCCACCTTCGCGACCGAAGACCAGAAGGAAGGCATGTCCGCCTTCGTCGAGAAGCGCAAGCCGGTCTTCAAGCAGCGCTGATCGGCCGGCAAAGAAAAACCCTCTCCCCGGGCGGGGAGAGGGTTTCCACTGCGGGGCCGCCCGATCAGAAGTCGAGGGCCTGGGCCTGTTTCACCTGCGGGATGGCGCGCACCTTGGCGACCACTTCGGCGGGGATCGCCTCGTCGACGGCAACGAGGCAGATCGCTTCGTCGCCCTGGGTGCGGCGGCCCAGGTTGAAGGTCGCGATGTTGAGGCCCGCTTCGCCCAGGATGGTGCCGAGGGCGCCGATGAAGCCCGGCTTGTCCTCGTTCGTCACATAGAGCATGTGCGGGGTCAGTTCGGCCTCGACCGTGATGCCCTTGATCGAGACGATGCGGGGCTGGCTGTCGGCAAACAGCGTGCCGGCGACCGAGCGGGTCTTGCCGTCCATCTCGACCGTGACGCGCATCAGGGTCGGATAGTCCGAAGCCGCCTCGATCTTGGTGTCGGCCACGGAGATGTTGCGCTCCTTGGCCACCACGGGCGCGTTCACCATGTTGACCGACGGCATCAGGGGCCCGAGCAGGCCCTGGAGCGCGATCGCGGTGAGCGGGCGGGTGTTCAGCTTGGCGGCGGCGCCCTCGTATTCGATCGTCACCTTGCGGATGCCCACTTCGGCCGAGAGCTTGCCGGCGAAGCCGCCGAGCTGGGCCGCCAGCTTCATGTAGGGACGCAGCCGCGGCGCTTCCTCGGCCGTGACGGACGGCATGTTCAGCGCGTTGGAAACCGCACCGTCGACCAGATAGGCCGACATCTGCTCGGCCACCTGCAGCGCCACATTCTCCTGCGCTTCGGTCGTCGAGGCGCCGAGGTGCGGGGTGCAGACCACATGGGGATGGCCGAACAGGATGTTCTCCTTGGCCGGCTCGACCGCGAAGACGTCCAGCGCCGCACGGGCGACCTTGCCCGAGTTGAGCGCGGCGAGCAGGTCTTCCTCGACGATCAGGCCGCCGCGGGCGCAGTTGATGATGCGCACCCCGTCCTTCATCTTGGCGATCGTCTCGGCCCGGATGATGTTGCGGGTGCTGTCGGTCAGCGGCGTGTGCAGGGTGATGAAGTCGGCGCGGGCGAAGAGCTCGTCCAGCTCGACCTTGGTGACGCCGATCTCGAGCGCGCGTTCCGGGGTCAGGAACGGGTCATAGGCGATGACCTGCATCTTCAGGCCCTGGGCGCGGTCGGCGACGATCGAGCCGATGTTGCCGGCGCCGATCAGGCCGAGGGTCTTGGCGTAGAGCTCGACACCCATGAAGCGGTTCTTCTCCCACTTGCCGGCGTGGGTCGAGGCGCTGGCGGCGGGGATGTCGCGGGCGATCGAGAACATCATGGCGATCGCATGTTCGGCCGTGGTGATCGAATTGCCGAAGGGCGTGTTCATCACCACGATGCCGCGGGCGGTGGCGGCCGGAATGTCGACATTGTCGACGCCGATGCCGGCACGGCCGACGACCTTCAGGTTGGTCGCGGCGGCGATGACATCCGCCGTCACCTTGGTGGCGGAGCGGATGGCGAGGCCGTCGTACTGGCCGATGATGGCGATCAGCTCGTCCTTCTTGAGGCCGGTCTTGATGTCGACCTCGACACCGCGGTCACGGAAGATCTGGGCGGCGGCGGGGCTCAGTTCGTCGGAAATCAGAACCTTGGGCATGGGGGCACCTTAAGGTTGGAAGGGGGCGGTTTCGAACCGGGAATAGCGCGTAAGGCGTGGCGCGGCCCCCGCTCTCGCGGGGGCGACGCATCAGGCGATCAGGCAGCAGTGGCGAGCTGGGCCTTCACTTCGGCATAGGCCCAGTCGAGCCAGGGCAGCAGGGCTTCGAGGTCGGCCGCTTCGACGGTCGCCCCGGCCCAGATGCGCAGGCCCGGAGGGGCGTCGCGATAGGCGCCGATGTCATAGGCGACGCCTTCCTTGTCCAGCATGTCGGCCAGTTTCTTGGCGACCGCCGCCTTGCCCTCGTCGTTCAGGGTATCGACCCAGGGGTCGGTGACCTTGAGGCAGACCGAGGTGCAGGAACGGATCGCCTTGTCCTCGGCCAGGAAGCCGGCCCAGGCGGATTTGGCGACCCAGGCTTCGAGCACGGCCAGATTGGCTTCGGAGCGGGCGATCAGCCCGTCGAGCCCGCCGACCGTTTCGGCCCAGGCGAGGGCATCGAGATAGTCTTCGACGCAGATCATCGAAGGCGTGTTGATCGTCTCGCCCTTGAAGATGCCTTCCGAGAGCTTGCCGCCGGAGGTCATGCGGAAAATCTTCGGCATCGGCCAGGGCGGGGAATAGGTGGTCAGCCGCTCGACCGCGCGGGGCGACAGGATGATCATGCCGTGGGCCGCTTCGCCGCCCAGGACCTTCTGCCAGGAGAAAGTGGTGCCGTCGAGCTTGGACCAGGGCAGGTCCATCGCAAAGGCGGCCGAAGTCGCGTCGCAGATGGTCAGGCCTTCGCGGTCGTCGGCGATCCAGTCGCCGTTCGGCACGCGGACACCCGAAGTGGTGCCGTTCCAGGTGAAGACCACGTCATGGGTCTTGTCGACGGCGGCGAGGTCGGAGATCGCGCCATAGCCGGCTTCGAGCTTGCGCACGTCCTTCAGCTTGAGCTGCTTGACGACGTCGGCGACCCAGCCCGAACCGAAGCTCTCCCAGGCCAGCATGTCGATCGGGCGGGGCCCAAGCAGCGACCACAGCGCCATCTCGACCGCGCCGGTATCGGACGCGGGCACGATGCCGATCTTGTAGTCGGCAGGAACCTTCAGGATCTTGCGGGTGTCCTCGATCGCCTTGAGGAGCTTGGCCTTGCCGGGTTTCGAGCGGTGCGAGCGGCCGACCAGCGCGTCGTCGAGGGCTGCCGTGGTCCAGCCGGGGCGCTTGGCGCAGGGGCCGGACGAAAACATCGGGGTGACAGGGCGAACAACAGGCTTCGTCATATTGACTTATCCTTCCAGATAAGCTGCGTCCCGGTGGGGGGACGTGACCCGCCGGCGAACATACTCATGGCGCTTGCCAAGTCAACGCGGCTTTCGTCGCGTCCGGCAATTTCGCTTGTTCACCCTGTTTTGCCGGATCAAGATTGCCGAAATAAGACGAACGAGGACGAGGCGGCATGGAGCAGGGCGTAATCGCGTGGTTGCCGGGCAAGACTGCCAGTGATTCCCCGGCCGCGAGTGCCGCCGCTCCCCGCAGGGTCTTCTTCACCCGTCGCGAACTCGATCTGATTCTGGGCCTCTATGGCCGCATGGTGGCGGCCGGCGAATGGCGCGACTACGCCATGGCCGACGGTGCGGAAGTGGCGGTCTTCGCCGTCCACCGGCGGAGCTCGGAACAGCCGCTCTACCGGATCGAGAAGCGGCCGGCGCTGGCCCGGAAACAGGGCGCCTTCGCCGTGATCGCGGCGGGCGGACGGATTCTCAAGCGGGGCGCAGACCTCGCCAATGTGCTGGCGGTGCTGGAGCGCAAGCTCCTGAAGATCGTCGAAGGGGAGTGAGACGGATGGGCCTCTACGAGCGGCACGTGGTGCCGCGCCTGATCAATTTCGCCTGCGGTACCAAGCCGATCCGCTACCAGCGGAAGAAGGTGGTGCCCCAGGCCTCGGGCGTCGTGCTGGAAATCGGCATTGGCACCGGGCTCAACCTGCCGTTCTACGATCCCGCCAAGGTGACCCGGGTGATCGGCCTCGATCCTTCGGAAGAGTCTTGGAAGATCGCCGGGCGGCGAGCCAAGTCGGTGTCTTTTCCGGTCGACTTCATCGGCCTGCCGGGCGAGCGCATCCCGCTCGACGACGCCTCGGTCGATACCGTGGTGATGACCTACAGCCTGTGCACGATTCCCGATCCGGTGGCCGCCCTCGACGGCATACGCCGCGTGCTGAAGCCCGGCGGCCAGTTGCTGTTCTGCGAGCACGGCGAGGCGCCGGACCATGGCGTGCGGCGCTGGCAGGGCCGGGTCAACCCGGTCTGGAAGCGCTGCTTCGGCGGCTGCAACCTGCACCGCCCGATCCCGGATCTTTTGCGGGCCGCGGGCTTCCGGCTGGACAAGCTGGAGAGCATGTATCTGCCCGGCACGCCCAAGATCGCCGGCTTCAACTATTGGGGCAGCGCCACCGCGGCGTGAGCGGCCCGCCGGTTCAGGTCCATACGCCCGTCATGGCCGGGGGCGTCCCACGGGCGTCCGGTCGAGCTGAAAATCACCGGGTCAGGCCAGGAAGCGGGCGTGATCTGTATCAGCGCATCGAGGGGTGAACATTCATCTGTCGTCATCGCCGGGCTTGACCCGGCGATGACGATCAGAGGCTGCCGTTCCCGACGACGCCACGACGATGGGGGAGGGGTTACCCCTCCGCCCGGCGCAGCAGCCGTTCGGGCGCTTCGCCTTCGCCGAATTGGAGCGAGGCGAGGCGGGCGTAGAGGCCGCCCTTGGCGACCAGCTCCGCATGGGTGCCGGTCTCGACGATGCGGCCTTCGTCCATCACCAGGATGCGGTCGGCATTGACCACGGTGGCGAGCCGGTGGGCGATCACCAGGGTGGTGCGGTCCTTCATCAGGCGGTCGAGCGCCGCCTGGACCTGAACCTCCGATTCGGCGTCGAGCGCGCTGGTCGCCTCGTCGAGGAGCAGGATCTTGGGATCGCGCAGCACGGCGCGGGCGATCGCGATGCGCTGCTTCTGCCCGCCCGAGAGGCGGACGCCCCGTTCGCCGAGCTGGGCCGCGAAGCCTCCCGGCAGTTGCTCGACGAAGCCCCGGGCCGAGGCCGCCTCGGCCGCAGCCAGCACCTCGGCGTCGCTCGCCTCGGGCCGGCCGTAGCGAATATTGGCGGCGGCATCGGTCGCGAAGATCGTGGTCTCTTGCGGGACCAGGGCGAAGAGGCTGCGCAGCGCCACCGGATCGACCGTCTTCACGTCGATGCCGTCGACCGTGACGACGCCCGAGTCGGGGTCGTGGAAGCGGAGCAGGAGCTGGAACACGGTCGACTTGCCGGCGCCCGAAGGTCCGACCAGGGCGACCGTCTCGCCCGGCGCCACGCTGAAGGACAGGTGCTCGATCGCAGGGAGGTCCGGCCGCGACTGATAGTGGAAGGTGACGTCGTCGAAGCGGATAGCACCTTCTGCCGGGCTCGGCAGCGCCACGGGCCGTTCCGGCGCCTTGATCTTGGGTACCACGGCGAGGAGTTCGAGCAGGCGCTCGGCCGCACCGGCGGCGCGCTGCAGGTCGCCCCAGACTTCCGAGAGAGCGCCGAGGGCGCCGGCGGCGACGATCGCATAGAAGACGAAGGCCGCCAGTTCGCCGCCCGTCATGTCGCCATGGTGCACGTCCTTGGCGCCGATCCACAGGATCAGGTCGATCGCGCCGAAAACCAGGGTGATCACCAGGGCGGTGAGCCAGGCGCGGGTGCGGATCCGCTGCCGTGCCGTCGCGAAGGAGGATTCGATGGTGGCGCCATAGCGCCGGGCCTCGCCCGCTTCCTGGGCGAAGGCCTGGACCGTGTGCACGGCATTCAAGGTCTCGTTGGCGACGGCCGCCGAATCGGCCAGCTTGTCCTGGCTGGCGCGCGACAAGCGCCGTACCCGCCGCCCGAAGATCAGGATCGGCAGCAGCACCAGCGGAACGACCAGCAGCAGCATGGCCGACAGCTTGGCCGAGGTGATGACCAGCAGCGCCGTGCCGCCGATGAACATGAGCAGATTGCGCAGCGCGACCGAGGCGGAGGAACCGACCACGGCCTCGATCACCATGGTGTCGGAATTCAGCCGCGACAGGATTTCACCTGTCTTGGTCGTCTCGAAGAAGGTGGCGTCGAGCGAGATGACATGGCCGTAGATGGTGCGCCGAAGGTCGGCGATCACCCGCTCGCCCAGCCAGGAGACCAGGTAGAAGCGCCCGAAGGTGGCCAGCGCCAGCACCAGCACGACACCGAGCAGGGCGACGAAATAGATGTCGATATAGTCGGCGCTGCCGGTGGCGAAGCCCTTGTCGATCAGCCGGCGCAGCGCCTGGCCGATGGTCAGCGTGGCCCCCGCCGCGACGGTCAGGGCGACCAGGGCGAGGGCGACACGGCGGCGGTAGGGGCGGATGAAGGGCCAGAGCTGGCGCAGCTTGCCGAAGGGATTGCCGCGCCGCTTGCCGTCGGCGGCGACGGCGTCAGACATGCGTGTCGACCTCGATGCCGAGGGACTTCAGGTCGGCCACCAGGCGGTCGTCCAGCTTTTCGCCGCCGCGGGTCGAGCGCCATTCGGCCGAACCCTCGTCCCAGGCGTAGTGATGGGCGCCCGACACGGGCGAGGACAGCCAGATCTGCTTCAGAGGCACGTGACGGTTCAGGATGAAGGTCTTGCCGTCGGCCGTGACAGCCTGCAGGACGCCGTCGGCCAAGCCCACTTCGTCGAGCCCCTCGGCGTCCTCGAGCCGGTCGAGCCAGCGCCCCAGGGTCTGTTCGACCATCGCGTGAAACAGATTCTCGTCCATTGCCATCGAGCTTCTCCCGCTACTAGCAAAACGGCCGGGTCGACCGGGATGGGTATTCGCGCCGTCAGGCGCGACTGACTGTTACGACGAT
Organism: Zavarzinia sp.; assembly: GCF_041650655.1. Taxonomy (GTDB): domain Bacteria; phylum Pseudomonadota; class Alphaproteobacteria; order Zavarziniales; family Zavarziniaceae; genus Zavarzinia. The sequence goes on from NZ_JBAZKR010000001.1 coordinate 29,887, forward strand.
TGGGATGGAGAGGGAAGGGGCCGCGGCATCCGACTTTGGGTATTGGCGCGGATCAGGGCGACCAGGGCCCGCAGGCCGGCCGGCGCATGGCGGTGGCCGGGGTAATAGAGGCGGTTGCCGGGAAAGGCGGGAGTCCAGTCGTCGAGCACGGCGACCAGGCGGCCGTCGGCCAGGACATCTTCGACCGCCGATTGATTCACCATGGCGAAACCGACCCCGGCCAGGGCGGCGTCGACCATCAGGCGACCCTCGTCGAGCGTCAGGTTGCCGCGCACGTCGAGCGCCAACTGGAGGCCCCGCTTCTCGAATTCCCAGCGGTAGAGCGAGCCCGACGGCATGCGTCGGCGGATGCAATTGTGCCGCAGCAGGTCTTCCGGCGCCTCGGGCGGGCGGACCGTGGCGAGGAAGTCGGGCGAGCAGACCACCACCAGGCGCTGGTCGCCGCTCAGCGGCACGGCGATCATGTCCTGCGGCACCGCTTCGGCCAGGCGCACGCCGGCGTCGAACCCCTGGGCCACGATGTCGACGAAGCGCCCCTCGGTCACCACGTCGACCTGCATCTCGGGATAGAGGCGCAGGAAATCCAGGATATGGGGCATCAGGTGGTACTGGGCGGCCATGGACGAGGCGTTGATGCGCAGCGTGCCCCTGGGCCGGTCGCGGAATTCGTTCACCGCCTCCATCGCCGCCGCGATCTCGCCCAGCGCCGGGCGCAGCCGGGCCAGGAAACCCTCTCCTGCCTCGGAGAGGGCGACGCTGCGGGTGGTCCGGTTGAACAGGCGAACCCCCATCCGCTGCTCGAGCGCCGCGATGGCATGGCTGACCGCCGAGGGCGACAGGCCGAGTTCGAGGGCGGCGGCCCGGAAGCTGCGCCGATTGGCGACGGCCACCACGGCATTCAATTCGAGAAGCCCGGTCCGGTCCATTGTGCAAAATCCTGCATCAAGTCATGTCAGAATAGTCGGATTGTTTCAGCAATGTCACGGCTCTACCTATCGACCGTCCCCATCGGCAAGGCAAGGAACGCGACCATGAAGACCATTCTCGTCACCGGGGTCAGCACGGGGCTCGGCCGTGCCCTGGCGGTGGCCGCCCTGGCCGCCGGCCACCGCGTCGTCGGCACCCTGCGCCGGGCGGAAGACCTGGCGGCCTTCGAGGCGCTGGCTCCCGGGCGGGCGATCGGCCGCCTGCTCGACGTCACCGATTTCGCCGCCGTCCGGCCCCTGGTCGATGCCGTCGAGGCCGAGGCCGGCCCGATCGACGCCCTGGTCAACAATGCGGGCTTCGGCCTCGAAGGCACGATCGAGGAGACCGCCCTCGAAGACGTCCGCCGCCAGTTCGACGTCAACGTGTTCGGCGCGATCGCCGTGATCCAAGCCGTGCTGCCTCATATGCGGGCGCGCCGTGCCGGGCATATCCTCAATGTGACGTCGATGGGCGGCTTCATCACCATGCCCGGGATCGGCTTCTACCACGGCACCAAATTCGCCCTCGAAGCGATCTCCGAAACCCTGGGCAAGGAAGTGAAGCACCTCGGCATCAAGGTGACGGCGATCGAGCCGGGCAGTTTCCGCACCGACTGGGCGGGCCGTTCCATGGTGCGGGCGGAAGCGAGGATCGCCGATTACGACGAAGTCTTCGCCCCGCGCCGTCAGACCCGGCTCGAGATGAGCGGGCACCAGCCCGGCGACCCGGCCAAGGCGGCCGCCGCCATGCTGGCGGTGATCGCCATGGACGAGCCGCCGGCCCATCTTCTGCTGGGGCGCGACGCGACCCGCCTGGTGGGCGAGAAACTCGCCGCCCTGGGGCAGGAATTCGCGGCCTATCGCGATCTTTCCCATTCGACCGATTTCGCCGCCTGAACCGAAAGGACGCGATCATGAGCACGATTTCCGCCAGTGCCGCCGGGACGTTTCGCATCGGCGGCACCACGCCCGTCACCCGCCTCGGCTTCGGGGCGATGCGCATCGTCGGTCCCGGCATCTGGGGGCCGCCGGCCGACAAGGCGGCCGTCCTCGCTGTCTTGAAGCGTCTGCCCGAACTGGGGGTCGATTTCATCGATACCGCGGATTCCTATGGCCCCGATTTCTCGGAAGCGCTGATCCGCGAGGCCCTGCATCCCTATGGCCGGACCCTGGTCGCCACCAAGGGCGGCTTGACTCGCCCGGGGCCGGGCGTCTGGGTCCCGCTCGGCCGGCCCGACTATCTGATCCAGCAGGCGAAGAAAAGCGCCTGGCGCCTGGGCGTCGAACGGATCGGCCTGTGGCAGCTCCACCGGATCGACCCGACCGTACCGCGCGACGAACAATTCGGCGCCATCCGCCAGCTCCTGGACGAAGGCGTGATCGCCCATGCCGGCCTCTCCGAGGTGACGATCGCCGAAATCGAGGCGGCGTCGAAAATCTTCCCCGTGGCGACGGTGCAGAACCGCTACAACCTGGTCGACCGCGGTTCGGAAGCGGTGCTGGACTATTGTACCGGGAAGGGCATCGGCTTCATTCCGTGGTTCCCGCTGGCGGCCGGCGACCTGGCCAAGCCGGGCGGCAAGCTCGATGCGATCGCCAAGAAGCTCGGCGCCACGCCCGGCCAGGTGGCGCTCGCCTGGGTCCTGAAGCGGAGCCCGGTCACGCTGCCGATTCCGGGCACCGGGCGTGTCGCCCATCTCGAAGAGAATGTCGCGGCCGCTTCGATCCGCCTGAGCGACGAGGATTTCGCCGCCCTCGACGCCGCGGGGCGGGGCGCATGAGTGCCACCGTCCTGATCACCGGCTGTTCGTCCGGCATCGGCCGGGCGGCGGCCCGGCTCTTCGCCGAGCGGGGCTGGAACGTGGTCGCCACCATGCGCCGGCCGGTCGGGGAGGGCGATGCGCGAACCCTGATCACCCATCTCGACGTCACCGATCCGGCCTCGGTCACCACGGCGGTGGAAGCCGGGATCGCGCGCTTCGGGGCGATCGACCTCCTGGTCAACAACGCGGGCCGCGGCCATTTCGGCCTGTTCGAGGCGACGGCCGAGGAAGAGGTCAAAGCCCTCTTCGATGTCGACCTGTTCGGCGTGATGGCGGTGACGCGCGCCCTGCTGCCCCATTTCCGGGCGCGCAGGGCGGGCATGGTGGTCAATGTCTCGTCCGGCGCCGGGCTCTTCACCCTGCCGATGTCGTCGCTCTATTGCGCGGCGAAATTCGCCCTCGAGGGCTTTTCCGAGGCGCTGTCCTATGAGCTCGCGGCGGTCGGTGTCGGGGTCAAGCTGGTGATTCCCCACGGCGGCGTCACGGGGACCGACTTCGGCCGCAACCAGGCCCTCGCGGTCGAAGGAGCGCCGCCCGACTATGCGGATTTCGTCGCCGGGACCGCGGCCGCCTTCGGGCGCATGGTGGCGGCGCGCAGCCTTTCGGCGGAAGAGGTGGCTTCAGCGATCTTCGAGGCCGCGACCGACGGCACCACGCGGCTCCGCTATCTGGTCGGCGACGATGCGCGGGGCTTCGTGAAGGCCCGGCAGACCCTGGCCGACCAGGATTACGTCGACTTCATGCGGGCGAAATTCCGCCCGTGAGATCAGCCTTCGGCGGAGTCCTTCAGATAGGGCTCCACCGGGCCTTTCAGCAGGATGGTGAGGGGATTGCCGTGGCGGTCGCGGGCAGTGCCGGCGGCGACACGGATCCAGCCTTCCGAGACGCAATATTCGTCGACATTGGTTTTTTCCTGGCCCTTGAAGCGGATGCCGACGCCGCGCTTCAGCAGTTCTTCGTCGTAATAGGGGCTGTTCGGGTTGGAGGACAGCCGGTCGGGCAGAGGAGTGCTCATCACAGGGACCATTCGGAAATCGGGCCGCCAGTAATAGCGGGCCGGGCGGCTCTTGCCAACCGGCGGACCCGATCCCGGGTGACAGCGGAGTCAGGCGACCTCGTCGATCAGCTTGCCGACGCCGGGCGCGAGGTTGCCGCGGGACGGTGCCGCGGCGGCGATCTTGGCACGGTCGTCGCTGTCGCCGTCGTTCTCGATCTCGCCCGGGCGTTCGGTGCTCACCCGGGTGACGGGGGCGGTGCTGGGTGGGAGGGCGCCGGTGCCGATGCTGCCGATGTTCACGATGGAGGGGCCTCCAGAAGGGATGTCTCCATCTCGGCGACAATCCCTTACTGTGTCCTGACAGCGGCAAAAAATGACTTCGGCGGCCTGTTCGCTCGCGTTTCGCGCTGAAATCGGGCAGGGTGGCGGCAATTCCTCCCCCCCAAGGACATCCCATGCGACAGCTATCCCCCGCCGGCCAGCAGGCGGTCAACGATATAGCGGCGCGCCACGGCTTCAGCCCGGATGCGGTCGCCTCGATGCTGGAGGCCGTGATCGCCGGCAACGGTACAATGGCCCAGTTCAATCATCCGGAATTCGCCGGTTCGGGCCAATGGATGCGCGGTGGCATGACCATGGTCTCGGACATGTTCAACAATTACCTGAAGGGCCGGGTCGACGGCCTGTGCAGCGAATTGTCCAACCTGGTGGCGAACCAGCCCGGCCTGCTCCAGACCGGCAGCTTCCAGTCGCAGTCGCAGAGCGGCGGCGGCCAGAACGTGCAGAACCAGTCCGGCTTCGGCGGCGGGATGCAGCAGCAGGACAGCGGCGGCACTTTTTCGGGTGTCAGCTTGTTCGTGCCGCCGGCCCCGGGCCAGGGCACCCACTGGTGGCCCGCGGACCTGGGGATGCCCAACAGCACTGGCGCCCAGAACAACGTCCGCTATGCTTATTTCGCCCAGGCCCGGCGCCTGGCGATCGACGTCGGTGGCCGTGTCACGGTCTATGACACGCTCGACCATCAGATCGGCGGCTTCTCGCAGCAGCAGTCCTTCGGCGGCAGTCTCGGCTTCTCCAGCCAATACGGCCTGATCGACGTCGCCAGCCTGCCGGTCGTCTCGATCGACGGCCAGGCGCCCCAGCCGGTGTTTCAACCGGCGCCGCAGCCGGTACCGCCGCCCGAACCGGTGTTCCAGGCGCCGTCCCCGGCCCAGGTGCCGCCCCAGGCTGCGCCGCCGGCGAGCGAGGGCGACATCTTCGCCACCATCGAGAAATTGGCGGGGCTTCGCGCCAAGGGCATCCTGAGCGACGAGGAATTCGCGGCGAAGAAGGCGGAATTGCTGGCCCGGCTCTGAGCGGGCCTGCAATTCCCGTTGCCTTCGCCGGCCATTTCCGTTACCAACGCGGCTTCCCGACGCGAAGTCGAACATATTTCACCCATGGCCGGCGGCTGGCGCCGTGGTCAAGGAGCAGAGCGATGAAGGACGGTATCCACCCCAACTACCATGTCATCACGGTCGAAATGACCGATGGCACGGTGTTCAAGACCCGCTCCACCTGGGGCAAGGAAGGCGATGTCCTGAAGCTCGACATCGACAAGAGCTCGCATCCCGCCTGGACCGGCGGCAGCCAGCGCATTGTCGATACCGGCGGCATGGTCGCCCGCTTCAACAAGCGCTTCGCCAAGTTCGGCATCAAGTGATCCGCGCGCCTCAGGCGCTGCGATCGAGAAGGCGGCCTCCGGGCCGCCTTTTTCGTTTTGGCGCCGGGGGCAGGCCCCTTGCAGGGCGCGCCGTCGCTTCCTACCTGAAGTCATGCCGGATGCCCGAACGGGGTCCGGCCGCCGGGCCCGGCCGATGACGGGGGGCCCGCCGCACGATGATCATTCGCCATTGCTCGACGGAGAATTGCGATGCGCACTGCTTTCGATTTCTCGCCCCTCATGCGTTCCACCATCGGCTTCGACCGGGTTTCGCGCCTGCTCGACGCGGCCGCCCGCACCGATGAAGCCACCGGCGGCTATCCGCCCTACAACATCGAAAAATCCGGCAACGACCGTTACCGCATCACCATGGCGGTGGCCGGCTTCGCCCCTGAACAGCTCGACGTCACCGTGAAGGAGAATGTCCTGGTGATCGCCGGCAAGGCGCGCGAAGAGAAGGAAGGTGTGGAATATCTGCACCGCGGCATCGCCGCCCGTGCCTTCGAGCGCCGCTTCGAACTCGCCGATACCATCAAGGTGGTGAATGCCGCCTTCGAGAACGGCTTGCTGCACGTCGAACTCGTGCGCGAGGTGCCGGAAGCCAAGAAGCCGCGCCAGATTTCGATCGAGACCCGCGCCCAGGCCCAGGCCCCGCAGATCGAACACGCCGCCTGAGCGATGAGCGCCCCGGAAATCTGAGCGGTTCGCTACCCCAGAAATGGCGACGGGCTGCCCAGTGGGCAGCCCGTTCTTTTGTGAAGTCCGTCCCTGCAAGACTTGCGGGAGGGATCTTGCAAGCGTGGCGCGCCTGCGTCAACCCGCCACAGGGTCGGGCGCCTAATTTTCTTATCGCTCGGGGCGCCTCATCGCTTGAAGAATGCGTCCGCGGCGTTGCGATGCGCATGTTTCTTCGCGATCTCCGCCTCGCAGCGGGCGATCTCCTCCCGGCAGGAAGCGATGCGCGCCTCCAGGTCTTCGACCGAGAGGGGATCGAGCGGGACCGCCTCGACCGTCAGGGCGGTCTTGGGCCGCGGCCTGTCTTCGGTGTCGAACATCGTCTTGCCTCTGGCTCCATCCTCGCCTAACCAACGGGAATATATCATGGAGCACGCGATGGGCCCGCTTCCCGAAACGATGACCGCGATCGCCGTCACCACCCCCGGTGGTCCGGAGGTCTTGCAGCCGGTGAGCCTGCCGGTGCCGAAGCCCGGCCCCGGCGAGGTGCTGATCCGGCTGGAGGCGGCGGGCGTCAACCGGCCGGACGTGCTACAGCGCCAGGGCCTCTATCCGCCGCCGCCGGGGGCACCCGAGACCCCGGGCCTCGAAGGCGCGGGCACGATCGTGGCGCTGGGGGGCGGGGTCGACCGTTGGCAGTTGGGCGACCGGGTCTGCGCCCTGCTCGCGGGCCGCGGCTATGCCCAATATGCGGTGGCGCCCGGGGCGCAATGCCTGCCGGTGCCGGACGGCGTCTCCATGGTCGAGGCGGCGGCGATCCCGGAGACTTTCTTCACCGTCTGGACCAATGTCTTCGACCGCGGCGCCCTCAAGCCGGGCGAGAGTTTCCTGGTCCATGGCGGCGCCAGCGGCATCGGCACGACGGCGATCCAGATGGCGGCGGCGCTGGGTGCCAAGGTCTTCGCCACCGTCGGCGGCTCGGCCAAGGTGGAGCCTCTGAAGGCCCTCGGCGCCACCCGCGTGATCGACTACAACGCGGAAGATTTCGTCGAGGTGATCCGGGCCGGGACGGGGAAGAAGGGCGTCGACGTGATCCTGGACATGGTCGGCGGCGACTATGTCCAGCGCAACCTGTCCTGCATGGCGACGGGCGGAAGGCTCGTCTACATCGCCTTCCTGAAAGGCCCGCAGGTCGAACTGAACCTCCTGCCGCTCATGTTGAAGCGCCTGACCATCACCGGCTCCACCCTTCGCATCCGCGCGCTCGAGGACAAGGCGGCGATCGCCGCGGCGCTGGAGCAGAAGGTCTGGCCCCTGCTGGCCGCCGGCAAGATCCGCCCGGTGATCGACCGGACCTTCCCCCTGGAAGACGCCGCGGGGGCGCACATCCGGATGGACGAACGCGATCATCTCGGCAAGATCGTGCTGATCATCCGGTGAGTACGGCAATGCTACGGGCTGATCCAGACCTCGAGGGTTCCAGTGGAGATCGATTTTGTGGCGGCGATACTGACGACCTCCTTGACCCGGCCGTCGTCATTCAGGATGCGGGCGAGTTCACGCGCCGCCGCGCGATCCTGCGGCGCGCCGTAGCGGACCTCGTGCGTGCCGACGGCGGCCGACGTCCGCTCGCCGCCGAGGTCCGGCCGCTCGACCTTCCAGCCAAGAGCCAGAAGCTTGAATGCCAAGACAGTGACATCGGCGCGAGGGAAACCGGCGAACTGAATGAAGACGGTATAGTTGGCTGGGGCGACCGGCTTCAGATCGATCAGCTGGCCGTATATATTTTTGAAAACCTCGGGATCTACCTGTAGCCGGAGCAGCTTCAAGACGGCGGAATAGTCGTCCTTGCCGATCAGATTCCGGATATCGGATAGATGGTCCGTGGTGTAGGTGAGGACCCAGCTGATCCCGCGGGTGAAGGCAGCGTCGTCGAGCTTGGTGAACCAATCGGTTGCCGCAAGTTCCGCGGCTAGGACGAGCGCCCAAGTATCGAAATCACTGACGTGAGCGCCATCGAGTGCTGCCGCGACAGGGATGAAGCGTTCGGCGACGGCCGGCTTGGCGGCCTCGGGAGCGAGCCGCATCAGCATGAACGAAGTGATCGGCTGAGCGGCGCCTTGGCCGTTGGAGGGCGGCACGGAGGCAGCCGGCGGCTGGGCTGAGGGACGATCGGGTTCCTGGGTTACTTCGGCAGCGAGGGCGAGGACCGCTGATCCCCGCTCTTTGATCTCACGCAGGCTGCGGGTGGCATCTTCGAGCTGGCTTTTGAGGGGGCCGATCTTCTCAGGGTCACTTGTCGAATGAAGTTGAATGTTGATTCGATCGATCTCACCTTCGAGGCGTGTCTCTTCACGTTTCTGGGTGTCGACGATCAGTGCGGCCTGCGCCGAGCGGATAGTGGCGTCCAGAAGCTGGCGCCGTTCCGTGTCGCGGCGCTCGTATTCCTTGGCTGCCCAAGCGCGTAGGGGGTGGTCATCGAGTTCCGCGATGGCATTGAGCAAGGTGAGTTGACTGTCGGGGCTGATGTCGTGGCCAGTCAGCATGCCGAGTATGTCCTTGGCCATGTTGCTGTTGGCCTGGATCCTCGAAAGCTGCTCTTCGCTCACCGCCTTGTAGTGTCCGTCGATCAGGGCGACCAGGGCCTGCCCGGCCGATATGATGGCTGCGATGCCGGCGGTCCATTTCGTGATCTGTACAACGAGGTCGGCCGTCTGGCGTTGCCTGGGCACGCCGACAGCAGCGTATTCATCTTGTAATGGCTCCATGACGAAGCATCTCGTGTTAGGGATGAGCTTCGCATGATTTTTGCACCTTAAATTATTTTTTGATAGAAGGTTTCTCCTGAAGGATGTGGGGAAGGGGCGCGGCAGGGGGCCTTCGGCCGTCGCATTCTGAGTTGCCCAAGACTTGAGCAAAGTTTGACGGCATCATTGCGCACGTCTATATAGCCCTTATCTCTCAATGCCATGAACATGGCGGCGGCAGGCCGGAAGGCCGGTCGCAACGGTGGAGGATTGACATGTCCCTTCCCTTGATGCCCAAGGCGACGGCCGTCTGGCTGGTCGAAAACACGGCGCTGAGCTTCGATCAGATCGCCAAATTCTGCGGTCTGCACCCGCTCGAGGTGAAGGGGATCGCCGACGGCGAAGTGTTCCAGGGCATCGTCGGCCTCGACCCCGTGGCCCACGGCCAGCTCGCCCAGATCGAGATCGACCGCGCCCAGGCCGATCCGCGCTACGAGATGAAGCTCAGCGCCTCGACCAACCCGCCGCCGCGCGTGCGCTCCAAGGGCCCGCGCTACACCCCGGTGTCGCGCCGTCAGGACCGGCCGGACGCCATCGCCTGGCTGCTGCGCCATCATCCGGAACTGTCGGATGCTCAGATCTGCCGCCTGATCGGCACCACCAAGCCGACCATCAAGGCGGTGCGCGACCGCAGCCACTGGAACAGCCAGAACATCAAGCCGGTCGATCCCGTGACGCTCGGCCTGTGCACCCAGATCGAGCTCGATATGGCGGTCCAGAAGGCGGCCGATCGCACCAAGTCGGGCGAGGGCGAAGAGGACGAGGATTACGACGAGGCCAGCGCCCCCGAGACCCTGGAGGCCCTGGCCGAAGTCGAGGTCGAGGAGGAAGAGCCGGCCGAAGACTGGCCGCGCTGATCCCCGACTGACGGGCGCCGGCCGGTCCCGCCCGGACCGGCGCACCGAACAACAATAAGAAGGCGGGGACAAGAAGGCGGGAATCGCGGGGGAGAGTGATGAACAAATGGGGCCGGCGCCTGGTGATTTCGGGCGCGATCTTCTTTGCCGTCTGCGCGGGCGCCGTCGCCTATGTCTACGTCAAGGCGGGGCAGTTCCGCGGCATCGAGAATGCCGGTCAGGTCACCTGCCGTGCCATCGGCGGCGTGGTCGGGGCCGAGGACATCGCGATCGATCCCGCCCATAAGCGCGCCTTCGTCTCGGTCGACGACCGGCGGGCGACCATGGCCGGCCGGGCCGTGCGCGGCCGGATCGCCCTGCTCGACCTGACGGCCGAACCGCCGGTCGCGGTCGAGGTGAGCCCGGCCCAGCCGGAAACTCTGCATCCCCATGGCATCAGCCTGTGGACCGATCCGGCGAGCGGCGAGCAGACCCTCTTCGTCGTCAACCATCTCGATTCAGGGATCAGCCGGGTCGAGCTGTTCACTGTCGGCGCCGACGGCAAGCTCGCCCACAAGGGCGGCATCATCGGGGCCGAGCTGCTCTCGCCCAACGACATCGTCGGCGTCGGTCCGAACCGCTTTTATGCGACCAACGACCACGGCTCGACCACCGGCCTCGGCCGCCTGGCCGAGGACTATCTCCAGCTGCCCCGGGCCGATATCGTCTATTTCGACGGCACCCGCTTCCGCCGCGTCGCCGAGGGCCTGCAATATGCCAACGGCATCAATGTCTCGGCGGACGGCAAGCGCCTCTACGCGACCGAGACGACGGGCTTCGACGTGGTCGCCTATGCCCGTGATCCCGACAGTGGCGGGCTCTCCCTGCTGGGCCGCACCAGCCTGCCGAACGGGCCGGACAATATCGACATGGGGGCGGACGGCAGCCTTTGGATCGCCGGTCATCCCCATCTGCTCGATTTCGTCGAACACGCGGGCGATCCGGCCAAGCCTTCGCCCTCCGAAGTGCTGCGCCTGATCCCGGCCGCCGACGGCACCCTGGCGATCGAGACCGTGCTGACCGACAAGGGCGAGATGCTGTCCGGCAGTTCGGTCGCGGCCGATGCCGGCGGCGGGCGCTTCCTGGTCGGCTCGGTCTTCGAGGAAAAGATCCTGGACTGCCGGCGTCGCTGAGACAGCAGAGAAGTGGGCGGCGCAAATGCCTTGGTTTCGCCTGAATTCGGCCCTTCGTCGGCCCCATTGGGCGGCGATCTTCCAATCGTTGGTCCTCAACAATGGCCCGACCGGATGTCAGGAAGACCCCCTAGCCCCCAGCCCCCTTCCTGATGTTCGGTCGGGCCAGCCTCTCCCCGAGGCGGCCCACCTCCCCGATACACCCCGCACCGCCCGGCACCGCGTTCAGCCTTCGCGCTTGATCCGTCGGGGCGCGCCTCTTAGCGTGGCGCACCCAGGGCGCCGGTCGGCCCCCAGAACGACAGGGATTAGGCGACGCCCATGATCGAAATCGTGGATCTGGTGAAACGTTTCGGCCCCTTCACGGCGGTCGACGGCGTCGGCTTCAAGGTGGCGAGGGGCGAGGTTCTGGGCTTCCTCGGCCCGAACGGCGCCGGCAAGTCGACCACGATGAAGATGGCGGCCGGCTTCCTCACGCCGACCCGGGGACATGTCTCGATCTGCGGCCATGATGTCGAGAGCGACGCGATCGCCGCCCGCAAGGCGCTCGGCTATCTGCCCGAAGGCGCGCCCGCTTACGGCGACATGACACCGCGCACATTCCTCGACTTCCTGGGCCGGATCCGGCGTATGGATTCGGCGCGCCTGCACAAGCGCCTGGTCCAGGTGGTCGAGGAGATCCAGCTCGAAGGCGTGCTGGATCAGCCGATCGAGACCCTGTCCAAGGGCTTCAAGCGCCGCGTCGGCCTGGCCGGTGCCATCCTGCACGATCCGCCCTGCCTGATCCTGGACGAGCCGACCGACGGCCTCGACCCCAACCAGAAGCACGAAGTGCGCAACCTGATCCGTCGCATGGCGCCGGACAAGGCGATCGTCGTCTCGACCCATATCCTGGAAGAGGTCGAGGCGGTATGCAGCCGCGCCGTGATCATCGATCGCGGCCGCGTGGTGGCCGACGGCACGCCGGCCGACCTCGTCTCGCGCTCGCCCCTCCACAACGCGATCCGCCTCGCGCTCGGCGCCGTGGTGCCCGATTTCGCGGCCCGCCTGGCCGACGTCCCCGGTGTTACCCGCGTGATCACGCCCGAAGGCGGCCGGCCCGGACGCGACTTCCTGGTCGTGCCGCGCGACGGTTCCGCGATCATCGAGGGCGTCGCCGCCCGGCTGCGCCAGCTCGGCCTCGCGGTCGAGACCCTGACGGTCGAGACCGGCAAGCTCGACGACGTGTTCCGCACGCTCACCACCAGCGACGCTTCGAGGATCAAGGCATGAGCAGTGCCCTCACCATCGCCCGGCGCGAACTGGCGGGTTACTTCGCCACGCCGCTCGCCTATGTCTTCATCATCGTCTACCTGTTCCTGACCGGCATCTTCACCTTCTATGTCGGCAATTTCTTCGAGCGGGGCGAAGCGGACCTGGTGCCCTTCTTCGACTTCCTGCCCTGGCTCTATCTGTTCCTGATCCCGGCCATCGCCATGCGGCTCTGGGCCGAGGAACGCAAGGCCGGCACGATCGAGCTGCTGCTCACCCTGCCGGTGCCGCTGTGGGCGGCGATCGTCGGCAAGTTCATGGCCGCCTGGGCCTTCACCGCGATCGCGCTGGCGCTGACCTTCCCCTTGTGGATCACGGTCAACTACCTGGGCGAGCCGGACAACGGCGTGATCCTGGCCGGTTACATCGGCGCCCTGCTGATGGCCGGCGCCTATCTCGCCATCGGCTCCTGCCTCTCGGCGGCGACGCGAAACCAGGTGGTCGCCTTCGTGCTGACCGTGGTGGTCTGCTTCCTGTTCACGGCGTCCGGCGCGCCCATGGTGCTCGACGCCGTCGCCTGGGCGCCGCAGGCGGTGGTCGACACCGTCGCCTCCTTCAGCTTTCTCACCCATTTCAACGGCATCGTCGCCGGCGTGATCGAGATGAAGGACATCGTCTTCTTCGCCACCTTGATCGTCGCGGCGCTGGCGGCCAATGCGATCGTCATCGACATGAAGAAGGCGAGCTGACATGGCGCCCGCACGCACTCGCATCGCCGGCGGCCTCGCCCTCGCGCTGATCGCCGCCCTCTTCCTGGTGGTCAACCTGATCGCCCAGGTGGGCACCGGAGGCTGGCGCCTGGACCTGACCGAGAACCGGCTCTATACGCTCTCCGACGGCACCCAGGCGGTGCTGGCCAAGCTGGACGAGCCGGTCACCCTGCGCCTCTATTATTCGGTCTCGCTGTCGAACCAGTTCCCCGCGATCAAGACTTTCGCGACCCGGGTGACCGAACTCCTCGACGCCTTCAAGCGCGCCGGCCACGGCAATGTCCGGGTCGAGATCATCGATCCCATTTCCTATACCCAGGCCGAGGACGAGGCGAGCGCCGCCGGCATCCAGGGCAACGACACGCCGTCGGGCGAAGCCTTCTATTTCGGCCTGGTCGGCACCGGGCCGATCGGCGGGCGCGAAGTGATCCCGGTGATCACGCCCGACCGCGAGAGCTTCCTCGAATACGACCTCACCCGTCTCATCGTCTCGCTGACGGCGGAACACAAGCCGGTGCTGGGCGTCATCTCGGCCCTGCCGCTCGACGTCGGCTTCGGCGGCGCGATGGCGGCGCTGCGCGGCCAGTCCCATCCCTTCACCGTCTATTCCGAACTCTCGGAACTCTACGACGTGCGCATGTTCGCGCCCGATTTCGTCGAGATCGGCAGCCATATCGACGCCCTGCTGATCGCCCATCCGCCCAAGCTCAACGACCAGCAGCTCTATGCGATCGACCAGTTCGTCCTGTCGGGCGGCCGGGCCGTGGTGCTGGTCGATCCCAATGCCGAAGTGGCGAGCCAGGGGGCAGGCCAGGGCGCGCCGCCGCCCCAGATGGCCTCCAACCTCGATCCCCTGTTCGCCAAATGGGGCGTCAAGGTCGCCGACGACGCGGTGATCGGCGATGCCGACCTCGCCACCAAGGTGACCGTGCCGGGCAGCCGGCGGCCGATGGATTACCTCGTCTGGCTGCGCGTGCCGCATGCCCAGATGAACCCGAAGGATGTCGTCACGGCCGACCTGAACCAGGTCCTCTTCGCGACGACCGGCGCCATCCAGACGCTGGACGGGGCGACCACAAAGGTCGAGCCGCTGATCACCACGACGGCGGATTCAGGGCCGCTCAATCCGCTCGCCGTGCGCATGACCGGCAATCCGGACGACCTCCGCCAGATGTTCAAGCCGGGCGGCAAGCCCTTCACGCTCGCCGCCCGCATCACCGGCACGGTTTCGAGCGCCTTCCCCGACGGTCCGCCCAAGGTGGCCGACGCGCAGGCGCCGAACCCGACCAAGCCGGGCGACACCCCGGCTTACGGCGCCAAGGAACGGGCGCCGCTGAAACAGTCGGAAAAGCCGGTCAACCTGATCGTGATCGCCGATGCCGACGTGCTGGACGACCGCCTCTGGGTCCAGGACACGGGGCAGGGCGGGCAGCGCAGCGCGGTCCCCGTGGCCGACAACGGCAATCTGATCCTGAACGCGGTCGAGAACCTGGCCGGTTCCAGCGACCTGATCGCGGTGCGCGGGCGCGGTCCGGCCAGCCGGCCCTTCACCGTGATCGCCGACATGAAGCGCGCCGCCGAACAGAAGTTCCAGGCCCGCGCCCAGGAACTCCAGGCCAAGCTGCAGGCGACCGAGGCCAAGATCCAGGAACTGCGCAGTCAGCGCGGCGGCGCCAATGGCGCCATCGTCTCGGCCGAGACGGAAAAGGCGATCGCCGACGCCCGGGCCGAGGTGGGCGCCACGCGGCGCGAGCTGCGCGACGTCCAGCGCAACCTCGACGTCGACATCGACCGGCTGGAGAGCCGGCTCCGCTTCGTCAATATCGGGCTGGTGCCGATCATCGTCGCCCTCGTCGCCCTCGTGCTGTCCATGGTGCGGATGCGCGCCCGCCGCGCCCGCCGCGGCATCAACTAGGACCCGCCGCCATGCGCCGTTCGACCCTCGCCATCCTCCTCGGCCTCACCGTCGTGCTCGCCCTGCTCGGCGCCTATCTGGTGCTGGACCGGGTGCGCGAGACCAGTGCGGATCTCTCGGGCCGCCCCATGCTGCCCAGCCTGAAGACGGTGCTGAACGACGTCAGCGAAATCGACGTCGGCGGGGCCGAGGGCGGCTTCACCCTGAAGCGCCAGGCGGGCGACCATTGGGTGATGCCGGAGCGCAGCCTCTATCCGGTCGATTTCGGCAAGGTCCAGCGCCTGTTGATCGCGCTCGCCGAACTGAAGGCGATCGAGCCCAAGACCAAGCATCCCGAACGCCACCATTTCCTCGAGGTCGAGGACATCGCTGCCGGCGCCAAGGGCCTCCGCCTCACCGTGAAGACCGGCGACACCGTGGTCGCCGACCTGATCGTGGGCAAGCCGGTCGACGTCATGGGGGCGGACCGGGTGCCGCGCTTCTATGTCCGCATGGCGGGCGACCCCCAGGCCTGGGAAGGCGAAGCCGACCTGAAGCTGGAACGCGATCCCGCCTCCTGGCTGAACCAGGACCTGCTGGTGATCTCGCCCGAGCGCTTCCGCGCCGCCGCGGTGACGATCGGCGAGCAGAATGCGCGCATTTCCCGCGACAAGCCGGAAGCAAGTTTCGCCCTCGACGGCATGACCGACAAGGAAACGCTGAAGTCCGCCCGGGCGGGGGCGCTCGCCGTCGCGGCGACCTATCTCACCCTGCAGGACGTCCGCCCGGCGGCCGATGCCGCCAAGGGCAAGCCCATGGCCAAGGTCGTGTTCGAAACCTTCGACGGCATCGTCATCACCCTCGACATGGTGACCATCGACGGCCAGGGCTGGACCACGATCGGCGCCGCCTTCGATCCCGCCATCGCCGAGGCCGGCAAGGCGGTGCAGGGGCCGCCGGGACCGGACGGCGCCTCCCAGTTCAAGGATGCCGAAGCGGCCAAGGCCGAAGCCGGCGCCATCGCCGCCCGCACCAAGGGCTGGCTCTACCGCCTGGACGGCACCCGTGTGATCGATCTGACGCCGACCCGCGCCGATCTGGTCGACGCCAAGCCGGATGGGGCGGCACCGGCCCCCGCGATGCCGCCCGGCATGCCGGCCATGCCCGGGATGCCCGGCATGCCGATGCCCGATATTCCGCCCGCCCCGTCAGGGAATCCTTGAAGCCCCGGGGTCCGATCCTATATCGACGGCGCGAACGACATTTCGTCGAGGCATTGAGAGATGACGGAAGCAATCGAGACCCGCGGCTTCGAGGCGGAGGTGGCCCGCCTCCTGCACCTGATGGTGCATTCGGTCTATTCGGAGAAGGAGATCTTCCTCCGCGAGCTGATCTCCAATGCGTCCGACGCCTGCGACAAGCTCCGCTACGAAGCCCTGACCGAGCCGTCGCTGACCGCTGACGACCCGGGCTTCCGGGTCGAAATCGCGATCGACCCCGAGGCGCGCACGCTCACCATCGCCGACAACGGCATCGGCATGAGCCATGACGATCTGGTCGAGAACCTCGGTACCATCGCCCGTTCCGGCACTTCCGCCTTCGTCGAGCAGCTCTCGGGCGATGCCGCCTCTGACATGAGCCTGATCGGCCGTTTCGGCGTCGGCTTCTATTCGGTCTTCATGGTCGCGGAATCGGTCGAAGTCGTCTCGCGCCGGGCCGGAGTCACGGAAGCCTGGGCCTGGGAATCGGACGGCGCCGGGACCTATCGCCTGCGCCCCGCGACACGCGCCGGCCGCGGCACCACGATCACCCTGAAGCTCCGCGAGGGCGAGGATGAATTCCTCGATCCCTGGCGCCTGAAGCGGATCGTGAAGACTTATTCCGACCATATCGCCCTGCCCGTGATCCTGAAGGCGGGCAAGGAAGAGGGCGCCGAGGACGAGACGCTGAATGCCGCCTCCGCGCTCTGGACCCGGCCCAAGGCGGAGATCACGGCGGAGCAATACGCCGAATTCTACCGCCACGTCGGCCATGCCGCCGACGAGCCCTGGGCCACCCTGCATTGGAAGGCGGAAGGCACGATCGAATATACCGGCCTTCTCTTCGTGCCCACGCAGCGCCCCTTCGACCTGTTCGATCCGAAGCGCGAGAGTCGCCTGAAGCTCTATGTCCGCCGGGTCTTCATCACCGATGCCTGCGAGGCGCTGCTGCCCGGCTATCTGCGCTTCGTGCGCGGCATCGTCGATTCGGCCGACCTGCCGCTCAACATCTCGCGCGAGATGCTGCAGGAGAGCGCGCTGACCGCCAAGATCCGCGCCGGTCTCGTGAAGAAGATCCTGGCCGAGCTGGAAAAGCGCGCGGCCGACGCGGCCGATTACGCCAAATTCTGGGACGCCTTCGGCCCCGTGCTGAAGGAAGGTCTCTACGAGGATTTCGAGCGGCGCGACCAGCTCCTGAAGCTCGCCCGCTTCAAGACCACCAAATCGGGCGACGAACTGGTCTCCCTGGCCGATTACGTCGCCCGTATGCGGCCCAACCAGACGGCGATCCATTTCATCACCGGCGATGCCGCGACCGTGGCCCGCTCGCCCCAGCTCGAAGCCTTCAAGGCGCGCGACGTCGAAGTCCTGCTGCTGTCCGATCCGATCGACGATTTCTGGACCGGCGCCGGCAGCGATTTCGAGGGCAAGCCCTTCCAGTCGGCCACCCGGGGTGACGTCGACCTCTCCCTGATTCCCGAAGCCGAAGGCGCCGAGAAATCCGAGGAAGCGCCGGAAGCCGCCATCGCCACCCTGATCGCGGCGACCAAGCAGGCGCTCGGCGACGCCGTGAAGGACGTTCGCGTCTCCAAGCGGCTGACCGACAGTGCGGTCTGCCTGGTCGCCGACGCGGGTGACATGGACATGCACCTGGCCCGCCTGCTGCGCGCCCACAAGGGCTCGGAAGCGGCCGGCGCCCATGCCACGCGCATCCTGGAGATCAACCCGCGCCACCCGCTGGTGAAGGCACTGGCCGCCCGCGCCACCGCCGCCGGGGCGATGGAGGCACTCGAAGACGCCGCCCATCTGCTGCTCGACCAGGCGCGCATCGTCGAAGGCGAAAGTCCGGCCGATCCCGCCGCCTTCGCCCGCCGCCTGTCCGATGTCATGGTGCGCGCCGTCGCCTGACGGCGCGCCCTTATTATTATCAGATTTCCGCGTATTATTTGGTGCCGGGGCTGCCGCGACTGAAAGGGTTCGGCAGCCCCGCGTCCTTTACGACTTCTTTGCTGTTTTCCCCTTTATCTGGAAAGGGGCGGCCGGGAGGAAGACGGACGAGGACATGCAACACGTGGAACAAACCACGGTGGGACGCACCTTTGGGGAGGGCGAGATCGTCGCCCGCATCGCCTCCGAGGTCGGACGCCTCAGCGTCGACATCGCCGATGTGACCGGCGGCATCGAAGCCCTGAGCGGGCTCGCCGGCGATCAGGCCCGCCGTTTCGACGATATCGCCGCCGGCACCCGGGAAACCGCCGCCAGCAACCGCCATATCGCCGATGTGGCGGTCGAGACCCAGGCCGTGGTGGGCCGCGCCCAGGACAGCGTGGCGGCGGCCAGCGCCGAGATCGGCGCCTCGCTCGAGGCCGTGCAGTCGCTGGTCGGGGCGGTCGACAGTATCGGTGGCCGGCTGGCCGGCGTGAACGAGACGATGCAGCAGGTCGCCGCCATCACCGGCACGATCGAGCGGATCGCCAAGCAAACCAATCTCCTCGCCCTGAACGCCAGCATCGAGGCGGCGCGCAGCGGCGAGGCCGGCCGCGGCTTCGCGGTCGTCGCCGGCGAGGTGAAGGGGCTGGCGCGCGAGACGTCGCAGGCGACCGCCCGCATCGCCGCCGTGATCGGCGACCTGGCCGAGCGCATCCGGGAACTGGTCGCGGTCAGTGCCGACGGTTCGCGCCAGGCCGAACAGGTCGGCAAGCGGACGCAGACCATCGGCACCGTCATGTCCGGCGTCGGCGATGCCGTCGCCAAGGTCGACCGGAACGCCCGGCAGATCGCTGCCGAGACCGAGGAGATCGCGCGCCGTTGCGGCGATCTCGAAGGGGCGGTGGGCGCCATGACTGAGACGGTGACGAAATCGACCACCGCCCTCGTCGCGGCGGCGGAGCGGAGCCAGCGCGTGCTCGGCAGCAGCGAGGCGATCCTGCAGATGACGGCGGATTCGGGCTTCCGCACGGAGGACAGCAGATTCATCGATGCCGTGGTCGAAGCCGCGCGTGCGGTCGAAGCCCGGATCGAAACCGCTGTGGCCGCGGGCGAGATCGCCTTGGCCGACCTTTTCGACAAGCAATTGACGCCGATCCAGGGCACCGATCCCGTGCAATATATGACGCGCTACATCCCCTTCCTCGACCGTGCGGTCCAACCCTTGCTCGACCGCCTGCTCCAATTCGATGGGCGGGTGGTGTTCTGCGCGCCGACCGATCACAACAGGCTGATCCCCAGCCATAATCCGCAGTTCAGCAAGCCCCAGGGCCGCGATCCGGTCTGGAACGCCGCGAACAGCCGGAACCGGCGGCAGTACCGCGACAAGACGGCGGCGGCCATCGCCGCCAGCACCAAGCCCTTCCTGTTGCAGACCTATCGCCGCGACATGGGCGGCGGCGTCTTCGTCCTGATGAAGGATGTCTCGGCGCCCATCACCGTGCGCGGCCAGCATTGGGGCGGCGTCCGCCTCTGCTACCGGGCCTGAGACGACTGGCGTAACTCAGAGCGGTCGCCCGGCGAACCTCTCCACGTGCAGTGTTCGCGGAGGACGGGATGGCGGGGAATGGAATGGCCGGCGCTGGCGGTATCGATCGGCGCAAGGTCTTGGCGGGGGCCGCCGGTGTCCTCGCGGCAGCGGCTTCAGCCGGTCCGGCCCGAGCCGCCACGGGCCTGAAGGCGCTCGCCTTCGATGGTTTCGCCCTGTTCGACCTCCGTCCCGTCTTCGCCCGGGCGGAACGGGTCTTCCCCGGCCATGGCGAAGCCCTCGCCGTCGCCTGGCGCACGCGCATCTTCGACTATACTTGGCTGCGCACGGCGGCCGGGCGCTATGCCGAATTTCCCGCCTGCATCGACGGCGCGCTCCGCTTCGCCGCCGCCTCGTTGGGGCTCGTCCTCGACGAGCAATCGCGCCTCGACCTGCTCGCGGGCTTTGCCGAGGTCAAGGCCTTTGCCGATGTGGCGCCGGCCCTGACGGCCTTGAAGGCGGCGGGCCTCCGCCTCGTCGTCCTGGCCAATCCGACCGAGGCGATGCTGGCCCGTGCGGTCGCCAATTCGGGGCTGGACGGCGTCTTCGAGGCCCTGCTCTCGACCGATAAGGCCAAGACCTACAAGCCCGATCCCCGCGCCTATGCCCTGGGCACGGCGGCACTCGATCTAGCTCCCGCCCAGATCGGCTTCGTCGCCTCCGCCGGCTGGGATGCCACCGGCGCCGCCTGGTACGGCTACCGCAGCTTCTGGGTCAACCGCGGCAATGCCCCGGCGGAAGGATTGGACGCGGGGGCCGAAACCGTGGTGGCCGACCTGGTGGCGCTGGCCGGCCGGCTCACGGCCTGAACGGAACCCGGCGCAGAAGACCGGGTTGATCCCGCGGGCACGCCAGGGGGGCGAGGCTCGAGGGGGATCCGCACCATGTTCCGGCGTCTGTTGCCGTTCGTTCTGCTTTGCCTGCCGCTCGGCGGCTGCGTCACCTGGGAAAAACCGGGGGCGACCGATCTCGACCGTCAGGTCGACACCAGCGCCTGCAATGTCGAGGGTTACAACCGCTATCCGCCCTTCCTGCAGGACTATCTGGCCGAACCCGCCCATTGGGAACCGACGGTCGAGACCTGCTCAGAGGACAAGAAGCACAAGACCCGCACCTGCACGACCAGTGGCGGCTATTGGGTGCCCGACCGCTACGAGACCCGCGACCTGAACGACGGCCCGCGCGAAGCGATCTTCAACGCCTGCATGTTCCGCAAGGGCTGGCACCAGGAACAGCACTGACGGCCATGGCCTGCCTGGGCCCACGGCGCCGGCGGCTCGCGGCCCGGATGCCGCTCACTTGCTCGGCGGGGTGATCTTCAGGCCGTCGGGGCCGACATCGATCTGCAGCGTCTCCCGGTCCTTCTCATAGGCCCGATAGGCGATGGCGCCGCCGCCGACCAGCAGGACGACGATGACGGCGACGAGAAACTGGCGTGAAAACATGATGGGCTTTCCTTCGGCTGGCTGGGGCTCGTCTCACCGCCTTCGGCCTATCCGCAGGAAGCCGGGTCGACATCGCCCGAATATCGAAGTCGGGCCTGTCTGAGCATTTGTCACCCTACAGGAAATGGATGCCCACGGCCCCTTTAATCGCCTGTCGAACCGACAATAAAATGGCCGGACCTTTCAGTCCGGCCATTTCCTGTTTCACGCCTGAATTCGGCGTTACTTCATGGTCGGGATGGCGAATTCGGCGCCCGAGCGGATGCCGGTCGGCCAGCGGCTCGTGACCGTCTTGATCTTGGTATAGAACTTCACGCCCTCGGTGCCGTGCTGGTTGGTGTCGCCGAAGGCCGAGCGCTTCCAGCCGCCGAAGGAGTGATAGGCCAGCGGCACCGGGATCGGCACGTTGATGCCGACCATGCCGACCTGGACCCGGCTGGCGAATTCGCGCGCCGAGTCGCCGTCGCGGGTATAGATCGCGACGCCGTTGCCATAGGTGTGCTTCGACGGCAGGTCGATCGCCTCGTCGAAGGAATTGGCGCGGCAGATCTGCAGCACGGGGCCGAAGATCTCGTCCTTGTAGGTGCGCATGTCCGGCGTCACATGGTCGAACAGGCTGCCGCCCAGGAAATAGCCCTTCTCATAGCCCTGGAGCTTGAAGTTGCGGCCGTCGACCAGCAGCTTGGCGCCTTCCTGGACGCCCAGGTCGATATAGCCCTTCACCTTGGCCATGTGCTCGGCGGAAACCACCGGGCCGTAGTCCGAGGTCGGGTCGAAGCTGGGGCCGACCTTCAGCGCCTCGACGCGCGGCACCAGCTTCTCGACCAGGGCGTCGGCGGTCTTCTGGCCCACCGGCACGGCGACCGAGATCGCCATGCAGCGCTCGCCCGCCGAACCATAGCCGGCACCGATCAGGGCGTCCGCCACCTGGTCCAGGTCGGCGTCGGGCATGATGATCATGTGGTTCTTGGCGCCGCCCATGGCCTGCACGCGCTTGCCGTTGGCGGTGCCGGTGGCATAGACGTAAGAGGCGATATTGGTCGAGCCGACGAAGGACACGGCCTGGATGCGCGGGTCGGTCAGGATGGTGTCGACCGCGACCTTGTCGCCGATCACGACGTTCAGCACGCCCGGAGGCCCGCCCGCCTCGAGGAACAGCTCGGCGAGGCGCAGGGGCACCGACGGGTCCTTCTCGGAGGGCTTGCAGACGAAGGTGTTGCCGCAGGCGATGGCCACGCCGAACATCCACATCGGGATCATGGCGGGGAAGTTGAACGGCGTGATGCCGGCCACGACGCCGAGCGGCTGGCGCATCGAATACATGTCGATGCCGGGGCCGGCGCCTTCGGTGAACTCGCCCTTCATCAGGTGCGGGATGCCGCAGGCGAATTCGATCACTTCGAGGCCGCGCTGGATGTCGCCCTTGGCGTCGGAGATGACCTTGCCGTGCTCTTCCGAGAGCAGGCGGGCCAGGTTCTCCATCTCGCGTTCGACCAGTTCCTTGAACTTGAACATCACGCGGGCGCGCTTCTGCGGGTTCTGCGACGACCAGGCGGGGAAGGCGGCCTGGGCGGAGGCGATCGCGCTCTCGACTTCTTCCTTGGTCGCCAGCGGGGCCTTGCGGATGGCCTCGCCCAGCGTCGGGTTGTAGACGTCGAGGAAACGGCCGCTCTGTCCTTCGACATGCTGGCCGTTGATGAAATGGGTGAGATGGGTCATGGCGTTCCCCGCTGATTTTCCGGCCCTATGCTCGTCGCACGCGCCTGGTGGCAGGGAAACTGGCACAGGCCGCTTTGATCTTCCACAGGCGATGACGCAGGATCGTTGTGCGGAAACGCAGAGGGGGCACCACCACATCATGCAGCATTGCCCATGACCGGCCGGTTGGACTGGGACGACCTCCGCTTCCTTCTCGCCGTGGCGCGAGCGGGCCGGGTCTCGCTGGCGGCGAAACGGCTCGGCGTCGATCATTCGACCGTGATCCGGCGCATCGGCGTGCTGGAGGAGGCGCTGGGCGCCCGCCTGGTCGATCGCGGGCCGACCGGCTACGAGCTGACCGACCGCGGCGTCACCCTGGTTGCCGCGGCGGAACAGATGGAAAGCTTGGCGCTGACGGCCCTCGACGAGATCGAGGGGGTGGACACGCGGATTTCCGGCGCGGTCCGCATCGGCGCGCCGGACGGTTTCGGCACGCTCTTCCTGGCCCCCCGTGTCGGCCAGCTCGCCATGCAGCACCCGGGGCTCGAAATCCAGCTCGTCGCCATGCCGCGGGTGTTCAGCCTGTCGCGGCGCGAGGCGGACATGGCGATCAGCCTGTCGCCGCCACGCTCCGGCCGGTTGGTCACGGCCAAGCTGACCGACTATCGCCTGGGCCTCTATGGTGCCGCGTCCTATCTGGACCGCATGGGCAGTCCGGCGCGGGTCGACGACCTGCCGGGTCACCGCTTCATCGGCTATATCGACGATCTTCTCTATACGCCCGAACTCGACTATCTGGCCGAGATCCATCCAGGTATCCGCGCGGGCCTCCGTAGTGCCGGCCTGGTCGCCCAATTGCAGGTGGTGAAGGCGGGCTACGGGCTCTGCGTGCTGCCCCATTTCGTCGCCGCGGGGGAGGTCGGCCTCGTGCCGGTACTGCCGGCCGAAGTCTCGCTCACCCGCTCCTTCTATCTGCTGACCCACGGGGATCTCAAAGACTTGCCGCGGATCCGCGCCGTCGGCCGTTTCGTGACAGAGGAGACCCGGGCGGCGCGGGACCTGTTCCTGCCCTGAGGCGGCGGCGAAATTTCCGGCTCGACGGTATCTATGCCCCGGGGCGAGCCGCTACACTGAGGCTCGCGCAGTGGAACGGACATGAGTCTCACCTATCAGATCATCCTCATCGGGGCCCTGCTGGGCGTTTTCGCGATCGTCGCCGGGCGGGTTTCCTCACGCCTCGGGGCGCCTGTCCTGCTGGTCTTCCTGGGCCTCGGCATGGTGGCGGGGGAAGATGGCCTGGGCATTCACTACGACGATGTCTTCGGGGCCTATTTCGTCTGCTCGGTGGCGCTCGCCGTGATCCTGTTCGACGGTGGCTTGCGCACCCAGCGGAGCACGATCGCGCTGGCTGGCCGACCGGCCCTGGTGCTGGCCACTGTGGGCGTCGCGATCACCGCCGGCATCGTCGCGGTCGCCGCCTGGGCGGTGTTCGGTACGCCGCCTGCGGGTGCCCTGCTGATCGGCGCCACAGTGGCATCGACCGACGCGGCCGCGGTGTTCTTCCTGCTCCGCCTGCAACGTCTCG
The DNA here is from genome assembly GCF_041650655.1 of Zavarzinia sp. GTDB lineage: Bacteria > Pseudomonadota > Alphaproteobacteria > Zavarziniales > Zavarziniaceae > Zavarzinia. Next base: position 54,301 of record NZ_JBAZKR010000001.1, read on the forward strand.
ACATCGCGCGGCGCGTCGCCTCCACCCTCGAAGTCGAATCGGGGCTGAACGACCCGATGGCGATTTTCCTCACCCTGCTCGCGATCGAGATGGTGCAGGCCGGGCAATTCTCCATCGGCCACGGCATCGCCGTCTTCGCGCTGCAGATCGGCGGGGGCCTGTTGTTCGGCCTCGCCGGGGGCAGGGCCCTGGTCGCCCTGGTGAACCGGCTGGAGATCGCGGCCGGCCTCTATCCGATCCTGGTGGTGATGTCGGTGCTCACCCTCTTCGCCGGGGCGCAGTTGGTCGGCGCTTCGGGTTTCCTCGCCGTCTATGTCGCCGGCTTCGTGCTGGGCAACGAGCGGCACCGGGCGAGCCAACTCATCCTGCGTTTCCACGACGGTATCGCCTGGCTCGCCCAGATCGCCATGCTGCTCACCCTGGGCCTCCTGGTGACGCCGACCAAGCTGCTGCCCGTGCTGCTGCCGGCGCTCGGCGTCGCTGCCGTGCTCATGCTGGTGGCGCGGCCGCTCGCCGTCTTCCTGTGTCTCTGGCCCTTTCGCTTCACCATGCGCGAGAGGGCCTTCGCCGCCTGGGTGGGACTGCGCGGGGCGGTACCGATCTACCTCGCCCTGCCGCCGATCATCGAGCATATGCCGGGGAGCGAGGCTTTGTTCGGCGTGGCCTTCGTCGTCGTGCTGACCTCGCTCATGCTCCAAGGCTGGACCGTGGCGCCCTCCGCCCGTTTCCTGGCCCTGGCCCTGCCGCCCAGCGAAACCCGGGCGGAGCGGCGCGACGTCGACGTGCCGCTGGGGGCCGACCGGGACATCGTCGGCTATACCGTGCTGCCCGGCTCGGTGGTGGCGGCCGAGGCCTTCGCCGAAATCCGCTTCCCCGAGGGGGTGCATGTCCTTTCCGTACTGCGCGCCGGTGCGGTGGTGCGGCCGGGCGATCTCGACCACCTTTCGCCGCGCGACTATGTCCTGCTGGTCGCCGATCCCGAGCGTGTCCACGCCCTCGACCGGCTGTTCGCCTCGCGCCGGACCGACCGGGGACAGGCGCTCGCCACGATCGGCGAATTCCTGGTCGACGGCCAGCAGGCGATGGACGACCTGTGCCGTGCCTATGGCCTCGCGTTGCGGGCGCAGGACCAGGGGCGCACCATCGCCGCCGTGGTTACCGCCGCTTTCGCCGGCAAGCCGGTGGAGGGCGACCGGATGCCCTATGGGCCGGTCGAACTGGTGGTTCGCGCGCTCGACGAGAGGGGTGCTGTCACCGCCGTTGGCCTCGCCCTGGAGCCCGAGGCGGAACGGCCGTCGCTGGCCCGGGCGGCGCGGGCGTTGCGGCGGCTCCGCGGCCGCCTGGGGCGGCTTGCAGCGCGGGGCCGGCGCGCCTAAAAGGGTCCGCCACGGTCGGAGCGGGAGGAGAGCGGCGGCATGGTGACGCTTTACCACATCGCCGACGGCCGGCTGATCCGCACGCCCTGGACGCTGGGCGCGCCCCTGCCCGAACGCCTGGTCTGGGCCGACATCCTGGAGCCGACGCGGGACGAAGAGCATTCCCTCGAGGCCCTGCTCGGGCTCGATCTGCCGACAAGGGCGGAGATGCGCGAGATCGAAGTGTCGTCCCGCCTCTACGAGGTCGACGGGGCGCGCTTCATGACTGCAACCGTGGTCTCCAAGGCCGATACGCCGACCGCGGAGGCGAGCGCCATCACCTTCGTCATGGCGAACCACGTCCTCGTCTCGCTGCGCTATTCCGATCCGCTCGCCTTTACCATTTTCTCGGCGCGGGCGCTCAAGCTGCCGGGCCTCTGCGACAATGGCGAGGGCGCGCTGGCCGGCCTGATCGAGGCGATCATCGATCGCGCCGCCGACGTGCTCGAAAATGTCGCGACCGAGATGGACACCTTGTCCCGCCAGGTGTTCCGCGCCCGGACAGGGGGCAATGTCGAATCCGCCGATCTCGAGGAGGCGCTGCTCTCCCTCGGCCGCTTCGACGACCTGACCGGCAAGGTGCGCGAGAGTCTGGCCTCGATCGAGCGGGTGGTGACCTTCCTGTCGCAGGCCTTGGCGAGTGAGGTGAAGAAGGATTACCGCGCCCGCCTGAAGACCATGGCGCGCGACGTGCGCTCGATCACGGAACATGCAGCGGCTCTGGCCCAGAAGGTGAATTTCCTGCTCGACGCCACCCTGGGCTTGATCAACATCGAGCAGACACGGGTGATCAAGATCCTTTCGGTCGCGGCGACCGTGTTCCTGCCGCCCACGCTGATCGCCTCGATCTACGGCATGAATTTCGACGTCATTCCCGAACTGCATTGGGAATTCGGCTATCCCCTGGCCGTTGCGATGATGGTCGTCTCGGCCGTGCTGCCCTACCTCTATTTCAAACGCAAAGGCTGGTTGTGACGCGATGGATCTCTTCCTGCTGCTGTCCGTGATCGCCATCGGTACCCTCGAGGGGTTGACCGAATTCCTGCCCGTGTCTTCGACCGGCCATCTGATCGTGTTGAAGGAGGCCTTGGGCGTGGAACTGCCTGCCGCCTTCCTGATCGCGATCCAGCTCGGTGCCATCCTGGCGGTCTGCTTCGTCTATCTGCGCCGGTTGACCGATACGGCGATCGGCCTCGTCCGGCGTGATCCGCAGGCCTGGCATTTCACCATCAACATCCTGCTGGGTTTCCTGCCGGCGGCGGTGGTCGGCATCTTCGCCTATGGCTTCATCAAGTCGGTGTTGCTGGAGAGTCCGGCGACGGTCGGCGTCGCGCTGATCGTCGGCGGTATCGCCATCATCGTGATCGAGCGTCTGCTGGAGCGGACGACGGTCGCCACCGTCGACGCCATGACGCCACTGCTCGCCTTCAAGATCGGCTGCGCGCAGTGTCTCGCCATGATCCCCGGCGTGTCGCGGTCCGGCGCCACCATCATGGGCGGTCTCACCTTCGGCCTGGGCCGCAAGGCGGCGACGGAATTCTCTTTCTTCCTGGCGATTCCCACGATGGTCGCGGCGACCGGCTATGACATCTACAAGACGGCCCATACGCTGACCAATACCGGGGCGGCGGCCATCGCCATCGGCTTTGCCGTGGCCTTCGTGGTCGCGGCCCTTGTCGTCAGGGGCGTGGTCGGCTTCATCGAGCGCCACGGCTTCTACCCCTTCGCCTGGTATCGCATCGCTGCCGGCAGCCTGATCCTGGTCTGGCTGGCGCTCCGCTGAAAGCGACGCGGCCGCCCCGGGGGGAGGGCGGCCGCACTCTGGTCGGGCTCCGAGAGGGGGTCAGAGCTTTTTTACTTCGACCAGGAATTTCTCGACTTCTTCCCGCATCAAGGCGGCCTGATCGGCGAGCGACGAGGCGCCCATGGCGACCTTGGCCACGGCGGCACCGGATTCGCTGGTCGCCTGGCTCATGGCGCCGACGTTGTGGGTCACTTCGCGCGTGCCGTCGGCGGCTTGCTGGACGTTGCGGCTGATCTCCTGCACGGCGCTGCCTTGCTGCTCGACCGAGGCGGCGATGGCCCCGGCAATCTCGTTGATCTGGCCGATGGTCTGGGTGATCGCCGTGATGGCACCGACAGCGTCGTGGGTGGCGGTCTGGATCGAGGTGATCTGACCCGAGATGTCCTCTGTCGCCTTGGCGGTCTGGGTCGCCAGGTTCTTCACTTCCGAGGCGACCACGGCGAAACCCTTGCCCGCCTCGCCGGCCCGCGCCGCTTCGATCGTGGCGTTGAGGGCGAGAAGATTGGTCTGGCCCGCGATGTCGTTGATCAGCTTGACCACGGCGCCGATCTTCTCGGAAGCCTCGGCGAGGCCCTTCACGGTCTGATTGGTCTTCTCGGCCTGGGCCACGGCGGCCTGGGCGACGGTCGAGGACTGCGACGCCTGGCGCCCGATCTCGGCGACGGAGGCGGCCAATTCTTCGGTCGCGGCGGCCACGGTCTGGACATTGCCCGAGGCTTCGTCGGCGTTGGTGGCGATGGTTTCGGCCTGGGCCACGGTTTCCTGCACGACCGAGGACATCACTTCGGCGGCGGCGCGCATCTCGTTGGCCGAGCCGGCGACCGATTCGACGGCGGTCTTCACGTTGCGCTCGAAGGTGTCGATGACATGCACGGTCTTGGTCGCCAGCGACCAGGTCACCATCGGGCCGATATAGGAGCCGTCGTCGTCCAGGATGGCGGAAACGCGGAGGTCCAGGGTCTCGGGGCCCAGCTTGATCTTGGCGCTGTGGGGCAGGTGGCTCGGGTCGGCCAGCATGCGGCGCTGGTGCGCCGGGTTCTTGTGGAAGATGTCGATGCAGGTGCCGAGTGCCTTCTCCGCCTTGATCGGCAGCAGGTGCTCGACCGCCTTCAGGGTGTTGATCGACGTCCGGTTGATATAGTTGATTTCCAGCGTGTCCTTGTCGGCGGTCATGACGTTGATCGGCATGTCGTCGAGCATGCGCATCAGGCGCTTGGTCTCTTTTTCCTGGCGCACGAAATCGGTGATGATCGACCAGGTGAGCATCGGGCCGATATATTCGTTCCGCTCGTTGTAAATGGGCGAGACCTGGAGGTCGAGGATTTCGGGGCCGAGCTGGATGCGCGCACGGTGCGGCAGGTTGCGCGGATCGGCCAGCAGGCGGCGCTGATGCGCCGGATTCTTGTGGAAGATGTCGATCGAACGGCCGAGCAACTGGTCGGCCTTCACCGGCAGCAGGTGCTCGAGCTTGCGCAGCGTGTCGATCGACGTCTTGTTGAGATAGGTGATGGCGAACTCCTTCGGCTCGCACATCATGACGTTGACCGGCATGGCGTCGAGCATCTGCTTCAGGGCCAGGAGTTCGCCCTTCACGCCGTTCAGTTCGGAGGTGGCTGCCGCCTCGGCCTCCCGCTTGCGCATCGCGAACATCATTTGCCCTTCGATTAAGTTGCCTGCCGTTGTGGGACTATCTCTCGCCAATCCTAACGAAATGTAACTGACCGCCGAATGCCGATCGATTGTGCCGAAACCGCCGGGGGCTGCGTTGCGCGAACTCAAGACCGTCATCGATGAAATAGCCGCGGAATACAGGGCTTGCGAAGAACGCGGCCAGGTGGCGACCTATATTCCGGAACTCGCCAAGGTCGACATCGGATCTTTCGGCATTTGCGCCGTGACTGCCGACGGTGCCGTGGCAAGCGCCGGCGACGCCGAAATTCCTTTTTCGATTCAAAGCGTTTCCAAGGTCTTCACGCTCACCCTGGCGCTCGGCAAGATCGGCGATGCCCTGTGGCGCCGGGTCGGGCGGGAACCCTCGGGCAACAGCTTCAACTCGATCGTCCAGCTCGAATACGAGAAGGGGATACCGCGCAATCCCTTCATCAATGCCGGGGCGTTGGCCGTCGCCGACGTCGTCCTGGCCGGCCATGCGCCGAAGGTAGCGCTGGGCGAAATCCTGCGTTTCCTGCATTTCGTGGCCGACGACGACTCGATCCAGATCGACGAGGCGGTGGCGCGCTCGGAACAGGCGACCGGCTATCGCAATGTGGCGCTGGCCAACTACATGCGCGCCTTCGGCAATCTGAGCAACCCGGTCGAAATGGTGCTGGGCGTCTATTTCCACCATTGCGCCATCGCCATGAACTGCGTCCAGCTCGCCATGGCGGGGCGCTACCTGGCCTTCTCCGGCCGCCATCCGACTACGGGCGCCCGCGTCGTCTCGCCCGAACGGGCACGTCGCATCAATGCGCTCATGCTGACCTGCGGCCATTACGACGGCTCGGGCGACTTCGCCTATCGGGTCGGCCTGCCGAGCAAGAGCGGGGTCGGCGGCGGCATCCTGGCGATCGTGCCCGGCAAGGCCTCGATCGCCGTCTGGTCGCCGGGGCTCGACGGCCAGGGCAATTCGGTGCTGGGCTCCCTGGCCCTCGAAATGCTCGCCAAGCGCATGGGCTGGTCGATCTTCGGGGCGTGACGTCCGACCGTCATGCCCGGGCTCGTCTCACGGCTGTCCGGTTGAGGAAATCGGATAGCAACAACGCTGATAGAGACAGCCTTTGGTCGTCATGGCCGGGCTCGACCCGGCGATCCACGCCTCTCCGCCCGGCTCGGTGTTCTCGTGGATGGCCGTGTCAAGCACGGCCATGACGATAGAGGGGTGTATTCCGGTCGATGCGCGGGGACAAATCCCGCCCGCTTCCTGGCCTGCCACAGTGATTTTCAGCTCAACCGGACAGCCGTGGGCTCGTCCCGGGCATCAGCGCGAACGCCGTCGCCGACGAGAGATCGTAGATGGCCGGGTCAAGCCCGGCCATGACGAGTTGTATGGAAAACGAAAACGGCCGGGACTGGCCCGGCCGTTCGAGAGTGCTTGTGCTGCGCCGGTCAGCCGCGGCGTTCGACCATCATCTGCTTGATGCCGGCGATCGCCTTGGCGGGGTTCAGGCCCTTGGGGCAGGTGTTGGCGCAGTTCATGATGGTGTGGCAGCGATAGAGGCGGAACGGGTCCTCGAGATCGTCGAGGCGCTCGCCCGTGCCTTCGTCGCGGCTGTCGACCAGCCAGCGATAGGCCTGGAGCAGGATCGCCGGGCCGAGGTAGCGGTCGCCGTTCCACCAGTAGCTGGGGCAGGAGGTGGAGCAGCAGGCGCACAGGATGCATTCGTAGAGACCGTCGAGCTTCTCGCGCTCTTCCATCGACTGCAGGCGCTCGCGCGTCGGCGCCGGGGTCTGCGTCTGCATCCACGGCTTGATCGAGGCATATTGCGCGTAGAAGTGGGTGAGGTCGGGCACCAGATCCTTCACCACCGGCATATGCGGCAGCGGATAGATCTTCACATCGCCCTTCACGTCTTCGATCGCCTTGGTGCAGGCGAGCGTGTTGCCCCCGTCGATATTCATCGCGCAGGAGCCGCACACGCCTTCGCGGCAGGAGCGCCGGAAGGTGAGGGACGGATCGACCTCGTTCTTGATCTTGATCAGCGCGTCGAGAACCATCGGCCCGCACTGGTCCAGATCCACCTCGAAGGTATCGAGGCTGGGGTTCTGGCCCTTGTCCGGGTCGTAGCGATAGACCTTGAACGCCTTCACGCGCTTGGCGCCCGTCTTGGCCTTCACCGTCTTGCCGGTGCCGACCTTCGAATTCTTGGGCAGTGCAAATTCGACCATTGGCCTTGCCTTTCTATCCCGCCGCGTCAGTACACGCGCGGACGCGGCGTGATGTATTCGATCTCGTCGGTGAGCGTATAGGTGTGCACCGGACGGTAATCGAGCGTAACCTGACCCTTCTCGTCGGCCCAGGCGAGCGTGTGCTTCATCCAGGTCTCGTCGTCGCGGTTCGGGAAGTCCTCGCGGGCGTGGGCGCCGCGGCTCTCCTGGCGATTGGCAGCACCGTGCATGGTGACCATGGCCTGGCGCAGCAGGTTGTCCAGCTCCAGCGTCTCCTGCAGGTCGGTGTTGTAGATCATGGAGCGGTCGGTCACGCCGACGTCATGCCACAGGTTCCAAACTTCGCCGATCAGGGCCTTGCCTTCTTCCAGCACCTCGCCGGTGCGGAAGACGGCGCAGTTGTTCTGCATCACGCGCTGCATCTTGGCGCGTACCGCCGCGGTCGGCGCGGAACCCTTGGCATTGCGCAAACCGTCGAAGCGGTTGAGCGCGAAGTCGGCCGAATCCTTGGCCAGGTCCTTCTGCGCTTCGCCGGGCTTCACGATCTCGGCGGCGCGGATGGCGGCCGCGCGGCCGAACACCACGAGGTCGATCAGCGAGTTGGAGCCGAGGCGGTTGGCGCCGTGGACCGAGACGCAGGCCGCCTCGCCGATTGCCATCAGGCCCGGGATCACCGCATCCGGATTGCCGTCCTTCAGGGTCACCACTTCGCCGAAGTGGTTGGTCGGGATGCCGCCCATGTTGTAGTGCACGGTCGGGATCACGGGGATCGGCTGCTTGGTCACGTCGACGCCGGCGAAGATCTTGGCGCTTTCCGAGATGCCGGGCAGGCGCTCGTGCAGGATCTTCGGGTCGAGATGTTCGAGGTGCAGGTAGATGTGGTCCTTGTTCGGACCGACGCCGCGGCCTTCGCGGATCTCGATCGTCATGGCGCGCGAGACGACGTCACGCGACGCGAGGTCCTTGGCCGAGGGCGCATAGCGCTCCATGAAGCGCTCGCCCTCGGAATTGCGGAGGATGCCGCCTTCGCCGCGCGAACCTTCGGTGATCAGGCAGCCCGAGCCATAGATGCCGGTCGGGTGGAACTGCACGAATTCCATGTCCTGCAGGGCATGGCCAGCGCGCAGCACCATGCCGCCGCCGTCGCCGGTGCAGGTATGGGCCGAGGTCGCAGAGAAGAAGGCGCGGCCATAGCCGCCGGTCGCCAGCACCACGATCTTCGCCCGGAAGCGATGGATCGAGCCGTCTTCCAGGCACCAGGCGATCACGCCCCGGCACTCACCGTTCTCCATGATCAGGTCGAGCACGAAATACTCGATGAAGAACTGGGCGTCGAAGCGCAGCGACTGCTGGTAGAGCGTGTGCAGGATGGCGTGGCCGGTGCGGTCGGCCGCGGCGCAGGTGCGCTGGGCCTGGCCCTTGCCGTAATGGGTGGTCATACCGCCGAAGGCGCGCTGGTAGATCTTGCCCTCGGGCGTGCGCGAGAAGGGCACGCCGTAGTGTTCGAGCTCGATCACCGCGGCCGGCGCGTTGCGGCACATGTATTCGATGGCGTCCTGGTCGCCCAGCCAGTCCGACCCCTTGACGGTGTCGTACATGTGGAAGCGCCAATCGTCCTCGCCCATGTTGCCGAGGGCGGCGGAGATGCCGCCCTGGGCCGCGACGGTATGGGAGCGGGTCGGGAAGACCTTGGTGATGCAGGCGGTCTTCAGGCCGCGCTCGGCCATGCCGAAGGTGGCGCGCAGGCCGGCGCCGCCGGCACCCACGACCACGACGTCGTAGGTATGGTCTGTGATGGGATAAGCCTGGGGCATGGGAATACTCAGATCGCGATTTTGAGGATCGAGAAGATGGCCGCAGCGCCAAGCACGACGGTCGCGAAATTGACCAGCATCTGAACCAGGATCTTGGTCGACTCGGTGTGGACGTAGTCTTCGACCACGACCTGCACACCGAGCTTCAGATGCCAGAAGCCGACGGCGACGAAGAGGCCGAGCAGCACCGCCACCAGCGGCTGTCCGACCCAGGCCGCGAAGGCTTCGAGCGGCGCGCCGGCGAGCACCACGAGGCTGGCCACGAACCAGATGGTGAGGGGCACCAGGGCGATCGCGGTGACGCGCTGCAGCCACCAATGGTGGGTGCCGTCCTTGGCCGAGCCGAGGCCGCGAACGGCGCCCAGCGGCGAACGAAGGGAAGAACGGGGGGAAGCCATGTCTTGGTCCTCAGATCAGCGCCGCGATCCAGATGATCACGGTCAAGCCCACCGCACCGGCGGCGACGGCGAGCGACGCCTTGTGCGCCAGGACCTTGTCGAAGCCCCAGCCGGCGTCCCAGAACAGGTGGCGGATGCCGTTCAGCAGGTGAAGCGACAAAGCCAGGGTGAAGCCGAACAGGATCAGCAGGCCCAGGATCGAGCCGGCGAACCACTGGAAGTGGCCATAGGCTTCGGGGCCGCTGGCGGCGGCGACCAGCCACCACGTCAGCATCAGGGTGCCGAGGCCGAGGCCGACACCGGTGATGCGGTGCAGGATCGACAGGACGGCGGTCAACGGCAGGCGGTAGACCTGGAGGTGTGGCGAAAGCGGACGCTCGACTTGAGCCATCGCTGGTCCTCATTCTCTTGAAGGTCGAACCCCCGCCCGACCTCGAACGCCCGTGAGCCGGGCAGATGCGTTCGGGACATTGCGTCCCGCGCGCGGCCGATACTAAAGGCGGATCACCGCCAGTCAACGAAACCTAAGTCAAATCCAGACCCCGGCCCGCGCTTCGTCCCGCGGGATGAGAGCCTTCAGCAGGCACTAGCGCCGTGGGATGAGCGCCCAGTAGTCGAAGTCCAGCACGACGTTCTCGCCCGACTCGGGGAATTCGGCGGCCGGCAGGTTCTTGGTGGCGACCAGGCGGATGCGCAGCGCGCCGACGTCACGGTGCCCCGGGATTTCCGCCTTGTCCTTGATCTCGGACCAGGCGAACAGCGTGTCACCGGCGAAAGTGGGGGCGGCATGGCGCCCGCCGTTGATCGCCGAGACGAAGACCGCATTGCCGAGCCCGTTGAACGAAAGGGCGCGGGCGAGCGAGATGACATGGCCGCCATACATCAGGCGCCGGCCGAAGCGGCCGTCCTTCTCGGTCCACTGGTTGAAGTGGACCCGGGCGGTGTTCTGGTAGAGGCGGGTCGCCATCATATGCTCGGCTTCCTCGATCGTCATGCCATCGACATGATCGATCTTCTCGCCCACCGCGTAATCGTCCCAGAGATGAGCCGAGCCGGAGAGGGCGGTCGAGAAATGCGCGAAATTCAGGCCTTTGGGCACCACCAGGCTGGACGGTTCGACCACCGGCGGCAGGTCGGGCACCACCGCGGCCGGCGCGGGCGAGGCCTTGTCGCGCTTCCGCACCATGACCCAGCGGCAATAGTCCAGCACCAGGTCGCCTTCGTCGTCGCGGCCGACCGAGCGGACGTAGACCGTGCCCGTCTCCTTGTTGGAATTCTCCTTGAGGCCGATCACGGTCGAGACGGTGGAGAGCGTGGCGCCCGGCGCGACCAGCTTGTGGAAGCGGCCCTGGGCATAGCCGAGATTGGCCACGGCATTGAGCGAGACGTCCGGCACCGTCTTGCCGAAGACGACGTGGAAGGTCAGCAGGTCGTCAACCGGGGCGCCCGAAAGCCCGATTGAACGCGCGAAGGCGGCCGAGGACTGGGGCACGAAGCGGCTGCCGGTCAGCGCGCAGTAAAGCGCGACATCGCCTTCGGTCACGGTGCGCGGCGTGGCGTGCACCAATTCCTGCCCGACGGTGAAATCCTCGAAGAAATTGCCCTTGGCCGTCTTGCTGCTCATCGCCTCACCCCCGGGCCGCGATGGCGTCGGCCATGCCCACGATCCGCTTGGCGTTCTCGACATGCAGGTTCTCGATCAGCTTGCCGTCGACCAGCACTACACCCTTGCCCTCGGCCTCGGCCGCGGCGAAGGCCTCGATGATCTTGCGCGACCAGGCGATTTCGGCTTCCGACGGCGCGAAGACTTCGTTGGCGCCCTCGATCTGATTGGGGTGGATCAGGGTCTTGCCGTCGAAGCCGAGTTCGACGCCCTGCAGGCAGGAGGCGCGATAGCCTTCCTCGTCCTTGAGGTCGAGATAGACGCCGTCGAGGATGAACAGCCCGTAAGCCCGGGCCGCCAGCATGGTGATGCCGAGCGAGGTCAGCATGGGCAGGCGCATCGGCGTGTGGCGCGAATGCAGGTCCTTGGTCAGGTCGGAGGTGCCCATGACGAAGCAGGTCAGGCGCTTCGACGAAGCCGCGATCTCGGCCGCGCGGAGGATGCCGAGCGGCGTCTCCATCATCGCCCAGATGGTGGTCGACGCCGGCGCGCCGACCTCGTTCAGCAGGGCTTCGGCCTTCAGGATGGTCGCCGGATCCTCGACCTTGGGCAGCAGGATGGCGTCGGGGCCGAGCGGGGCCAGGGCCTTGATGTCGTCCACACCCCAGGGCGTCTCCAGCCCGTTGGTGCGCACGATCACCTCGCGGAAGCCATAGCCGCCGGTCTTCAGGGCATCGCCGATCTGGCCGCGGGCCAGTTCCTTGGCATCCGGGCTGACCGCGTCTTCGAGGTCCAGGATCAGGCCGTCGGCGGGCAGGCTGCGCGCCTTGTCCAGCGCCCGGGCGTTCGCCCCCGGCATGTAGAGGACGCTGCGACGTGGCCGAACGATGCTCATGTATTCCCGCCCGATCAGAAAATGATGCAATGACCGGGACTATAGCGGCGCGACGACGACAGGCAAGGTCGCAACGCAGCAAATTTGCGGCGATGCGTCGAGAGGTGCTCTTCAGGCGGCCGGCGGCTCCTCCGGCCAGAACGCCTCGTCCATCACCTGCTCGAAGCTCCAGGGGCAGGCGGCGGGGAAGTTGTGGCGCGGCAAGCCTGTTTCTCGTTCCGCTTCGATCAGGGCGAGCCGGTAGGCATCGGCCGTCGCGGGCGCGATCACGGATTTCAGGCTGGGATTGTCGGCGATATGGGCTTCGAGGCGGTAGCGCTGTTCCTCGACCGTCAGTCGCCAGCTCGTACCCCGGAAACCCGGCTGGTACTGCCATTTCAGGAGATGGAGCAGGAGGACGGCCAAGCGATTGATCAACTCGCGCTTCTCGCTCCGCCCCATGCTCTCGATCTCCTCGGCGATATGCTCGATATCGGCGGCGGCGAGTTTGCCCTCGCGCAGCAGGCGCGCCTGTTCGTTCGCCCAGGCGTAGAAATCGCGCTCGTAGAGGCCGGACTTCGTCATAAGGTCACGCTACCACAATTGCTCTTCCGGTTGGACTCATGCCCGCCCCTCTCGTGCTCTCGATCCAGTCGCGCGTCGCCTTCGGCCATGTCGGCAATTCGGCGGCGGCCTTCCTGCTGCAGCGGCAGGGTTTCGAGGTCGTCGAACTGCCGACCGTGCTGCTCTCGGCGCACCCCGGGCACGGGCGGCCGGGGGGCGGGGCGATCTCGGCAGATATGCTGGCCTCGATGCTGGACGGGCTCGACCGCATCGGCGTTTTGGAGCGGGTCGCCGGGGTGATCGTCGGCTATCTGGGCACGCCGGCCAATGGTGTGGTGGCGGCGGAGGCGGTCCGGCGGGTGAAGGCGGTCCATCCGGCGGCGCCGGTGCTGGTCGATCCGGTGATCGGCGACCGCGACGGCGGGGCCTATGTCGCCGACGGCATTCTGGAGTGCTTCCGTGATCGCCTGATCCCGCTCGCCGACATCGTGAAGCCCAATCATTTCGAGCTGGAAGCCCTGGCCGGCCGGCCGCTGGCCACGCCGGCGGAGGCCCTGGCGGCGCTGGACGCCCTCGGCCCCGGGCTTTCCGTCGTGACCTCCTTCGAGGCGGGCGACGGGCTGCTCACCACCCTGCTCCGGATGGGCGGCAGGGCGCATGTCGCCCGCACCTGGCCGGTGGCGGAGCCGCCCCATGGCCTGGGCGATTCGCTCGGCGCCCTGCTGCTGGCCGGGCTGCTCTCCGGTCTGGCGCCCGCGGCTGCATTGGGTAAGGCGCTCGGCGTCGTCGAAGCGCTGATCGCCGAGGCGGCGCGCCTCGGCCTCGACGAATTGCCCCTGATCGAGGCGCAGCATCTGATCGACAGCGCGCCGCCGGTGGTCCTGGAACCGCTCAGTTCTTCTTGATCTGGCCGCCCAGGAAGCCGCTGGACGGCGGCGCGGCCGCGGGCGGTTCGGGCGCGGGCGGGGCGGCCGGTGCTGGTGCTGCGGGCGTAGCGGAGGCGGGGGCTGCGGGCACCGGCGCCGTGGGCGTCGGCCCGCCACCGGCGAAGAGCCCGGCGATCTCGTGTCGATAGACCAGGCCGGCGAAGGTGAGGCCACCGGCCAAGGCAGCGACCGCGGCCCAGAGGGCGAGGGCCTTGGCCAGGTTGTGCCGGCGCGGTGACGCGGGCTTAGGGGCCGGCGTCACCGGGATCGCGGTCTCGGGCGGCGGCGGGGGCAGGCTGGTGCGGAGCGAGCCCGGGGTATAGAGGCGCAGGATCACTTCCGACATCGACTGCGGCCGCCGCTCCGGATCGGGCTCCAGCATGGTGGCGATCAGGGGGTGCATCGCCTCCGGGATGGCGGAAAGGTCGGGCACCGCCTGGCGTGCCGCCAGTGCCGTCTCGACCGTGCGGCCCATGTCGAGCTTGCGGCCGAGCAGGGCGGCGGCCATCACCAGACCCAGGCTGTAGACATCGGTCCTGGCGTCCACCTGGCCGTCGAATCGGCCGAGCTGTTCGGGGGCGACATAGGAGAGCTTGCCAGCGATCTGGCCGCCCAGCACGGTGCTCTCCCCCGCACTCTCGACCCGGGCGATGCCGAAATCGATGATCTTGGGGCGCATCAGGTCGCCCCCTTCGAAGATGATGTTGTCGGGCGACAGGTCGCGGTGCAGCACGCCCTTCTCATGGGCGCTCTCGAGGCCGGCGGCGACATTGATCGCCATGCGCCGGACCTCCTCGACGCCAAGCGGCTTGACCGAGATCAGGCGGGCGAGCGACGGCCCGTCGACATATTCCATCACCAGATAGGTGCGGCCCCGCTCGTCCCTGAACAGCCCGTCATAGGCGACGATCGCATCGGACCTGAGCTGGCGCAGCGCCATCGCCTCGCGCCGAAACAGCTCCACCATGGTGGAGGAACCGGCGAGGTCCGAACGGATGATCTTCAGGGCGTGCAGCGTGCCCAGCGTCTCGTTCCGGACCCGATAGACTTCGCCCATGCCGCCGCGGGCGATCAGCGCCTCGATTCGATAGGTATTGCCGAGAAGTGTCTCGGGCGGCAGCGTCGTTTCTTCGTCCATCGCCATCATCGCGGGTCCTGCATCGGGGGCGAGCATGGCCGCCCCCGATGGCGGGCGCAATGAATTCGGCCACAGGCGGGCTCAGGCCTCGCCAGGCAGCAGGATGGTGCGCGCGCGGCCCTTGCCGTAGCCGAGCGCCTGCCCGGCCCAGAGCGCGCGGCGGAGCGCGTGGATGCCCTCATCCAGCGCCGCCCTGGTGCGCGGAATGGCGCCGGTGAAGGTCAGGAAGCCGTGCAGCATGTCCGGATGGTCCTGCACCTCGACCGGAACGCCGGCATCGCGCAGCTTCTCGACATAGCCGACGCCCTCGTCATAGAGCGGGTCGAAGCCGGCGACCACCACCGTGGCGGGGGCGAGGCCGTCGAAGCGCTCGGCATTGATCGGGGTCAGGCGGGCCATGTCCTGGTCCGACATTTCGCCGGCACAGAGCTTGCGGAACCAGTCGGTCAGCTTCTTTTCCAGGATGAAGCCCTTGGCATAGAGCTGGGCCGAGCGGGTGTTCATGCGCCCGTCGGTCGCCGGATAGATCAGCAACTGGTGGCAGGGCGGCTGGATATCGGCGTCGCGCGCCATATGGGTGACCATGGCGGAAAGCAGGCCGCCCGCGGAATCGCCGGCAACGGCCATGCGCCTGGGATCGATGCCCATCGCGGCGGCATGGGCGACCAGGAAGCGCCACACCGCCCCGGCATCGATCACGGCGGCCGGCATCGGCGCCTCGGGCGCCAGGCGGTAGTCGATCGAGAGGACGGCGCAACGCGCCTTGTCGGCGATGTAGCGGCAGGTCGAATCGTAACCGTCCAGGTCACCCAGGACGAAGCCGCCGCCATGGAAATAAACGGTCAGCGGCAAGGGTGTGGAGAGCCCGCGCGGGACATAGAGGCGGGCGCGAATGGCGCCCAACTCGCCCGGGATGACCAGTTCTTCGATCAGCGCCATCGGCCGCGGCGCCAGCGCGAAGGCGGCCATGCCCATGCGATAGGCGCCGCGCGCCTGCTCGACCGTCATGCGGTGGATCGGGAACAGCTTGCGCTGGAGGGCGGCGAAGGCCTGGAGCTGCGGGTTCAACCGCTTGCCCTCGATCACCGCGGGCGCGATCGCCGCGGCCCCTGCCAGCAGCGGCCCGGTGATGCTCGAAAGGCCGGTCTTGGCCAAATGCTGAAGGGTCATCGCGAGAGGCATGAAGCACCGCTTTCCCGTAACCGGCCCCTGCAACGGCAGGGTTCCTGGACGCCGACACCGGCAACCGCGCCGATGACGCCAGCGTCACCTTGTCACACCTTCAAAAGGATTAATGGGGGTCGTCAAGCAGTGTTTCAATCGACCAAGAAGAATTTTCCGCCGGTGCGTGTGGAATGCACGATGACGCTACGTCATGCTGCAAAAGCGAAACGGCCCGCCACCAGGGCGGGCCGTTCCTGTTCTTGTCCGAGTCTGTCGCTCAGGCGGCCTGCTTCAGGTGCCGGGCGATCAGGATTTCCGCGATCTGGACGGCGTTGAGCGCCGCACCCTTGCGCAGGTTGTCGGAGACGCACCAGAGGGCGAGGCCCTTGCCGTCCGGCACCGTCGGGTCGCGGCGGATGCGGGAGACGAAGGTGGCGTAGTCGCCCACGCATTCGAGCGGGGTGATGTAGCCGCCGTCTTCGCGCTTGTCGACGACCATGAGGCCGGGCCCCTGGCGCAGGATTTCGCGGGCCTGGTCGACGGTGATCGGGTTGTCGAACTCGATGTTCACCGATTCAGAATGGCCGACGAAGACCGGCACGCGGACACAGGTGGCGGTCAGGGCGATGTCCGGGTCCAGGATCTTCCTGGTCTCCGCGGTCATCTTCCATTCTTCCTTGGTGTAGCCGTCGTCCATGAAGACGTCGATATGCGGGATCACGTTGAAGGCGATCTGCTTCGGGAACTTCTTCGGCTCGACCGCGTCGTTCACGAAGAGCGCGCGGGTCTGGTTGAAGAGCTCGTCCATGCCCTTGTTGCCCGCGCCCGAGACCGACTGATAGGTCGAGACGACGACGCGCTTGATCTTGGCGAAGTCGTGCAGCGGCTTCAGGGCGACGACGAGCTGGGCGGTCGAACAGTTGGGATTGGCGATGATGCCCCGCTTGGTATAGCCCGCGACGGCCTGCGCGTTCACTTCGGGAACGATCAGGGGGACGTCCGGCTCCATCCGGAAATGCGAGGAATTGTCGACCACCACGGCGCCCGCGGCCGCCACCTTGGGCGCCCACTTGGCCGAGACCGAACCGCCGGCCGAGAACAGCGCGATGTCGGTGCCGCGGAAATCGTAATCCTCGAGCGCTTTGACCTTCAGGGTAGTCTCGCCGAAAGTGACCTCGGTGCCGATCGATTTGGGTGACGCCAGCGCCACCACTTCGTCAGCGGGAAACTGACGTTCGGCAAGGATGTTCAACATTTCGCGGCCGACCTGCCCGGTCGCCCCGACAACGGCGACTTTCCAACCCATCGCTCTAGGATCCTCAAAAAGGGGTTCGCGCACGCAAGGACGACGGTCCTCGTGCGAAGGCGCACAATACGTGAATACGCGCCGCTCGCAAGCGGCGAAGACGCGGGGTGGTCATGACTTTGGGCGGACTCAGGCCGGCTTGGCGTCGATCCGCTTCAGGCCCCAGCGGAGCACGGTGCGGCCGGCGTCGAGCGAGCCGCTGACCACGATCTGTTCCGAGCGGCGCGGCGGGCCGTAGTCGGCGATCGAGACGGATTCTTCGAGGGCGACATGGCCGCCGAGCGCCCGGAACTGCCAGCCGTCGCCGCCGGGCGTGCGGAGCAACACGCCGGAGGAATCCGTGGTCAGGCTGGCGCGCACGCCGGGCGCCAGGTGGAAGCGCAGCGCGAAGGGCAGGCTCCGCCCCGGCACGCGGCCGCGCGGTTCGACCCGGTCCTCGCCGCGGAGGTCGCCGCCCTCGGCATCGAGCCAGAGCGAGCGGCGATGCACGAGGCCGAGCCGCGGGCCATAGCCCGAATGGCTCGCCTCGATCCAGACCTGGCCGTCGGCCTCGTTCCTCGTCGCCGTGGTGGCCATGGCGGGCAGGGCCGGGCGGAAGCCGAGTTCCGGATCCTCGACCGAGATCCAGGCGTTCTGGTCGTCCAGCGTCATCGTCGAATGGGCGGCGGTGGCGCGGCCGACGTGGCGCCATTCCGCGTCCAGCCCCGGGGCGGCGCCGCAGGAGACGATGAGCCGGTCGCGCCCCGAACTCATCTCGAAGGCGAGAGGGGCGATATGGCAGGCGTCGGAACAGCCGGGCGGCGGCGGCGCGCCGACATCGAACAGGAGGACGAGGCGGCGCGCCTCGATCCGCTCGAAGCCGATGTGGGGCAGGCGCGCGGGCGCCTTGCCCTTGGGCACGGCGAGGGCGAGGACCTGCTCGATATGGCCGGCCTCGCCCTGGCGGGCGCCGTGGAAGGTGGCGAGCCTGCCGTCGCCCAGCCGGAAGAAGCGGACGGCCGGGGCCAGGCGGTCGATCGCCCGGGTCAGCGGCACGCTCGGCACCTGGCCGGCCGAGACCAGGGCGGTGCGCAGCCGGGCCAGCGCTTCGAGGGCGGCCAGATGGTCGCCCGGATTGCGCGAGGGCAGGCCGCCGTCGGGCAGGATCTGTTGGCTCAGGGTCTCGTCCAGCCGGTGCAGGGCGCGGGCCAGCGGCCGGCCCCATTGGCCGAGCGCCAGATGGCCGAGGGCGAGGCCGCAATAGGCTTCGATCCGGCCCGAACCCGGCGGCAGCGAGCCGGTCGCCCGGGCGATGTAGCGGAGCTGCCGCATCAGGGCTTCGAGCAGGCCTTCGCGGAGGGGCAGATCCGCCCCGTCGAGCAGCAGGGGCAGGTGGCCGACCCAGGCGGTGATGCGCCGGCCGGCGAGATCCGGCCGCCACCAATGGGCGTCGAAACGGCCGTAGCGCTTCAGCCAGCCGTCCAGCAGGGCGCGGGCCTGGCGTTTGGCCGCTTCGCCCCCGGCGGCCGAGAAATGGCGCAGCCAATGGAAATCATGCAGCGCCTCGAACCAGGCGGGGCCGGCGCCGACCATGGTCCAGGGCGTCTGGTTGGGCGAGAGCAGGAGTTCGCCGGCGAAGCGGTAGCGGCCCTGGAACAGGGCATTGGCCTCGTCGACCGAGCCCGGGAACGGGTCGGTCTGGACATTGAGGGCGAAGACCGAGGGGGCGCGCCCCAGAGTGGCGATCGAGAGGCGCGAGGCCGCGAGCCCGGCGCGCAGGCGGCGGCCCAGGGCGGCAGCCTTGGCCTTGGCCAGGCTGCCCTTGGTCCAGGCCGGCGGCAGGCCGGGCAGGGTGGCGTGGGTGGTCGGGCCGACAACCTCGGTCCTGGGGTCCGGTGCCTGCATGCCCGTCGCCCCCATCACCGCCCCCTCAGGCGCCGCGGAGGCGTTCGATGTTGGCTGCATAGGCGGCAGGCCCGCCGGCGAAACTGGCGGTGCCGGCGACCAGCACGTCGGCCCCGGCCGCGATCGCCCGGGGCGCGGTCTCCAAATTGATGCCGCCGTCGACTTCGAGGTCGATCGCGCGGCCCGTCCCGTCGATCAGGCCGCGGAGCGCGGCGATCTTGGCGAGCTGGCTCTCGATGAAGCTCTGGCCGCCGAAGCCCGGGTTGACCGACATGACCAGGATCAGGTCGACCATGTCGATCACCGTCTCGACCGCCGAAATCGGCGTCGCCGGGTTCAGCACCACGCCCGCCTTGCAGCCGTGGACCTTGATCGTCTGCAGCGTGCGGTGCAGATGCGGCCCGGCTTCGGGATGGAGCGAGATGATGTCGGCGCCCGCCTTGGCGAAGCCCTCGATGAAGGGATCGACCGGCGCGATCATCAGGTGGACGTCGAAGACCTTGCGCGTATGGGGGCGCAGCGCCGCGACCACGGAAGGACCGATGGTGATGTTGGGCACGAAATGGCCGTCCATCACGTCGACATGGATGTAGTCCGCCCCGGCCGCGTCCATGGCGCGCACTTCCTCGCCGAGCTTGGCGAAGTCGGCCGAGAGAATCGACGGAGCGATGCGAATCGATTGCTGCATGAATTGCTCGTAACAGTTAGCGGCCCTGATGCCAACCGGTCAGATGCGGACGAGGCGGGCGGCGTAGAAACCATCGACGCCGCCGAGCGCTTCGAGATGACACGGTAGGGTGCGGAGATCGCCGGCCGCGGTCAGGGCGTCTTCGAGCCCCGGCACTTCGGCTGCTTCGACTGGGACCCGGCGCCAGTCCGGGCTGGCGGCCAGGAAGGCGTCCACCAGGTCCGGCCCCTCGCGCGGTTCGATCGAACAGGTGCAGAAGACCAACGTTCCGCCCGGCGCCACCAGGGCGGCGGCGGCCCCCAGCAGCTTGGCCTGGACCCGGCCCAGGCTGCGGATCTCGTCGGCCGTGCGGTGCAGGGCGATGTCGGGATTGCGGCGGAGCGTGCCGGTCGCCGAACAGGGGGCGTCGAGCAGCACGAAGGGGAAGGGCTCGGCCGGTCGGTAGGCGGCGACATCGGCCGTCACCGTCTCGGCTCGCAAGTGCAGGCGCTCCAGATTCTCGCGCAGGCGATCGAGCCGGCCGCGCGCCTGGTCGACCGCGGTGACCTCGGCCCCGGCGGCGGCGAGTTGGGCCGTCTTGCCGCCCGGGGCGGCGCAGAGGTCGAGCACGCGGGCACCCGCCACGGCACCCAGCAGGCGGGCGGGCAGGGCGGCGGCGGCGTCCTGCACCCACCAGTCGCCGGTGTCGTAACCCGGCAGTTCGGTCACCTTGCCCGGCCGGGCGAGGCGGAGGCTGCCGGTCGGCAGCAGGGTGGCGCCCAGCTTCCCGGCCCAGGCGGCGGCATCGAGGCCCGGCTTCAGGGTGAGGTCGAGGGGGGCTTCACGCTGGTTGGCGGCGGCGATCCTGGCCGCCGTCTCCGGCCCGTAAGCCTTGACCCAGCCGGTCCACAGGAAATCGGGGGTCGAGCTGCGGGCGCGGTCGATCGATGCGTCGATCGCCTTCCGCTCGCGGTCGATCCGGCGCAGCACGGCATTGGCGAGGCCTTTCAGTCGGGCCAGCTTGCCGTCCACCAGTTCGACCGTGGCGCCGACCGCGGCATGGGGCGGCACCTCGAGGATCAGGAGCTGGGCGGCGCCGAGCGCCAGCACGGCGCGCAGCCGGTCCGGCAGATGGCCGTCCGGCCGGTCCAGGCAGCGCCCGACGACGGCCAGGAGATAACCCCAGGAGCGCACGCAGGCGGCGGCCAGGGCATGGGCGAAGGCGCGATCACGCGGCTCCAGCTTGGCCAGCGCCCCGGCATGGTCCAGTGCCTCGTCGAGCGGCACACCCCGCGCCACCACCGCTTCCACGAGGCCGAGGGCGGCGAAACGCGCGGCGACGCCGGCATGACCGGCATCGGCCGGCGTATCGGTCAAACTCAATTCCAGGGTCCTGCCTGACCCATCTCGACCGCCATGCGACGCAGGCGCTCGATCCGGTTTTCCATCCGCGGATGGGTGGTGAACAACCCATCCATAGCACGTCCGTGCAGCGGATTGACGATGAAGAGATGGGCCGTGGCCGGATTGGCTTCGGCGCCGCGGTTCTCGATCGCCTCGGCGCCCTGGGAGAGTTTGTTCAGGGCGGAGGCGAGCCAGAGCGGGCGGCCGCAGATCTCGGCGCCCATCCGGTCCGCCTCGTATTCGCGGCTGCGCGAGATGGCGAATTGCACCAGGGCGGCGGCGACCGGCGCCAGCAGGGCGACCAATATGCCAGCGATCGGTCCCAGCGGGTTGTTTCGCTCGTCGTTCGAGGAGCCGCCGAAGAAGAAGGCGAAATTGGCCAACATGCCGATGGCGCCGGCGATGGTCGCGGTCACCGTCATGGTCAGGGTGTCGCGGTTCCGCACATGGGCGAGCTCATGCGCCATCACGCCCGCGATCTCCTCTTCCGAGAGGAGGCGGAGCAGGCCGGTGGTCGCCGCGACCGCGGCATGGTCCGGATTGCGGCCGGTGGCGAAGGCATTGGGCTGTGCGCTGTCGACGATATAGACGCGCGGCATGGGCAGACCGGCGTTGTCGGCCAGGCGGGCGACGATGCCATGAAGGCGCGGTGCCTCGTTCGGGCCCACTTCCCGCGCGCCATACATGGAAAGCACCATGCGGTCGGCGTTCCAATAGGTGAAGGCATTCATCGCCGCAGCCACCACGAAGGCGATGACCAAGCCCTGCTGGCCGGCGATCAGCCAGCCGACAGCGAGAAACAGGCCGGTCATGGCGGCGAGAAGCAGGGCGGTACGGGCGTAACCCACGGGTGTCTCCCACAGTGGACTGGAACCGCCGGGACAGCCCGGCACGCAACAGATGTGGGATCTCCCCGCGCCGGGTCAAGCCGCGCATACGTTCGATGAAATCGAACGATTCGACAAATACAATGAGTTTTTGTGAATAGTCGGCGACTGCCAGGATCGTCCCGCAAGCAAGGAGACGATCGTGACCGTCGCAGCCGCAACGCCCGTGGGGCGCTTTTCCCTTCCCGCCCTGGTGCCGGGCCTGCTGCTGACCGGGGGGATCGCCGGGGGGGCCTTCGCCCTCCGCCAGTTGCCCGGGCTCGGCATCTTCAGCCCGATGATCCTGGCGATCGTGATCGGCATCGGCTTCCACAACCTGCTGGGCACGCCGCGCGCGGCCAAGGCCGGCATCAGTTTCGCCCTGAAGCGGGTGCTGCGCTTCGCCATCATCCTGCTCGGCCTGCAACTGACCGCGGCCCAGGTGGCGGAGGTCGGCATCGGCGGCATCGCGGTGATCGCGGCCACCCTGGCCGCCACCTTCGGCTTCACCCTCTGGCTCGGCAAAGAGCTGGGGGTCGAGCGCAAGCTGGCGGAACTGATCGCCGCCGGCACCTCGATCTGTGGCGCTTCCGCCGTCTTCGCTGCCAATACGGTGACCGAGGCGAGCGACGAGGATGCCGCCTATGCCGTCGCCTGCGTCACCATTTTCGGCACTCTCGCCATGTTCCTCTATCCGCTGGTGCCGGGCCTCCTGCACCTCTCGCCCCATGCTTACGGCCTGTGGAGCGGCGCCTCGATCCACGAGATCGCCCAGGTGGTCGCCGCCGCCTATCAGGACGGGCAGGAAGCGGGCGAATTCGGCACCATCGCCAAGCTCTCCCGCGTCGCCATGCTGGCCCCGGTCGTCCTGCTGCTCGGCCTCGCCGCGCGGCGCGGGCGGCCCGGCCATGTCAGCCGGAAGAAGGCGCCCATGCCGTGGTTCGTGCTCGGCTTCATCGCCATGGTCGGGCTGAACAGCGTCGTCACCGTGCCGGCCGAGGCCAAGTCCTGGATCGTCTCGGCGACCGCCTTCCTGCTCTCGATGGCGCTCGCCGCCATGGGGCTGGAGACCAGCGTCGCCAAGCTGCGCGCCAAGGGACCGCGGCCCCTGCTGCTCGGCTTCCTGGCCTTTCTCTTCATCGCGGGTTTCGCGCTGACGGCGGTCGAACTGACCGCCTGACCGCGCCCGGGCTCAGGCGGCGCCGGATCGGACGGCCCGCGCCGCGGTGGCGATTTCCTCCACCCGGTGCCAGTCGATGCCCTGGTGCTGTTCGAGCGCGAGCGGATAATCCCCCGGTGCCAGCAGGATCAGCGGGCGCAGGTTGCCGTCGCGGAGCACGAGTTGGCATGCGACATGCTCGGGCTTCGGATAGCCGTCGAGCCAGGAGGCCAGTTCGCCGTCGAGCGGGGGATCGCCCGCCGGGATCGGATCGTTCCAATGGTCGAGGACATGGCCGAAGTCCGCCGCGCCGACGGCGACCCAGATGCCCCAGGTCAGGCATGCGCCGCTGCCGGCGATCGGGATTTCGAGGCAGCCCCGGACATAGAAGGATTTGCGGTCGATCATGCAGAGGTCTTCGGAGAGCCTCGCCCGCGCTTCCCGCACAGCCTCAGGCAGGGCGAACCAGTCACTCGGCGCCGAGGTGCCGTAATCCAGGGGCAGGCCTTCGAAACTCCGACCGCAGCAGGCACAGGTCCAGGCCATGGCGGCCCTCCCTTCGTCTCTTTGCCGGCGAGGGTAGTGCCGAAGAAATCGGTTTTCAGCCGGCAAGTGTGTCGCAGTCCGGTATCCGGGCCTATGCTTTCGTCGAAGCTTCCGCTCTGATGGCGGCCGGAATCAGCGCCCGGCCGACATGACCCTCGAACAATTGCGCATCTTCGTCGCAGTCGCCGCCCGGGAGCATCTGACCCGGGCCGCGGCCGAACTCAACCTGACCCAGTCGGCGGTCAGTGCCGCCGTCGCGGCGCTGGAGGCGCGCCATGCCACGCGGCTGTTCAACCGGGTCGGCCGGCGCATCGAGCTGACCGCGGCCGGCCGCCTGTTCCTGGCCGAAGCGCGCGCGGTGCTGGCGCGCGCCGCCCAGGCCGAGGCGGTGCTGAACGACCTGGCCGGGCTGCAACGCGGCAGCCTCGCCGTCGCGGCCAGCCAGACGGTGGGCAATTACTGGCTGCCGGCGCTGCTGCATCGGTTTCGCCGCGCCCATCCGGCGGTCACCGTCGGCCTCTCGATCGGCAATACCGAACAGGTCGCCCGCCTGGTGCTGGAAGGGGCGGCGGAACTCGGCGTGGTCGAAGGGGCGGTCGACGAGCCGGCCCTGCTCGCCCTGCCGGTCGCGGAGGACGAATTGGTCCTGGTGGCGAGCCCGGGTCTGGCGCCGGCTGGGCCGCCGACGGCGGCGGTCTTGAAGACATTGCCCTTCGTCCTGCGCGAAGCAGGTTCGGCGACCCGCACGCTGGGCCTCGAAGCCCTGGGCCTCGCGATCGAAGACTTGCAGGTGATCCTGGAACTGCCGTCGAACGAGGCGGTCCGGGCCGCGGTCGAGGATGGCGCCGGTCTCGCCGTGCTGTCGCGCCAGGTGGTGGCCGGGGCGCTGGAGGCCGGCACTCTGGTCCGCCTCGACCGCGAGGTCGGCCGGCGGCGCTTCTATGCCCTGCATCACAAGGAACGCCGGCCCGAAGCGGCTGCCGCGGCCCTGCTCGAGCTGATGCAGGGGGCCTAGGCGCCCTTGGCCAGCGCCAGCCAGGCCCGAGCGGCGTGGGAGAGATAGCCGCCGCGCCGCCAAGCCAGGGCCATGTCCCAATCGGTATCCGGCTCGTCCAGGGCGGCCAGGTGGATGCCCGGGCGCTTTTGTTGCTCGGCGATCATGCGGGGCAGGAAGGCGACGCCGAGGCCGGCGGCGACCAGGGCGGCGATGAAATCGATCTGGCCGCTGCGCGCCGCCTCGACCGGCGTGAAGCCGCTGCGCTGGCAGGCGCCGATGATCACCGCGTTCAGGGCGAAGCCGCCCTCGAACAGGATGAAGGGCGTCTCGCGGAGCTGGGCCAGCGTCACCCTCGCGGCGCCGTTCAGGGCGTGGCCCGGCGGGATCAGGGCATAGAGCGGTTCGCGCCGCGCCGGCTGCCAGTCGAAATCGGGGCGGAGGGGCAGGAGGGTGGCGATCAGCTCGACCTCGCCCGCCATCAGCAATTCTTCGAGCCGCTTGGAGCCGTGTTCGACCAGGCGGATGGCGACGCCCGGATAGCGCTGGCGGAAACTCGCGAAGAGCGGCGCGAAGAGCACGCTGGAGCCGAGCGGCGGCAGGCCCAGGCGGAGTTCGCCGCGCCTGAGCCCGCGCAGGTCGTCGATCTCGCGCAGCATGTCGTCCCGCTCCGTCAGCAGGGTGAGGGCGCGGCGATAGACGATCTCACCCGCCGCGGTCAGCACCGGGCGGTGGCCGGCGCGGTCCAGCAGCACGACGCCCAGCTCGTCCTCGAGCTGCTTCACTGCCTTGGAGACGGTCGGCTGGGTGGCGAAGACGATCTTGGCGGCCTGGGAGAAGCCGCCCTGGCGGACCACTTCGACGAAGGCGCGGAGCGTGCGGAGTTGCATGGCTGAATTCCAGAACGGAATGAAAATCATTCCAACAATTCATTTTATCTATAGCGTTCGACGCCCAAAATGAAGGGGATCCGAAGGAACCCCGTCATGACCGCCCATCGCCTGCCTCTCCGCCTCCGTGCCCTGCTGCGGCAAAGCCGCCTGGTGCAGCTCGCCTTGATCGGCGGCTTCTGGTGGCTCGGCACGCTGGTGGCGGGTTGGTCCGGCCTGCCGGTGCCGGGCGGGGTGATCGGCATGATCGCCGTGCTCGTCCTGCTGCTGGCCAAGGGGATCCGCCCGGGTACGATCCGGCGCGGCGCCGATCTGCTGCTCGCCGACATGCTGCTGTTCTTCGTCCCCGCCGTGATGGGGCTGCTGGACCACCGCGAATTCCTCGGCCCCCTCGGCCTCGAACTGCTGGGCGCCATCTTGCTCGGCACCCTGCTGGTCATGGCCGGCACGGCCTTGGCGGTCGAGGCGGTCCAGCGTCTGCAGGTGCGCCATGAGCGCTGAATTCGCCCTGTTCTTCTGGCCGGCGGCAACCATTGCCGCCTATCTCGCCTGCCGGGCCGCCTATCGGCGCCGGGCGGCCTGGTATCTCTCGCCGCTGTTGACCGCGCCGGTGCTGCTGATCGCCCTCGCGGTCGGGCTCCATGCTTCCTACGGCGATTATCTGGCCGGCAGCCATGTCCTGATGGCCATGGTCGGGCCGCTCACCGTCGCCTTCGCCCTGCCGATCTACGACCAGCGGGCGGTGATCCGGCGGAACTGGCTGGCGCTTTCGGTCGGCGTCGGGGTCGGCAGCCTGATCGCCATCGGCTCGGGCTACGGCCTCGCCCGGCTGCTCGATTTCGCACCGGAGCTGCGCCAGAGCCTGCTGCCCCGTTCCGTCACCATGCCCTTTGCCATGAATGTTTCCGGCCATGTCGGCGGCATTCCGGAACTGACCGCGGTCTTCGTCATGATCACCGGGATCGCCGGGGCGGCGATGGGCGATGTTCTGCTGAAGCTGCTGCCGCTCCGTTCCGCCATGGCGCGGGGCGCGCTGTTCGGCATGGGCGCGCATGGCGCCGGCGTCGCCAAGGCGCGCGAGGTCGGCGCCGAGGAAGGCTCGGTCGCCGGTCTGGTCATGATCATGGCGGGCCTCGCCAATGTGGCGCTCGGCCCGCTGATCATCCACCTGTTCGCTTGAATTGGGCGGCATCGATTCAGGCTTTCGCCTGCATCGGTGCCTCCTTCAAGCCCGTTCCACCGCTTGTGCCGCGGCGTCGATCGCTTCGGCCATGGTGCGGATCGCCGCCTCGTCCGGCCGGCCGCGGCCGAGCTTCAGGCGGAGCGCCAGCTTCAGGTTCTCCATGGCGCGCAGGATCGGGGCGGGCGGGCCGTCGCCGTGGATCGCCCGGACCTCGCCCATGCGGGCGAAGAGGGCATCGACCATGCCCTTGTTGGCGGCCAGGAACGCCTGCCCGGCCGGGGTGATGGCATAGAGCTTCTTGCCCTCGGCACTTTCGGCGACCGTGGCATGGCCCAGTTCCTCGAGCAGCGTCAGGGTCGGATAGACCACGCCCGGGCTCGGGCTGTATTGGCCGCCCAGGGCTTCCTCGATCGCCTTGATCAATTCGTAGCCGTGGCGCGGCTTTTCCGCGATCAGGCCGAGCACGACGAGGCGCAGGTCGCCGTGGCCGAAGAAGCGCCGGCCGCCCCGGCCGCCACCCCCGAAGCCGCCGCCGTGGCGCCCCTCGAAATCGCCCCGGCCGAAGCCGCCGCGGGCGAAGCGCCGGCCTTCGTGCCGGCATTCCTTCATCTTGTGAAACATCATTCCTCTTTCCGACATGATTTCGTTATGTCGAAAATTAGATATATCTAAATGCAGTCGATTGCAAGGGGTCAATCGAGCACGGGCTTGCCCCGCGCCTTCTTGACCGCCGAGCGGCCGGACTTGGCTTCCAGCCGGCGCTGCTTGCTGCCCAGGGTGGGCTTGGTCGGCCGCCGCGGCTTGGGCGCCACGGTGGCGGCACGGATCAGCTCGACCAGGCGGGCGCGGGCATCGGCGCGGTTGCGTTCCTGGGTCCGGTGCTGGCGCGCGAAGAGGACGAGGACGCCGTCCTGCGTCAGGCGCCGCCCGGCGAGCTGGACCAGCCGGTGCCGCACCGGATCCGGCAGGGAGGGGGAGTTGGCGACGTCGAAGCGGAGTTCGACTGCGGTCGCCACCTTGTTCACATTCTGCCCGCCGGGGCCGGAAGCCTGGATGAAACTCTCGACGATCTCGCTCTCGTCGATCGAGAGGCGGGGGGTGACGCGGATCCGGGGCATGTCAGCGGCGCCCGACGGCCATCGGGGCCGGCTGCCACATTGTTGCCGCGCCGTCCGGGCAGCGTCCCGCACCTCGGGAGGCGGAGTCGCCGCACAAGGCTTTGCCGCCGCGGCATCGGACCTGGCCGGACGGCATTCGTCGTTCCTTCATCATTCTCTTCTCCGCCCGTGCCGGACCGGCGCGCACCGGCCGATTTCACCATTCCGGCCCCCCTTGCGGCGAGCCCGAAATCAGGACCGTCGGACAGGCGCCGGCCCATGTCCGACCCACGTATTTACCCTGTCCGCCCATTGACCGCCCATCTCTGCCCATGGTATCCCAAGAAATCCCATCCCGTGGGCGCGCCGAGCCCCCATTTGCCGCGCGGTGCGGGGTGGTGCGGGGGCGTTCGATGCTGGCGTTGTTCACGTCGACATACACCAACAAGGTGGACAAGAAGGGCCGGGTCTCCGTGCCCGCCCCCTTCCGCACGCTCGCCGCCAGCCAGGGCTTCAGCGGGATTTTCGTCTATCCGTCGCTGGACTATCCGGCGATCGACGGCTGCGGCGCCCAGTATTTCGACCGCTTGGCCGCCGCGGTGGACGAGCTGCCGCCCTTCTCGGAAGAGCGGGAAGCCTTCTCGACCGCCATTTTCGGCGCCTCGCACCAGCTCGCCTTCGACCCCGAGGGCCGCATCAGCCTGCCCGAGCCGCTGCTCAGCCACGCCGGGATTTCCGAGGCGGTGGTCTTCGTCGGCCTGGGCCAGCAGTTCCGCATCTGGGAACCCGCCGCCTTCGCCGCCATGAACGCCAAGGCGGCCGAGATCACCCGTGCCAACCGCGCCCGCCTGAACTGGCCGGGCCGCCCCACCAGCGGGGGTGCGGCATGACGGCGATGATCAATACCGAAGGCCCCCACGTCTCGGTGCTCGGCCGCGAAGTGGTCGCGGTGCTGGCGCCCCAGGCGGGCGAGCTGATCGTCGACGGCACCTTCGGCGCCGGCGGCTATTGCCGGGCCTTCCTGGAAACCCCGGCGGGTCATGTCTACGGCATAGACCGCGATCCTTCCGCGGTCGAGACCGGCCGCGCCCTCGAGGCCGAGGCGGCCGGGCGCTTCACCATGCTGGCCGGGCGTTTCGGCGACATGGAAGCCCTGCTCGCCGCCAGCGGCATCACGGCGGTCGACGGCATCGCCCTCGACCTCGGCATTTCCTCGATGCAGGTCGACCAGGCGGAGCGCGGCTTCTCCTTCCGCGAGGACGGCCCGCTCGACATGCGCATGGGCGGCGAGGGGCCGACCGCGGCCGACATCGTGAACGGCACGGCCGAGGCCGAACTGGCCGATCTCATCTATGCCTACGGCGAGGAACATGCCTCGCGCCGGATCGCGCGCGCCATCGTCGCCGCGCGGACGGACGCCCCGATCACCCGGACCAAGGCGCTGGCCGACCTGGTCGCCCGCACCATCGGCCGCGGCCAGGCCGACCGCATCCATCCCGCGACCCGCACCTTCCAGGCGCTGCGTATCGCGGTGAACGACGAATTGGGCGAACTCGACCGCGGGCTCCATGCCGCCGAACGGCTGCTGCGCCCCGGCGGGCGGCTCGCCGTCGTCTCGTTCCACAGCCTCGAGGATCGCGCCGTGAAGCGCTTCCTGACCCGACGCGCGGGGGCAGAGGGTGGCCCCTCGCGTCACGCGCCCGTCCGTGCCGGCGGACGGGCGCCCAGTTTCGAACTCCTGTTCCGCGGCACCGAAAAGCCGACGGAAGAGGAGATCCGTGTCAATCCCAGGGCCCGGTCGGCCAGGCTGCGCGCGGCCAGGCGCACAGCGGCCCCGGCCTGGGGACGAGCCGAGGAGGGGCGTCAATGAGCCGGATCCTGACAGTGGCCGCGATCGGCCTTGCGATCGGTACCGCCGCGACACTCTACCAGGTGAAGTTCCAGGTCCGCCTGCTGGAGCGCCAGGCCCGCGAGCTGCACCAGAACGTCACCCGCGAGCGCGAGGCGATCCAGGTGCTGGACGCCGAATGGGCCTATCTGAACCAGCCCGCCCGCATCCAGGACCTGGCCGAGCGCTATCTCGATCTGAAGCCGATGAAGCCGAGCCAGATCACCACGGTCGACCGCCTGCCGATGCGCCCGGTCGCCCCGGTGCCGGAAGGCGAGACGCCCGGTGCCCAGGCCCCGGCGCCCCTGCTGTCGAGTGCGACGCCGGCACCGGCGACACGGCCCGCGGCCGCCGCTTCGAAGCCCGCCACGGCCAAGCCGGCCACGGTGCCGGCGGCAGCACCCGCCCGCCGCGATCCGGCGCCGGTCGCGGCCCAGCCCGTGCGCGCCCCGGCGCCCGCGCCGGCCCGGCCGACCGCGCCCCAGCCGGTCGCCGCTCCCGCTGCCCGCCCGGCGGCGCCCGCCCCGGCGCGTGCCGTTCCCGTGGCGCCGTCGGCGCCGACCCGGAGCGCTTCGGCCCCCGCCCCGCATCGAGCCACGCCGGCACCCGAAGTGGCTTCCAGCGACGACTTGCTCGACGGCGTCGCCCGTATCTTCGCCAGCGGCGAGGCCGTCTATCCGACGGGGCGGCAATGACGGGCTACGACGATCCCCGCGACTACGGCACGCCGCCCCGGCTGCCGCCGGTCCATATCCCGGAGGGGGCGCCGGTTTTCGTCGGCCGCCGGCCGCGCGAGACCGTGCTGCTGGACGGCCAGACCAAGCAGGCGATCGAGACCGGCCGCAGCCGGCTGACCATGCTCGGCATTTTCTTCGCCGGCTGCTTCACCCTGTTGGCCGGCCGCCTGGTCGATATTTCCGTGCTGCGCCAGCCCGACGACGCCCGCGGCACCGGCACGACCGAGGCGGTCGCCGAACGGGCGGCGATCACCGACCGCAACGGCGTCGTGCTGGCGACCAACCTGACCACCGCCTCGCTCTATGCCGACACGACGAAGCTGATCGACATCGACGAGGCGGTCTCCAAGCTGATCCGCGTGCTGCCCGACCTTTCGCGCGTCGAACTCGACGCCAAGCTCCGTTCGGGCAAGAGCTTCGTCTGGCTGAAGCGCAACCTGACGCCGCGCCAGGAATACGAGGTGAACAGCCTCGGCCTGCCCGGCCTCGCCTTCCAGCGCGAGGAGCGCCGGGTCTATCCCTTCGGCCGCCTGGCCGCCCATGTGCTCGGCTTCGTCGACATCGACAGCAAGGGCATCTCCGGGGTCGAGGCCCGTTTCGACGAGGAATTGCGCGATCCCGCCCGCGCCGCCCAGCCCCTGAAGCTGACCCTCGACATCCGGGTGCAGCACGCCGTGACCGACGAGCTGTCGCGCGCGATCGAGACTTTCCACGCCATCGGCGGTGCCGCCATCGTGCAGGACGTGCGCACGGGCGAAGTGATCGCCATGGTCTCGATGCCCGATTTCGACCCCAACAACCCGCGCGAGGCGACGCCCGAGAACCGCTTCAACCGGGCGACGCTGGGCACCTACGAAATGGGCTCGACCTTCAAGACCTTCAACACGGCGATGGCGCTGGACAGCGGCGTCGCCAAGCTGGGGTCGAGCTATGACGCCACCCACCCGATCAAGATCGCCCGCTTCACAATCAAGGACGACCATCCCCAGGCCCGCTGGCTCTCGGTGCCGGAGATCCTGATCTATTCCTCGAATATCGGCTCGGCCAAGATGGCGCTCGACTGCGGCGTCGACCGCCAGCGCGAATTCATGACCCGCATGGGCATGACCCGCCGAGTCTCGATCGAGCTGCCCGAGGCGGGCACGCCCCAGGTGCCCAATCCCTGGCGCGAAATCAATACGATGACCATCGCCTTCGGCCACGGCATGGCGGTGACGCCGCTGCATCTCGCGACCGGCGTCGCGGCTCTGGTCAACGGCGGCATCTATTTCCAGCCCACCCTGCTGCTGCCCGACCCGGCCCATCCGCCGGCCGGCGAGCGGGTGGTCTCGTCCCAGACCTCGGCCTCGATGCGCAAGCTGATGCGCCTCGTCGTCACCATAGGCACGGGCAAGAAGGCCGATGTGCCCGGCTATTGGATCGGCGGCAAGACCGGCACCGCCGAAAAGGCGGAAGGCGGCGGCTATGCCCGCAAGGCCCTGCTGTCCTCCTTCGTCTCGGCCTTCCCGATGACCGAGCCGCGCTATGCCGTGCTGGTCATGATCGACGAACCCAAGGGCACCAAGGAGACCTACGGCTTTGCCACCGGCGGCTGGACGGCGGCGCCCACCGTCGGCCGCATCGTCGAGCGGATCGCCCCTCTGCTGGGTGTCATGCCGACCGAAGGCCCGGACCCGGCGACCGCCGGTGGCGTGCTGATCGCCAAGGCGAGCGGCGAGGATTGAGGCCGGAGCCATGGCAGCGCACGAACTGGCCGACCTGATCCCCGAAGACGGCGTCGCCGCGCCGCTGGCCGCTACGGTGATCACCGCCGTGACCGCGGACAGCCGCAAGGTGGTGCCCGGGGCCCTGTTCTTCGCCCTCTCGGGCAGCCGGGACGACGGCCGGCGCTATATCGCCGATGCCGTGGCCAAGGGAGCGGCTGCCGTCGTCGTCCAGGCGGGCGAGACGGTGGAGGAGGCGCCGGTGCCGGTGATCGCGGTCCGCGACGCCCGCCGGGCGCTCGCGCTCGCCGCGGCGCGCTTCCATGCCGGTCAGCCGGCCACCGTCGTCGCAGTGACCGGGACCAACGGCAAGACCTCGATCGCCAGTTTCACCCGCCAGATCTGGGCCGGTCTCGGCCTGTCCGCCGCCGCCATCGGTACCCTCGGCGTCACCACTGATGAAGGCGATACGCCGCTCGGCGCCACCACGCCCGATCCCGTGGTGCTGCATCAGGTGCTGAGCGGGCTCGCCGCCCGCGGCATCGATCATGCCGCGATGGAAGCCTCCAGCCATGGCCTCGACCAGCGCCGGCTGGACGGTGTCCGCCTGACCGCCGGTGCCTTCACCAATCTGACCCGCGACCATCTCGACTATCACCCGGATTTCGCCGCTTATCTCGCGGCCAAGCGGCGCCTGTTCGACACTTTGCTGCCCAAGGGCGCGCCCGCCGTCGTGGTGCGCGGCGGCGAGCCGGCCGAGGCGATCCTGAAGGCGGCGCGAGAGGCCGGCCTGAAGCCCGTCACCGTGGGCGGCGAGGGGGCGGACATCGCCCTGCTGCGCCGCCGACCGACCGCTGCGGGCCAGGCCCTGACGCTCTCCCTCTTCGGCGCGGCGCATCAGGTCGAACTGCCGCTGGCGGGTGATTTCCAGGCATCCAACGCCCTGGTGGCGCTCGGCCTGGCGGTCGCCACGGGAACCGCGGCGGGCGCCGCCGTCGCCCAGCTCGGCCAGCTCCGGGGTGTGCCGGGGCGGCTCGAACTCGCCGGGATCCATCCGTCCGGCGCGCCGGTCTTCGTCGACTATGCCCATACGCCGGATGCGCTGGCCCGCGTGCTGGCGGCGCTGCGCCCCCATGTCGAGCGGCGCCTGGTGGTGGTCTTCGGCTGCGGCGGCGACCGTGATCCCGGCAAGCGGCCCGAGATGGGGCGCATCGCGACCGAGACGGCCGACCGGGTGATCGTCACCGACGACAATCCGCGCAGCGAGGAACCCAAGGCGATCCGTGCCCAGATCCTGGCGGCGGCCCCCCGGGCGATCGAGATCGGCGACCGTGCAGCGGCGATCGCCGCCGCCCTGTCCGATCTTGCAGCGGGCGACGTCGTCGTGGTGGCCGGCAAGGGCCACGAACAGGGCCAGATCGTGAAGGGCGAAACCCGTCCCTTCGACGATCGCGCCATGGTGCGCAGCGTGCTCCGCGTCATCAAGGGAGGCGCCGCATGACCGCGCTCTGGACGGCCGCCGAAATCGCCGCCGCGACCGGCGGCAGTGCCACCCGCGACTTCGCCGTGACCGGCGTCGTCTTCGATTCCCGCAAGGTCGAGCCGGGCGATCTCTTCGTCGCCCTGCCCGGCAGCCAGGTGGACGGCCACGCCTTCGTTGCCAAGGCGCTGGCGGCAGGGGCTGCCGGCGCCCTGGTCGCCCAGGTGCCGGAAGGCGTCAGCGAAGCCGACCCGCTGGTCATCGTGCCGGAGACCATGGCCGGGCTAGAGGATCTGGCGCGGGCGGCGCGCGGCCGGGTCGACGCCGCGGTGATCGGCGTCACCGGCTCGGTCGGCAAGACCGGCACCAAGGAGGCGCTCAAGGTGGCGCTGGGCGCCAGCGGGCCGACCCATGCCTCGGTCGGCAGCTTCAACAACCATGTCGGCGTGCCGCTGAGCCTGGCGCGGATGCCGGCCGACACGCGCTACGGCGTGTTCGAGATGGGCATGAACCATCCGGGCGAGCTGACGCCGTTGTCGCGCCTGGTACGGCCTCATATCGCGGTGATCACCACGGTCGAGCCGGCCCATATGGAATTCTTCCCCTCGATCGAGGCGATCGCCGACGCCAAGGCGGAGATTTTCGCCGGCGTGCCGGCGGGCGGCGCCGCCATCCTGAACCGCGACAACGGCCAGTTCGAGCGGCTGGCGGCGGCGGCCAAGGCGCGCGGCATCCATGTCGCCAGCTTCGGCACCGCGGAGGGCTGCCACGTCCGCCTGCTCGACGTCGCCCTGAAGCCCGATATGACGCTGGTCGACGCCATGATCGGCAGCCGCCACATGACCTATAAGATCGGCGCCCCGGGCCGGCACTGGGCGATGAATTCGCTCGCCGTCATGGCCGCGGTCGAGCTGGCGGGTGCCGACATCAGCCTGGGCGCCCTGGCGCTGGCCGAACTCTCGGCCCCGGCGGGACGCGGCCTGCGCCACGAAATCCCGCTCGAAGGCGGCTCCTTCACCCTGGTCGACGAGAGCTACAACGCCAGCCCCGCCTCGATGCGGGCGGCCTTCGCCAATCTGGCGGTGGCCCAGCCGGGCCCCCGCGGCCGGCGCATCGCCGTCCTCGGCGACATGCGCGAACTGGGGACGGAGGCCGATGCCCTGCACGCAGGGCTCGCCGGTCCCCTGGTCGCCTCCGGCGTCGACCTGGTCTTTACCTGCGGCCGCCATATGCAGGCGCTCCACGACGCCCTGCCGGCCCGGATCCAAGGCTGTCACAAATCCGACTCGAAGGCTTTGGCGCCGATCGTGCGCGATGCCGTTCGTCAAGGAGATGTTGTGGTGGTGAAGGGATCTTTGGGCAGTTATATGGCCGTGATCATCGATACACTACTACTGCTTGATTCGGCTGATTCGTCCCGCTGAGGGGCGAACGGCATTCAGGAAGCGTCATGCTCTTCAATCTCTTGGCCCCGCTGGCCGACGAGTTCGGCTTTTTCAATCTGTTCCGGTACCTGACCTTCAGGACCGGCGGGGCGCTGCTGACTGCGCTTCTGGTCGCCTTCGTGCTGGGCCCGCGCCTGATCGACTGGCTGAAGCTCAAACAGAAGAAGGGCCAGCCGATCCGCAGCGACGGACCGAAGACCCATCTCTCCAAGGCCGGCACGCCGACCATGGGCGGCTTCCTCATTCTGGCCGGCCTCCTGGTCTCGGTCCTGCTCTGGGCCGATCTCACCTCGGGCTATGTCTGGGCGGTCACCGTGGTCACGCTGGGCTTCGGCCTGATCGGCTTCGCCGACGACTATCTCAAGGTCACCAAGGTCAATCCCAAGGGCGTGCCGGGCAAGCTGAAGCTCCTGCTCGAAGTCGTGGTCGGCACCGGGGCGGTGATCTGGATCGTGGCGATCACGACGCCCGAACATTCGACGGCGCTGGCCATTCCCTTCTTCAAGAACCTCCTGGTCCAACTCGGCTGGTTCTTCGTGCCGGTCGCAGTCTTCGTCATCGTCGGCGCCGGCAATGCGGTCAACCTGACCGACGGGCTCGACGGCCTCGCCATCGTGCCGGTGATGATCGCGGCGGGCGCCTTCGCCATCATCGCCTATCTGGTCGGCAACTTCCGCTTCGCCGACTATCTGCAGATCCACCATGTGGCCGGGGCTGGCGAACTGGCGGTGTTCTGCGGTGCCCTGGTCGGCGCCGGGCTCGGCTTCCTCTGGTACAACGCGCCGCCGGCCATGGTGTTCATGGGCGACACCGGCTCCTTGGCGCTGGGAGGAGCCCTCGGTGCCATCGCCGTCGCGGTCAAGCACGAGCTGGTGCTGGCCATCATCGGCGGCCTCTTCGTGCTCGAAACCGTGTCTGTCGTGGTCCAGGTGATCTCCTTCAAGACGACGGGCAAGCGGGTCTTCCGCATGGCGCCGCTGCACCATCACTTCGAACAGAAGGGCTGGTCGGAGCCGACGGTAGTGATCCGCTTCTGGATCATCGCCGTGGTGCTGGCGCTGGTCGGCCTTTCCACCCTGAAGCTGAGGTGAGGCCATGATCGTCGCCGACAGCTTCAAGAGCCGCCGCGTCGCCGTCTTCGGACTGGCGCGCACCGGCGTTTCCGCGGCCAAGTCCCTGCTCGCCGGGGGCGCCGAAGTGGCCGCCTGGGACGACAAGCCGGCCGCCCGCGACAAGGCGGCTGCGGAAGGCGTGCCCCTGGTCGACCTCCGCGCCGCCGACTGGACCACGTTCGCCGCCCTGGTGCTGGCGCCCGGCGTGCCGCTGACCCATCCGGTGCCGCACGACGTGGTCACGCTGGCCAAAGCCGCCGGTGTGCCCGTGATCGGCGACATGGAGTTGTTCGCCCGTTCGAGCCAGCGTCTGCCCGGCACCCGCGTCGTCATGATCACCGGGACCAACGGCAAGTCGACCACCACGGCCCTGATCGCCCATCTGCTGGAAGCGGCGGGTGTGCCGGTCGCGGTCGGCGGCAACCTGGGCACGGCGGTGCTCGACC
Organism: Zavarzinia sp.; assembly: GCF_041650655.1. Taxonomy (GTDB): domain Bacteria; phylum Pseudomonadota; class Alphaproteobacteria; order Zavarziniales; family Zavarziniaceae; genus Zavarzinia. The sequence goes on from NZ_JBAZKR010000001.1 coordinate 90,693, forward strand.
TCGATCCGGTGCCGGCCGGCGGCGTTTACGTCTTCGAAGTCTCGTCCTATCAGATCGATCTTCTGGATAGGCTGACGCCGGATGTCGGCATCCTGTTGAACATCACGCCGGACCATCTCGACCGTCACGGCGGCATGGACGGCTATATCGCGGTCAAGGAACGGCTGTTCCGCGACCAGTCGGCGGCCCAGGTGGCGGTGGTCGGACTCGACGACGCGGCTTCGGCCGGCATCGCCGACCGGCTACGCGCCAAGGCACGAAGGGTCACCGGGCTCGCCGTCGGCCGTGTGCTGGGCCAGGGTGTCTCGGCCAAGGACGGCACGCTCTTTGAGAACGGCGAGGCGGTCTATGACCTGACGACGCTGGACCGGCTGCGCGGGGCGCATAATTGGCAGAATGCGGCGGCGGCTTTCGCGGCGCTGCGCGGCCTGGGCCTGCCGCGCGCCGCGGCCTTGGCCGGGCTCGCCAGCTTCCCGGGCCTCGCCCATCGCATGGAACTGGTCGCGGTCCGGGGCGGCATCCGCTTCGTCAACGACAGCAAGGCGACCAATGCCGATGCCGCGGCCAAGGCACTGGCGGCCTATGACCACATCTATTGGATCGCGGGCGGCAAGCCCAAGGCGGGCGGCATCACCAGCCTCGGCGAGTTCTGGCCGAAGATTTCCCGCGCCTATCTGATCGGCGAGGCAGCCCAGGATTTCGCCGCGACGCTGGACGGCCATGTGCGCCATGCGATCGTCGGCACGCTCGAGGCCGCGGTCGCGACCGCGGCGCGCGATGCCGCGGCCGACGGGGCGGCGGCACCGGTCGTGCTGCTCTCGCCCGCCTGCGCCTCCTTCGACCAGTTCAGCGATTTCGAAGCGCGGGGCGAGCGCTTCCGCAGCCTGGTGCAGGCCCTCGGGGAGGCGGCGGCATGACCACCTTCACCTTCGCCCGCACGGACAATTCGGTCGTCGGCCGCTGGTGGTGGACCGTCGACCGCTGGGCCATCCTGGCGCTCACCGTGCTCATCGTCATGGGCATGGTGCTGACGCTGGCGGCGAGCCCGGCGGTGGCCGAGCGGATCCACGTCGATCCGTTCCATTTCGTGCGCCGGCAGGTGATCTTCCTGGTGCCTTCCGTCATCGTCATGTTCGGCATTTCCCTGATGAGCCCGGAGCAGGTCCGGCGCTTCGCCGCGCTGGCCTTCCTGGGGGCCTTGGCGGCGCTGGCGGCGACCCTGGTGATCGGGGCCGAGATCAAGGGCTCGCGCCGCTGGATCGGCGTCGGCGCGCTCTCGGTGCAGCCGTCCGAATTCGTCAAGCCCACCTTCGTCGTCGTCTCCGGCTGGCTGCTGGCCGAACGCCAGCGCCATCCGGGCTTTCCTGGTGGCATCCTGTCGGCCGGGGCTTATCTCGTCGTGGTCGCGATCCTGTTGATGCAGCCCGATTTCGGCCAGACCATGCTGCTCTCCATGATGTGGGGCGTGCAGCTTTTCGTCGCCGGGCTGCCCATCGTGATCGTGCTGGCGCTCGCCGCCGCGGGCACCGTCGGCGCCGTGGGTGCCTATTTCCTGCTGCCTCACGTGGCCTCGCGCATCGACCGCTTCCTCAACCCCGAAGCGGGCGACAACTACCAGACCGAACGCGCCTTCGACGCCTTCGTCTCGGGCGGGGTCTGGGGCCGGGGCCCGGGCGAGGGGACGGTGAAGCGCATCCTGCCCGACGCCCATACCGACTTCATCTTCGCCGTCGCGGGCGAGGAATTCGGCATGGTCGCCTGCCTCGTGTTGGTCGGCATCTTCGCCTTCATCGTGCTGCGCCTGCTGTCCCGCCTGTTCAAGGAGAACGATCCCTTCGTGCTCTATGCCGGCGTCGGCCTGGTCGCCCAGTTCGGCCTGCAGGCCTTCATCAACATCGGCGTCAACCTGAACCTGCTGCCGGCCAAGGGCATGACGCTCCCCTTCATCTCCTACGGCGGCTCGTCCATGGTGGCGCTCGCCTTCGGCATGGGCATGCTGCTCGCCCTGACCCGCAGCCGGCCCGGCGTCGGCGGCTTCGGAGGCTACCGATGAGCCGGGCGGGGACCTTCGTGCTCGCCGCCGGCGGTACCGGTGGCCATGTCATGCCGGCCCAGGCGCTGGCGGCCGAGCTGCGCCGCCGCGGCCATGCCGTCGCGGTGATGACCGACGTGCGCGGTGCCAAGTTCCGCGCCGGCTTCGGCGATGCGCCCTTCGCCGTGCTGCCGGCCGGCGCTTTCGCCGGGCGGAGCCCGATGGCGCGCCTCCGGGCCGTGGCCGACATCCTGCGCGGCGTGCTCCAGGCCCGGCGCCTGTTGAAGCAGTGGAACGCCGCGGTGGTGGTCGGCTTCGGCGGCTATCCTTCGCTGCCGCCCATGCTGGCGGCACTGAGCCGGCGCGTGCCGACCTGCCTCCATGAACAGAATGCAGTGCTCGGCCGGGTCAACCGGCTGATCGCGCCGCGGCTGTCGGCCCTCGCCATCTCCTTCTCGGCGACCCGGGGGCTCGGTGCCGGCGACAAGGCCCGCGCGGTCGTGACCGGCAACCCGGTCCGGCCGGAGATCCTGGGCATCGCGCCTTACGCCGCACCGTCCGAGGACGGGCCGTTCCGCCTCCTGGTGCTGGGCGGCAGCCTGGGCGCCCGGATCATGAGCGAGGTGGTGCCGGCGGCGCTCGCCCTGTTGCCGCCCGCGCTGAAGTCGCGCCTTCAGGTGACCCAGCAGGCGCGCGCGGAAGAGGCGGGGCCGGTCGCCGCCGCCTATGAGGCCGAAGGCATCGCCGCCGAACTGGCCCCCTTCTTCGCCGACGTGCCGGCCAGGCTCGACCGCGCGCATCTGGTGATCGCCCGCGCCGGCGCCTCGACCGTGGCCGAACTGGCGGCGGCGGGGCGGCCCTCGATCCTGGTGCCGCTGCCCAGTGCCGCCGACGACCACCAGACGGTGAACGCCGCAGCCCTGGCCGATGCCGGCGCCGCCTTCAGCGTGCCCCAGAGCGACTTCACCCCGGCGGAACTGGCCAAGCGCCTGCAAAGGCTGGCACTGGCCCCCGCCCGCCTGGCCGAAGCGGCGGTCGCCGCCCGCGGTCAGGCCCGCGTCGACGCGGCCTCGCGCCTCGCCGATCTCGTCGAAGCCCTGGCCGCGGCACCGCGGCGCGGGCGTATTGCAGAAAGGGTTGCCGCATGAGGGCGCTCCCGCTCGACATCGGGCCCATCCATTTCGTCGGCATCGGCGGCATCGGCATGTCCGGCATCGCCGAGGTCATGTACAACCTCGGCTACCGCGTGCAGGGCTCGGACCAGGCCGACAACGCCAATGTGAAGCGGCTGCGCGAGGCGGGCATTCCCGTCGCCGTCGGCCATGCCCCGGAAAACCTGGGCGAGGCGCAGATCGTCGTCATTTCCTCCGCCGTGAAGCCCGGCAATCCGGAGCTGGACGCGGCGCGCGAGCGCTTCATCCCGGTCGTGCGCCGGGCCGAGATGCTGGCCGAGCTGATGCGCCTTCGCTGGTGCGTCGCGGTCGCCGGCACCCACGGGAAGACCACGACGACCTCCATGGTCGCCGCCATGTTCGATGCCGCCGGCCTCGATCCGACCGTGATCAACGGCGGCATCATCAACGCCTATGGCACCAACGCCCGGCTCGGCGCCGGCGACTGGATGGTGGTCGAGGCGGACGAGAGCGACGGTACCTTCACCAGGCTGCCGGCCACGATCGCGGTCGTGACCAACATCGACCCCGAACATCTCGACTTCTACGGCACTTTCGACAAGGTGCGCGAGGCGTTCCACCAGTTCGTCGACAATGTGCCCTTCTACGGCTGCGCGGTGCTCTGCGTCGACCATCCCGATGTGCAGGCCCTGATCTCGGCCGTGCCGGACCGCCGCATCATCACCTATGGGCTGAGCCCGCAGGCCGACATCCGGGCGATCAACGTTCGCTTCGCCGCCGGTGGTGCGACCTATGACGTCCAGATCACCGAACGGGCGACGGGCGCGAAGCGGATCATCCGCGAGCTGCGCCTGCCCATGCCGGGCCAGCACAATGTGCTGAACAGCCTGACCACCATCGCGATCGCCCGCGAAATGGGCTTCGACGACGACGTGGTGCGCAAGGCACTGGCCACCTTCGCGGGCGTGAAGCGGCGCTTCACCAAGACCGGCGAAGCCTATGGCATCACCGTGATCGACGATTACGGCCACCACCCGGTCGAAATCGCCGCCGTGCTGCGCGCCGCCCGTACCGCCTATGCGGGCCGGGTGATCGCGGTCGTGCAGCCGCATCGCTACAGCCGGCTGCAGAGCCTGTTCAACGACTTCTGCACCTGTTTCAACGATTCCGACACGGTGATCGTGGCCGACGTCTATGCCGCCGGCGAACAGCCGATCGAGGGGGTCGACCGCGACCATCTGGTGGCCGGCCTGCGCGACCATGGGCATCGCCATGTCATCCCACTCTCCGGCCCCGACAAGCTCGCCGAAGTGGTGGCGGGTGTGGCGCGGCCGGGCGACCTCGTGGTCTGCCTCGGTGCCGGCAACATCACCCAATGGGCGGCGGCCCTGCCGGGCCAGCTCGAAGCCCTGATCGCGGCCAAGCCGCGGGCGGCGGAGCGGGGATGATGATGACCGAGACCCGCCCCCTCGACCTCGCCGAACGCCTGCCGCCCCTGCGCGGCCGGGTCAGCCCCGGCGCGTCGCTGGCGGGCGTCACCTGGTTCCAGGTCGGCGGCCCGGCCGAGGTCATGGTGCGGCCGAAGGACCTCGACGATCTGGTCGCCCTGCTGAAGGGGCGGCCGGCCGGCGTGCCGCTTCTGGTGATCGGCGTCGGTTCCAACCTCCTGGTCCGCGACGGCGGGCTCGACGGCATCGTGGTGCGCCTCGGCCGGGGCTTCGCCGGCATCGCCGCCGAACCGGGCGAGCGGCTCCGCGTCGGCGCTGCGGCGCTCGACCTCAACGTCTCGCTCGCCGCCCGCGATGCCGGCATCGCCGGGCTCGAATTCCTGCGCGGCATCCCGGGCACCGTCGGCGGCGCCTTCAGGACCAATGCCGGCGCCTATCAGGGCGAACTGGCGCAGGTCCTGGTCGAAGCCACGGTGGTCGACGGGCAGGGCCAAGTCCGCGTCGTGAAACCCGAGGAATTCCGTTTCTCCTATCGCCATTCCGATTTCCCCGCAGACTGGATCGTGGTCGAGGCCGTGCTCCAGGGCCGCAAGGGCGATCCCGCGGCGATCGGCGCCCGCATGGACGAAATCGCCGCGGCGCGCGAGGAATCGCAGCCGGTGCGCAGCCGCACGGGCGGCTCGACCTTCAAGAATCCGCCCGGCGCCCGGGCCTGGGAACTGATCGATGCCGCCGGCTGCCGGGGCCTTTCGCGCGGCCCCGCCGTGGTCTCGGCCCGGCACTGCAACTTCCTGATCAACGAGGGCGGCGCTTCCGCCGCCGACATCGAAGGCCTGGGCGAGGAAGTGCGCCGCCGGGTGTTCGAGAAGTCGGGTGTTACTTTGGAGTGGGAAATCATGCGTATCGGGCGCTTCGCGGCCCCCGCGCGGGAGGTGACGCCATGAGCGGCAAGCCTCATGTCGCGGTGCTGATGGGCGGGCTCTCGACCGAGCGCGAGGTCAGCCTGAATTCGGGGGCGGCCTGCGCCAAGGCGCTGCGCAACGCCGGTTACACGGTGACCGAGGTCGACGTCGGCCGCGACGTGGCGCTCCGCCTCGCGGAAGTGAAGCCCGACGTCGCCTTCAACGCGCTGCATGGCCGCTTCGGCGAGGATGGCTGCGTTCAGGGCGTGCTCGAACTGATGCAGATCCCCTATACCCATTCGGGCGTGCGCGCCTCCGCCGTGGCGATGGACAAGCCGGCGGCCAAGGTGGTTTTCGCCGCGGCCGGCATCCCGGTGGTCGACGGCGTCGTCTCGACCGCGGGCGAGGCGGCGGAACGCCACCTGATGAAGCCGCCCTATGTCGTGAAGCCGACCAACGAGGGCTCCTCGGTCGGCGTTCATATCGTGCGCCCGGGCGACAATCACTATCCCCGGGGTCTCACCGAATATTGGGTGGCGACGAAGCCCGTGCTGCTCGAGCGTTTCGTGCCGGGTCGCGAGCTCACCGTCGCCGTGATGGGCGACCGGGCGCTGGCCGTGACCGAGATCCTGCCGAGCACGGAATTCTATGATTACGAGGCCAAATATGCCGCCGGTGGCTCGCGCCACGTGGTGCCGGCGCCCCTGCCCGAAGCGGTGACGGAGAAGGCCAAGGCACTCGCCGTCGCGACCCACAAGGCGCTCGGCTGCCGCGGCGTCAGCCGGACCGACTTCCGTTACGACGACACGGAAGGCAAGGGCGGTCTCTTCGTTCTCGAACTCAATTCCCAGCCGGGCATGACCGCGACCTCCCTGGTTCCGGAACAGGCGGCGCACCTGGGCATGAGCTTCGAGGAACTGGTCACCTGGATGGTGGAGGATGCGTCATGCGATCGCTGAGCGGCATCTTTGGCGGCCCCAAGGGCAAGCGGGCGCGCAAGCGCCGGGTGGTCGAACCGAAGCGCCGGCCGTTCGGCGAGGCGATGGCGCGCGGCCTGCCCGGCCTCGTCAACATGGGAACCAGGGGCAAGGTCCTGCTGGGCGGTGCCGGCGTCACTGTCGCGGTGGTCGCCCTGCTCGGCATCACCGGCAAGCTCGCCGATATTCGCGACAATGTGGCGATCGGTTTCGCCCGCCTCGCCCATGACGAGGGCTTCGTGGTGCAGAGCGTGACGGTCTCCGGCCGCAGCGTTGTCAAGGCATCGGACGTGCTCGCCGCCCTCGACATTTCGCGCGGCGACGACATTCTCTCGATCGACCTCGAAGCGGCGCGCGAGCGGCTCATGAGCCTCTCTTGGGTGCAGGCCGCCTCGGTCGAGCGGCGCCTGCCCGATGCGATCCATGTGACGCTGGTGGAACGCCGGCCGATGGCACTCTGGCAGATCGACGGCAAGATGCACCTGGTCGATCAGAACGGCATCGCCATCGAAGGCGAGGGGGCGCAGCTCGCCCTCTATTCCAAGCTGCCGCTGATCGTCGGCGACGATGCGCCGCGCTATGCCGCCGAACTGATCGACCTGATGGCGCGCGAGCCGGTGATCGGCTCCCACGTCCAGGCGGCGGTGCGCGTCTCCAAGCGGCGCTGGAACCTACAACTGGACAACGGGGTCGAGATCCGCTTGCCGGAGGACGGCATGGCCGTTGCCTTCGAGCGGCTCGCCTCGCTCGAGAAGACGGAACGCCTGCTGTCGCGCGACATCACCATGGTCGACCTGCGCCAGCCGGACCGCCTGGTCGTTCGCCTGTCGGACGGGGCCGTCCAGCAGCGCGCCGCGGCTCCGGCCAAGAACACCTGAGCCCGCGCAGAGGAGGGGATAACGCATGGCCGCCGCCCGAAACGCCCTGGTCGCCGCACTCGATGTCGGCTCGACCAAGGTCGCCTGCTTCATCGGCCGCATCGATGCGACCGGACAGGTGCGCGTGGTCGGCATCGGGCATCATGCGAGCCGCGGGATGCGCGCCGGCACCGTGACCGACATGGAGGCGACGGAACATGCGATCCGCGCCGCGGTCGAGACGGCGGAACGCATGGCGGGCGAGACCATCCGCGACGTCTTCGTCTCCTTCTCGGGCGGGCTGCCGCAGTCCCACACGATCGGGGTCGAGGTTTCGATCGCCGGCCACGAGGTGGGTGACGGCGACATCCGCCGAGTCCTCGAACAGGGCAACCGCGTGCGGGCCGAGGCGCCCGACCGCGAGCTGATCCACGCGATCCCGGTCGGTTACACGATCGACGGTTCGCGCGGGATCCGCGATCCGCGCGGCATGTTCGGCGAACGCCTCGGCGTCAACATCCACGTGGTCACGGCACAGTCCGGCCCGATCCGCAATCTCTCGGTCTGCATCAGCCGGGCCCATCTGGGCGTCTCCGGCATCGTGCTGGCGCCCTACGCCTCGGCGCTGGCCTGCCTGGTCGAAGACGAGATGGACCTCGGTATCACACTGATCGACATGGGCGGCGGCGCCACCTCGATCGCGGTCTTCTACGACGGCAGCCTGGTCCATACCGCGGTGCTGCCGGTCGGCGGCTCCCATGTGACGAACGACATCGCCCGCGGCCTGCTCACGCCGACCGCTCATGCGGAACGCATGAAGACCCTGTTCGGCAGCGCCGTTCCAGGTGCCAATGACGACCGCGAAGTGATCGACGTGCCGCAGATGGGCGAGAGCGACCACGGCGCCGCCAATCATGTGCCGCGTTCCGTGCTGAACGGCATCATCCGCCCGCGCATCGAGGAGACCTTCGAACTCGTGCGCAACCACCTGCGCGAGAGCGGCTTCGACAGGGTCGGTGGGCGCAAGGTGGTGCTGACCGGCGGCGCCTCGCAGCTCCAGGGGGTGCGCGAACTGGCCGCCTCGGTGCTCGACAAGCAGGTCCGCATGGGCCGGCCGATCCGCATCCAGGGCCTGGCGGAGGCGACCGGGGGGCCGTCCTTCTCGACCGCGGCCGGACTTCTTTCCTATGCCGCCAAGGCGCCGATCGAGGCCGTGCTCGGCGCCGGCGAAGACAGCGGCGCCAAGCGTATCAAGCGCATCGGCCGCTGGCTGAAACAGAACTTTTGAGTTTGTAACCATTCAAGGATCACCGGCCCGAGGGCCATTTGGTTAAGGAGAGCACCATGACGATCTCGCTGGGCGTGCCCGAGTCGACCGAGCTGAAGCCCCGCATCACCGTCTTCGGCGTTGGCGGGGCCGGTGGTAATGCGGTCAACAACATGATCGAGGCCCGGCTGGAGGGCGTCGAATTCGTGGTCGCCAATACCGATGCGCAGGCGCTGTCCAACAACAAGGCGCCGCGCAAGATCCAGCTCGGTGCGGCGGTGACGCGCGGCCTGGGCGCCGGCTCCAAGCCGGAAGTCGGCCGCATGGCGGCGGAAGAGACCATCGACCAGATCGTCGACGCGCTGGCTGGTTCGAACATGGTGTTCATCACCTGCGGCATGGGCGGCGGAACGGGCACGGGGGCAGCCCCGGTCGTGGCGCGGGCCGCGCGCGAGCAGGGCATGTTGACCGTCGGCGTGGTCACCAAGCCGTTCCAGTTCGAGGGCAGCCACCGGATGCGCACGGCGGAGACCGGCATCGAGGAACTGCATCAGTATGTCGACACGCTGATCATCATCCCGAACCAGAACCTGTTCCGTCTCGCCAACGAGAAGACCACTTTCGCCCAGGCCTTCGCCATGGCGGACAACGTGCTGCATTCGGGCGTGCGCGGCGTCACCGACCTGATGATCATGCCGGGCCTGATCAACCTCGACTTTGCCGACGTGCGCACGGTGATGAGCGAGATGGGCAAGGCCATGATGGGCACGGGCGAGGCTTCGGGCGACAAGCGAGCGATCGAGGCGGCCGAAGCGGCGATCTCCAACCCGCTGCTCGACGACGTCTCGATGAAGGGCGCGCGCGGCGTGCTGATCAACATCACCGGCGGCATGGACATGACCCTGTTCGAGGTCGACGAGGCGGCGAACCGGATCCGTTCCGAAGTCGATCCCGATGCCAACATCATCGTCGGCTCGACCTTCGACATGGAGATGGAAGGCCGCATGCGCGTCTCGGTCGTGGCGACCGGCATCGAGTCCGAATCGGCGATCCAGCGCCTGACCCAGCCGGCCATGACCAACATCAGCCGGCCGCAGCAGCCGGCGCAGGCGCCGTCGGCCGCGACTTCGCCCGTGCTCCGTCCCGCCGCGGTGGCGGCGGCGACGGCGGCGGCGACGGCCCCCGGCTTCACGCCGCAGCCGATGACGGCCCCGGCCGCCGCGGTGGCCCAGGCCCAGCCGATCGAGGTTCCCGTGCAGCAGCCGATGGCGGCGGTCGCGGAAGCGCCGATGCCGGCGGTCGCCCCGGCGCCGGCCCCGGCGCCCTATGGCCAGATGGACCAGCAGCGCGTTTCCCTCGGCGGCGCCCAGCCGATCCGCGAGACGATGGAACCGGCGCCGGCCCGGCGCAGCGGCTTCAAGTCGCTGATCGACCGGGTCACCGGCGCCCGCGCCTCCCATGCCCAGCCGGAACGCGTCGCGGCACCGACCCTGCAGTCGCCCCAGGCGGTCTATGGCCAGTATGGCCAGCGTCCGGCTTACGGCGTGGCCCCGCAGGGCCAGGCCGCGGCCGTCTCGGTCGGCCATGCTCAGGCCCCGATGGCGCCGGCACCGATGATGCAGGCGCCGGCACCCCAGGCGATGCAGGCTCAACCCATGCTGCAACAGGTGACCCAGCCCGCGCCGGCGCCTCAGCCGCCGCAGGCCCAGAACCCGAACCTGCTCGGCCGCATGGAAGGAACCGAGCGTGCGGCGCAGCAGCGCAACACCGACGATCAGCTCGAAATCCCCGCCTTCCTGCGTCGCCAGGCCAACTGAGGGATTGTCGCAAAGTTGCGGAAGGTTCTGAAAAATCCATTAAAATCAATGGGTTGGCCTTGTAACCTTCCGTAACAAAGAGTGATTTGAGAAGACCGGTGCCAGCCCTTAAATCTGGCACCGGATCTTTTTTGCGGATGCACAGAGTCCGTCCCGACTCGATGTTCCGTTGCTTGGGCGATGAGGTTTCCCGTGATCGTACTCGAGGCACAGAAAACGGTGGCCAGGCCGGTGTCGCTCGACGGTGTCGGGCTGCACTCGGGCCGCCCCGTCCGGGTCACGATCCTGCCGGCGCCGAGCGATCACGGCATCCTGTTCCGCCGCGTCGACGTCACCGACCGCGACAATGTGATCCCCGCTCGTTTCGAACAAGTCTGCGACACCATGCTGTGCACCGAGCTGGTGAACGGCGCGGGCGTCCATCTGCGTACGGTCGAACATCTGATGGCGGCTCTGGCCGGCCTGCACATCGACAATGCGGTGATCGAGGTCGACGGCCCCGAACTGCCTATCCTGGACGGTTCGGCCGCCCCCTTCGTCGCCATGATCGAGCGGGTCGGTACGGTCGACCAGCGGCCGCCGCGCCGCGCCATCAAGATCCTGAAGCGGGTCGAATACCGGGTCGACGGCAAGATGGCCGCGCTGGAGCCGGCCGACGGCTTCACCATCGATTTCGAGATCGAGTTCCCCTCGAAGGCGATCGCGCGGCGCAACGGCTCCTATTCGATCGATCCGGCCGATTTCGCCGGCCTGCTGTCGGGCGCGCGGACCTTCGGCTTCCTGCAGGAAGTCGAATATCTGCGCTCCAAGGGCTTGGCCCTGGGCGGTAGCCTGGACAATGCGGTGGTGGTCGACGGTGACGCCATCCTCAATCCCGAGGGCCTGCGCTTCGAGGACGAATTCGTCCGCCACAAGGCGCTGGACGCCCTGGGCGACCTCTATCTGGCGGGCGCGCCGATCATCGGCCGTTTCGTCGGCTACAAGTCGGGTCATGCGCTGAACAACAAGCTGCTGCATATGCTCTTCGCGGACCGTACCGCCTGGACCTATGTCGCGGCGGTCGAAGAGGTCGAGGGCCGGCTGGGTGCCGCCTGGACCGAGGCCAGCGTGGCCGCACCTCTCTGATCCTGGTCTGCTGATCTTCCGCGGCGGCCCTCCGGCCGCTGCACCCGGGATGGCGACAACGGCGGTTGCGGCAACGCGACCGCCGCTTGCATTCTGGCCCCGCGCGACCCCGAAAATGGGGCGGCCGGGGGGAAGCATGGACAGGGCGAAGGGGCGGGGCCGGCCGGGCCTCGCGGTGGCGGCCGGCATTGTCGGGGGCGGCGTGCTCGCGCTCTGCCTGGCGGTCGGCCAGGCGCAGCAATACAGCGGACAGCAGATCTTTTCGGCCTCGGACGCCGATATAGGCAAGACCCAGGGCGCGCTCGACCAGATGTTCCTGGGTCTCAACCGCGGCACCGGCCTCGAAGCCTTCGATTCCGCGAAATATTACGAAGGCCGCTTCTCGAACGGCATCACCTATGCCGAGATCCTGCCCGGCAAACTCGGCTATGCCTATGATCCGGCGACCAATTACGCCTGGGGCGGGGCAGCCACCGGGCCCTATGCGCTGGCCCTGCCGGTTGCCAACGACAATAATGTGGCGAGCCTCGAAGCCCTGCTGGCCAATCCGACGGTGGAGGGCCTGACCGCCCTGATCCAGACCATGGTGACCGAGGTGCCGGAACTGGGCGAGGATCCGACCACGGTGCCGGAAGCCGTCGTCTTCCAGCTCGTGCCCGGCCAGCATTCGATGACGACTCAGGTCGACGACTATCTGGC
>NZ_JBAZKR010000002.1:0-101567 GCF_041650655.1 Zavarzinia sp.
AGTGGCGGAGCAGGCGGCAGGTCTCCTCCGGCTTTTCGAGCGGCGGCAGGTGGCCGCAGTCGCAGAAGACGTGATAGGTCGAGCCCGCAATGCCGCGGTGGAGCGCCAGGGCTTCGGTCGGCGGCGTGATGCGGTCGCCGTCGCCGACCGCGACCAGGGTGGGCACCGCGATCGCGGCAGCAGGGGACGCGAATCGACCCGGCCCAGAATCGCCTGCAACTGGTGCCGATAGGCTTCGACCCCGACCTTTTCCGCCATTTCCATCACCGTCCGGCCGACCGGCCCGTCGACATGGGAAGCATGCACCAACTCGGGCAGGAAGCGCCGGGTGACGCCGACGAAACGGCCGATCTTCAGGCTCATGAGCCCGGCCTTGCGGCGCTTCGCCTGCTCCGGCCCGTCGAGCCCGGCCGAGGTGTCGAACAGGGCCAGGCGGCGCACCCGCTCGGGCGCCCGGCGCAGGATCTCGAAGGCGACATAGCCGCCCATGGAAAGCGCGGCCAGGGCGAAATCGCCCTCCACCGTGGCGAGCGCCCGCTCGGCCATGGCGGCGATCGTCGCATCCTGCGTCAGGTCGGCGATACGGGCATCGGCGATATCGGCCAGCGCCGTGGCCTGACCCCGCCACAGCCGCTCGTCACAGAGCAGCCCGGGCAGGAAAAGAAGGGGAATACGGCTCACGGCGGTTCCGGCGAATTGGAGCGGGTGATGGGAATCGAACCCACGACACTCAGCTTGGGAAGCTGATGTTCTACCTCTGAACTACACCCGCGCCGGGAGCAGGCGACGTTCTTAGCAACGATGCGCCCGCCCGTCAAAGTCAAACGAAGGATCATGGCGGCCCGGCTTCGAGCCGCCAGTCGCCCAGGAGTTCCGCGACCCGCGGATCCAGGGCCAGGATGGCGTCCGCGACGGCAAAGGCTTCGCCGGCCAGGCTCGTCCCGATCACTTCGTCGCGGCGGAGCGCCCGGCCGACCAGGGAACTCGCCGAAACGGGCCGGCCGGCCGCGTCGATCACCATCATGGCGGGGCCGGTCTCGAGCCGCCGGTAGGCGAGAGCGAGGGCGACCCGTCCCGCCGCCGTCGCCCCCTCGCCCCAGCCGCCGAGGATGAGATCGATGTTGGCCCCGCGATCGGCGACATGGCCTTCGGTCCAATGGACGAAATAGGCCGCGGCAGCCCGGCCGTCGACGAAGGCATGGCCCCGGACGATGCGCGAACGCCGCCCGCAGCAATCGCATACGGCGCCATCTTCGGCACCCGTCGGCTCGACGGTCACGGACATGGCGGTCTGCCTCGGGGCTTCCCCATGCCCCCGGCCCGTCCCCCCGGTTGGAGCGAGGGACGCCAAGCAAACGAAAGGCCCCGGCCGGCGGCCGGGGCCTTCGGGCGATCCTGGATCAGAGGGAGTTGTTGATCCACTCGACGATCTTGCCCTTGGGCAGGGCGCCGACCTTGGTCGCCGCCACCTTGCCGTCGCGGAACAGCATCAGGGTGGGGATGCCGCGCACGCCGTAGCGGGCCGGGGTGCCCGGGTTTTCGTCGATGTTGATCTTGGTGATGGTGACCTGGCCGCCCAGTTCCTCGGCGATTTCTTCGAGGCTCGGGCCGATCTGCTTGCAGGGGCCGCACCATTCGGCCCAGAAGTCGACGACCACGGGGCCGGGGGCGCCGAGGACGTCGGTCGCAAAGGAGCTGTCGGTCACCTTCTTGGTGGGCATGGTTCAGGGTACCTTTCGTGGCGGCGGGACATTTCGCCCTGCAGCATGAGATCACTCGGTCGGTAAATCTAGGTAGCCCCGGGGGGAGCGTCAACAGGGCGGGAGACGCCGGGCAGGTCTGCCAGACATGCGTCGAGCGCTGCGCCCGGGATCGGCATCAGGCGCGGCGTCTCGGTCCAGAGCAGGGCCGCCTCGACCGGGCGCCCGGGATAGAGCCGGGCGACCGCCGCCCGGTAGAGCGCCAACTGGCGGAGATAGCCGGGTGCCACCGCCCGCCAGTCGGCCGGCGAGGGCCGGTCGGTCTTGAAATCGACGATCAGCACCCGGTCTTCCAGCACCGCCAGACGGTCGATCTGGCCGAGCACGGTTTCTTCGCCCAGCACGGCGGCGATCGGCACTTCCGGCCGGCTGCCTGGGCCGAAGACCGGGGCAAAGGCGGGATCGGCCAGCACCGCCAGCGTCTCCGCCGCCAGGGCCGCCTGGCCGTCCGGTCCCAGGTCTTCACCGCGCAAGGCCAGGAAGCGCGCCGCCGCCCCGGCCCGGGCTTCCGCCGCCACTTCGGGCAGGAGTTCGAGCAGGCGGTGGACGAGGCGCCCGCGCAGGAAACGCGCCGTCCCCCCGAGGGCGAGCGGACTCGCCACCCCGAGGTCGGCATCGGCGAGGCGGGACGGGCTCAGGGGATCGGACGGCCGGCGCTCGACCGGGGCCGGGCGGGCGGCCCAGTCGGGCAAGGCCCGGGCGGCGACCGCCCCTTCCGCCGCCGCTTCCTGCTCGGCCACCGGGGCTTCCTGCGGACTCGCCAGGCGAAGCACCGGGGTGCCGTCGGACAGGACCGCTTCCGTGGCCTCCGCCGGGAAGGCGGCGGCCACGAGATCGTACCAGGAGCCGGCCTGATGCGCCTGTTCGGCCCGGCCGGCGCGCCAGCCGCAGACGATCAGCCGGTCCTCCGCCCGCGTCAGGGCGACATAGAGGAGGCGGCGATATTCGGCCAGTCCCGCTTCCGCCACGGTCTGGCGAAGGTCGGCCACCGCGGGCAGGGCCATGGC
Source organism: Zavarzinia sp. (assembly GCF_041650655.1). GTDB lineage: Bacteria > Pseudomonadota > Alphaproteobacteria > Zavarziniales > Zavarziniaceae > Zavarzinia. The sequence goes on from NZ_JBAZKR010000002.1 coordinate 2,768, forward strand.
CCCGGCGACGGCCCAGACCGGCAGGCCGCCCGGGGTCCAGAACAGGGATTCGCGGGGCGCCGGCACGCCCGTGGTATCGGGCAGCAGGACGATCGGCGCCTGCAGGCCCTTGGCGGCATGAACGGTGAGGATGCGAAGCTCGTCCCGGCCGCGGTCGAGGTCGCGCTTCAGTTCGATCTCGCCGGTCGCGACTGCCTGGAGGAAGCCTTGCAGCGAGGGCGCGTGATCCGACTCGTGGCGAAGGGCGAGGGAGAGAAATTCCTCGACCGGTTCGGCCGCCTGGGGACCGAGACGGCCGAGCAGGCGCCGCCGCCCGCCGTGACGATCGAGCAGCCGGGCGAAGAAATCATAGGGGGCGACGTAATCGGCGCGTTCCAGCACTTCGGCCAGGAAGCCGTGGGCGGCGGCGAAATCCGCCCGCTCGCCCGCCCTGGCGCGCAGCGCCCGCCACAGGCTCCAATTCTCGGCACGGGATGCCGCGAGTTCCAGCAGCGCTCCCTCGGCGAGGCCGACGAAGGGACCCTTGAGGACACAGGCCAGCGTCAGGTCGTCGTCCGGCAGCAGGGCGAAACGGCCGACCGCCATCAGGTCCTTGACGCCGAGCTGGTCCGCCAATGCCATGCGGTCGCTGCCGGCGACGGGCACGCCGCGCGCCTTGCAGGCCCGGGTCAGGGCGTCGACGAAGGGGGTGCGGCGGCGGACCAGCACCATGATGTCGCCGGGCCGGATCGGCCGCCCGCGCGAGGGCAGGATGTCGCGCCGGCCGAGCCAGGCGGCGGTCTCGCCCGCGATCCGCTCGGCCAGTGCAGTCTGGGCACTGCGCCCGCGGGCGGCGCTGCGCATTGCGGCCCAGGCTTCGCCTTCCTCCGCCGTTTCGCCCTCTTCGACCGGCCAGAGTTCGATCAGGCCGGCGCCACCCTTGCGATGGGCGGCATGGGCCAGCACGCCGTCCTCGACCACGCCGGGCTTCGCCGGGTCCTGCGCGAAGACGGCATCGACCAGGCCGAGCACGAGCGGCACCGAGCGGAAGGAGAGATCCAGCTCGACCGGGCGGAACTGCTTGCCGGCGGCTGCCGCGGCCAGGGCGACGCGGCGGCGTTCCTCGCCGAAGACGGCGGGTGCCGCGCCCTGGAAGGAATAGATCGACTGTTTGACGTCACCCACGGCGAAGACGGTGCGGTGCCGTTCCCCGGCGCTCTGGCCGGCGAAGAATTCCTCGGTCAGGGCACGCACCAGTTCCCACTGCGCGGGGCTGGTGTCCTGCGCCTCGTCGATCAGCAGATGGTCGATGCCGCCGTCGAGCTTGTAGAGGACCCAGGCCGCGGCCGCCCCCTTGGTCAGGAGGTCGCGCGCCTTCAGCACCATGTCGTCATAATCGACCGCGCGGCGCCGCGCCTTGGCTTCGGCGTAACGCCCCAGGATCGCGGCGCCCAAGGTGAGCAGGGCGGCGGAGGCGGCATGGACATCGGCCGTGGTCGCCTCGATGCGCAGCTTGGCCAGGAGATCGGCTTCGTCCGCCATCCAGGCCGCCTCGCGCGGGAAGCGGGCAGCCAATTTCACCGTCATCGGATTCTTACGCGGGAGCCCCTTGTCGGTCAGGAAAATCGCGACATAGCTGTCGAAATCGCCGCCGGCGACAAAGGCGGCCAGGGCTGCCGCCGCCTTGGCGTCGGTCATCGTCCCCTGAGCCAGCGCCGCCGCGACGTCTCGGAGTGCCGCGGGCGACGCCCGGCGGCGGGCGGCGAAGGCGTCATAGACGGCGGCCCCGCCGCCGACGTCTTCCGGCCCGCGGCCGAGCGCCAGGGCGAGATCGCCCAGGTAACGCGGCAGGGTCGCCGGCCCCAGATCCTCCGGCAGACGGGTGCGGCCGCCGACGAAGCCCGACACCATGGCATCGAAAGTCTCGTCCGAGGCGATGGACGACAGGCGTTCCACCGAAGCCTTCAGGGCGGGATCGGCGGCGCGCAGCACTTCGGCCGTCGCCTCGGCCAGGAGTTCGGCGGCACCCGCCTCGTCCAGTGCGGTGAAGCGCGGCGCCAGGCCGACCTCGACCGGGAAACGGCCCAGCAGCGACTGACAGAAGGAATGGATGGTCTGGATGCGGAGTCCCCCCGGCGCCTCCAGCACGCGGGCGAAGAGGCGGCGCGCCGCCACCATGGTCTCGACTTCCGGCGGCTCGCCGGTCAGCCGGGCCAGGGCGTCGAACAGGCGGGCGTCGGGCGCCACCGCCCAATCGGCCAGGCGGGCCTGGATGCGGTTGGCCATTTCGGCCGCCGCCGCCTTGGTATAGGTCAGGCACAGGATGCGTTCCGGCGCCGCCCCCGCCAGCAGCAGGCGCAGCACCCGGTTGGTCAGCACATGGGTCTTGCCCGTGCCGGCCGAGGCCGAGACCCAGGCCGAGGCGGCGGGATCGGCGGCGCTGGATTGGGCCGCGGTCATGCCTCGCCCTCCTCGCCCCATTCGCCGACCCGGGCGAGATGGTCGTAGTCCCCGAAGCCGGCGCGCTTCGGGTTGGGCTTGGCCAGATAGGGCTGGTCGGGATCGGCATAGGCGGCGAGCAGGCGGACGGCGCCTTCGACCGCGCCGTCGGCGAGCGTCATGGCGTCACCCTCGCCGATCGTCTTCACCTCGCCCGCCGGTTTGCCGCCGGTCAGGCGCCAGACTTCGATGGCGCCGACCGAGGACGGGCCGACCTCGGCGAAGCCGCCGCGCGCCAGGATCGCCGCTTCGAGCGGCAATTGCGGGCGATAGCCGCGCTCCATGTCGGGTTTGGTCGGCGGCCGGCCCGTCTTGTAATCGATCACGACCGTACTGCCGTCCGGGCGGCGGTCGATGCGGTCGGCCCGCGCCGTGATCACATGGTCGCGCCCGCCGGCGGCAAGCGGCATTTCGCCTTCCGTCTCGACCGCCAGGGGGGCGAAGCCTTCGGCCCGGCGCGCCGCCTCTATCCCCAGGAACCAGCGCGCCACGCCGAGGAAGCGCGGCCACCAGAAGCTCTGCACCGCCGGCTGGTCGTCGTAACGCCGGAAGACCTCGCGCCCGAGGGCGGTCAGGCGTTCCAAGGCGTCGTCCGGCAGCGAGCCGGGGCCGGTTTCGCGCACGAAGGCGTCGAGCACTTCGTGGATGATGTTGCCGCGGTCGCGCGCCCCCGGCGCCTCGTCGATCGGGGCGAGCGGCTTCAGGCGCAGGATCCGCTTGGCATAGAGGGCATAGGGATCGCGCACCAGCCCTTCCATGTCCGAGACGGAGAAACTGGTCGGGCGGAGTTCGACCGGCGGGCGGGGCGCCGGCTCGGGCCAGGGGGCGCCTTCCGGCGGGTCGAGCGACAAGGCCCAGGCGGGCGCAGGGCCTGCCTGCCAGCGCCCCTCGCCCACCAGGGCGTCGAGCCGGCGGAGCCAGCGCGACAGCACGGTCGGCGACAGGTCGACCTTGGCCGCCCGGGTCAGCACCACCCGGGGCGCCGCCGCCAGGGTGACGAAATCATGGGCCGCCTGGCCGAGCCGGCGCTCGACCGGGGGCAGCCCGAGCTTTTCTCGCATGGCACGCGAGGCCCAGGGATCGGCCGGCGGTTCGGCCGGCCAGGTGGTTTCGTTGAGACCGCCCAGGATCACCAGGTCGGCCGCTTCGAGACGCGCCTCTTGCGGGCCCAGAATGCGCAGCCGCGGATGCCGGCCCCAGCGCGGGCGGACCGCGACGCCGGCCGCCAATTGCTCGAACAGGCCCGGATAGTCCCGCGGGGCGAGTTCGGCCATGGCGGGGGCTGCCGCCAGCATTTCCTGCATCAGGCCGGCGGCGGCCTCGCCCGCCTCGCCGCGCCAGAGGATTTCGGCACCGGGCGCTGCCGGCCCGTCGGCCAGGGCCTCAGTGGCTTGGACATGGGCGGCCGCGATCGCCGCGAGATCGCCGCCCGCCGCCAGCGCGGCCGCCAGCGGTGCCGTCGCGCGGTCCAGGCGGTCGACCAGATCGGCCAATTCCTCGTCCTTCGCCGCCGCGAGATCGCGCAGGGCGGCGAGGCCGGCGGCCGGCCGCGGCCCGCGCAACAGCTTGCGTTCCAGCCGGCGCAGACGGCGCAGCATCTCGGCCCGCTCGAGCCCCAGGGTGGCGAAGGGGTGCTTCAGGCAGGCGAGCAGATCGAGCGGCGTGAAACGCCCCGCGACCATGTCGACGGCATGGCGGAGGAAGGCCCCCGGCACGGTGGCGCCCAGGCTGGTGCCGGCGCTGTCGTCGACCTCGACCTCCCAACGGGTCAATTCGGCGGCGACGCGACGCGCCAGGTTGCGGTCCGGCGTCACCAGCATGGCGGTCGCCGCCGGGGTTTCCAGCACTTCGCGCATCAGGAGGGCGATGGCACGGGCTTCGGCCGGGCTGTCGGCGGCATCGATGCGGAAAAGGCCGGCGAGCGCGCCGTCGAGATCGAGGCTGCGGCGGCTGGCCGACCAGCGCTCGGTGGTCGCCGCCGGTGCCATCGCTTCGGCGAGCAGGGCGGCGCGCGCATCGGGCGGGGGCACCGGCCCGCCGTCCGGCCAGAGGCCGACATCGGCGCGGTCGGCCCTGATGCGTGCCAGAAGCTCGCGCAGCATCCATTGCGGATGGCCCGGTTCCAGCGCCGCCCAATCGCCGTCATCCATGGCGAGGTCGAGGCCGGGCAGTACCACCGCCCCCTTGGGCAGGCGGGCGACCACCGCCATCAGATGCGCAGTGGCCGGGATCGAGCCGGTGGAACCGGCGACGATCACCGGATGGGAGGGCGGCGTCCGGCGCCAGGCTTCGGCCTGGGCGAGCAGGAGCTGGTTGCGCCGGGCCGCCGGGTCCATGGCACCATGGGCATCGCGGATCACCGGCCAATAGTCGCGCGCCGCGATCTTCAGGAAATCCAGCGTGACCTGCCAATGGCTGGCCAGCGCATCCGGCACGACGTGATCGAGGGCGGACCAATCGATGCCCTCGGTCTCCATCTCGTCGATCAGCCGGGCCAGCTCCTGGGCATGGGCCAGCGCCGCCCCGGCATCCGCCGCCTCGCCCCGCGCCCGCCACCAGCCCATGACCAGGCGGGCGAGCAGGAATTTCCGGGTCAGCGGCTCGATCGCCGGCGGCAGCTCCAGGGCGCCGGTCTCGGCCGTCAGGGCCAGTTCTTCCTCGTCCGCGTCGCCGAGCGGGCGGAGGCGGGGCAGCAACACCGCCTTGCCGGCGGAGCGGCGCAGGAAGGCTTCGCGGAGCGAGCGGGCGGCGCGCCTGGTCGGCACCAGGATCAGGCTCGCGGCGAGTTCCAGGGGATCGCCCCCTGCCCGCGCCAGCAGGGCCTCCGCCACGGCATCGACGAAGGAAGTGCCGGCCGGAATCGTGAACAGCGCCGGCCGGCCGGTGACCGGCGCCAGATCGGCGAGGCGAAGCCCTTCAGCCGAGGTCGGCAAGGGCGCGCTCCGCCTCGCCGATGGCGGCGATGGTGCCGACATGGAGGAACTGCCCGTCGAGCCGGAGGCCGTAGAGCCGGTCGGCCTCGATCGCCCGGTCCCACAGGAGATTGAGCGAGAAAGGTCCGTCCGGCAGGTCGTGGAAACTCGCCGGGTTCATGACGGCGCAGCCGGCATAGACGAAGGGTGCCACCTGGCTCTCGGGCCGGCGGGTCAGGCGGCCGTCCGCCGCCATCAGGAAGTCGCCGAGCCCTTCGAGGCCTACCGTGCCGATGGTCGGCGCCAGCAGGAGAAGGGCGTCCATCGTCGCGGGATCGAAGCTGCGGATCAGGTCGGCGATCGGATCGCGCATCCCTTGGCGCCACAAGGTATCGGCATTGCAGACCAGGAAGGGCTTGTCGCCCAGCAGGGGCAGGGCCTTGGCCGTGCCGCCGCCGGTTTCGAGCAGGAGCCCGCTCTCGTCCGAAATCTCGGTCGCCGGCCCCATGCCGGCGGCGCGGCGGAGCAACAGGCGGGCGGCGATCTGGTCGCCCAGGTGGTGGGTATTGACGACGGCGCGGGCGATGCCGGCGGCGGCCAGGCGGTCGAGCAGGCGATCGAGCAGGCTCCGCCCCGCGACCTCGACCAGCGGTTTCGGGATGCGGTCGGTCAGGGGGCGCATGCGGAGCCCCTTGCCGGCGGCCAGCACCATGGCGGTGTCGATGGCCGCGCTCATGCCGCGAAGGTCCGGATGCCGGCGCGCAGGTCCTCGCCCGGAAGATAATGGTCGTACCAGGCGCGCAGATTGCCCAGCAGGGGATGGCGCAGGTCACGCTCCAGATGACGCCAGACCCGCGGCAGATAATCGAGGTAGCGGGGCTTGCCGTCGCGCTTCCAGAGGCGGACGAAGACGCCGGCGATGCGGCTGTTCCGCTGCGCCCCGAGGATCGCATAGGCGGCCTCGAAGGCGGCGGCATCGAAGCGGGGATCGACCCTGGCCGCCCCCTTGGCATAGCGCGCCTTCAGCTCGGCGCCGAGGGCGGGGTCGACGTCGCGCCGCGCATCCTCGATCAGGGAGACCAGGTCATAGGCGGGGGAACCCAGGGTGGCGTCCTGGAAATCGAGCAGGCCGACCCGCGCCGCGCCCTTCCTTCCTGGCAGCCAGAGCAGGTTGTCGGCGTGATAGTCGCGCAGCATCAAGGTCTCGCGCTCGCGCGGCAGGCGGCGCCAGAGATCGGCCCAGATCGCCCGGAAAGCCTCGCCCGCCTCGGGCTCCAGGCCCATGCGAAGGGCGGGGACATGCCAGTCGAGCACCAGCGAGGGGCCGAAGGCGAAAGTCTTGGCGTCATAGGCGGCCGGGCGGTGCGCGGTACCGTCGACGAAGCGGGTGGTGCCCGGCGCCGGTGCGCCCCGCAGCTCGATCAACACGTCGACCGCCGCTTCGTAGAGTGCCTCGGTCTTGGCCGGATCGGCGGCCAGGACCGTGGTATAGCTGTCGTCGCCCAGGTCTTCGAGCAGCAGGAAGCCGCGGGCGATGTCGGCCGCCAGCACTTGAGGCGCCGAGAGGCCGATGCGGGTCAGGTGGCGGTCGATGCCGACGAAGGGGCGCACGTCCTCCTTGGGCGGGGGCGCATCCATCAGGACGGCGCTGCGGCCGTCCGGCTTTTCCACCCGCTCGTAGCGGCGGAACGAGGCATCGCCGGCGAGCGGCCGGCGCGCGGCATCGCCCCAACCGATGGAGCCCAGGAAATCGGCGATCGCCGCATTACGGTCAGTCATTCGGAAGATCCGGCAATCGAAAGTCCGGCGAGGCGCCGGCTCCAGGAACCATGGCCGATCAGTTCGGCCCTGCGGGCGGAGCCCGCTTCGAGAGAAGAAGGCAGGGCGGAGCCCGCTTCGAGAGAAGAAGGCAGGGCGGAGCCCGCTTCGGGAGAAGAAGGCGGGGCAGAGCCCGCCTCGGGAGAAGAAGGCGGGGCGGAGCCCGCGGTGAGCGTAAGTGTCACGTCCAGCCGATCGGCCGGCAGGCGGGAACCCAGCCGGTCCGGCCATTCGACCAGCACGATGCCGTCGTCCAACGCCGCGTCGAAACCCAATTCGTCGAGTTCCGACGGATCCTCGATCCGGTAGAGGTCGAAATGGGCGACGGGGCCGAGGTCGGTATCATAGGGCTGGACCAGGGCGAAGGTCGGGCTCGGCACGTCTTCCACGACCCCGGCAGCGCGCAGGAAGGCGCGCGCCAGTTCCGTCTTGCCGGCACCGAGATCACCTCGGAGCGCGATACAATCCCCCGGCCTCGCCAGGCGGGCGAGCCGGGCCGCCAGCGCGGCCGTCCCATCGAGGTCGGGCAAGTCGATCTGCACGCGAGAGGGGTCCGAATCCGGGTGTCGGCGGAAGATGGCGGACTTTAGCCTTTCGCCCCCAGGGGCCGCAACCCGGGGGCGCGAATTCGGGGGTGCTTGAATCCACGGGCGCATGGGGCCATGGTGGCGGCCCTGCTGGCAGTGGAGTGGTCAACGCATGTCCGAGATCCTGGCAACCGACGTCGCCATCATCGGGGCCGGCCCGGTCGGGCTCTTCGCGGTTTTCGAGGCGGGCATGCTGGGCCTGAAGTCCGTGGTCGTCGATGCACTCGATGCGCTCGGCGGGCAATGCACGGCCCTCTATCCCGAAAAGCCGATCTACGACATTCCGGCGCATCCCGCGATCGACGGCCAGACCCTGATCGACAAGCTGGAAGCCCAGGCCGCGCCCTTCGCGCCCTATTACCTGCTCGATCAGCAGGTCACCCATCTCGAACCGATCGACGGCGGCCGTTTCCGCCTGAAGACGAGCAAGGGTGCCACGGTCGAGGCCGGTGCCGTGATCGTGGCCGCCGGCTGCGGCGCCTTCGGGCCGAACCGCCCGCCGCTCGACAACCTGTCGCTCTACGAGAGCACCAAGGGGGTCCAATATCTGGTCCGCCGGCGCGAGGATTTCCGCGACAAGAAGGTGGTGATCGCCGGCGGCGGCGACAGTGCCGTGGATTGGGCGCTGAGCCTGGTCGAAGTGGCCGAGAGTGTCGCCCTGGTGCATCGCCGGCCGAAGTTCCGCGCCGCTCCCGAATCGCTCCGCCAGCTCGACGACCTCGCCAAGGCGGGGGCGGTCGATCTCGTGGTGCCCTATCAGCTCGACGGGTTGCAGGGGACTTACGGCAAGTTGACCGGGGTCCGCGTCGCCACCCTCGAAGGCGAGAAGAAGGTTCTGCCGGCCGATGTCCTGCTGCCCTTCTACGGCCTCGCCATGACCCTCGGCCCGATCGCCGACTGGGGTCTCGGGCTCGACGAGGCGCGGATCGCGGTCGAGCAGCGGAACTGCGCCACCAATATCCCCGGCGTCTTCGCCGTGGGCGACATCGCCACCTATCCCGGCAAGCTGAAGCTCATCCTTTCGGGTTTCGCCGAGGCGGCGACGGCGGCCCATGCGGCGCAGGCCCATATCTACCCGGACAAACTCGTGCATTTCGAATATTCGACCTCGCGCGGCGTGCCCGGCGCAGCCTGAGCCGGTGGCCGGGCTCAGCCTCTTCGTCCTGGCCGCGGCCTGCGAGATCGCCGGCTGCTTCGCCTTCTGGGCCTGGGCACGGCTCGGCCAGTCACCGCTCTGGCTGCTGCCCGGGCTCGCCTGCCTGATCGCCTTCGCCTGGCTGCTGACCAGGGTGGAGGCCGATTTCGCCGGCCGTGCCTATGCCGCCTATGGCGGGATCTATATCTGCGCCTCGCTCGCCTGGCTCTGGCTCGTCGAAGAGACGCGGCCCGATCGGTTCGATCTCACCGGCGCCGCCCTCTGCCTCGCGGGCAGCGCCGTCATCCTGTTCGGGCCGCGCGGCGCCTGATCAGATCCGATCCCTGATCGCCGCGAGGCCGGCCGCCGCGCAGGCTTCGTCCTTGTCGCCGCCGGGGGCGCCGCCGACGCCGATCGCCGCGATGATCTCGTCACCCGACTTGACGGCGACGCCGCCCGCGAGCGCCAGCACATCCGGCAGCGAGGTCAGCGCCGGGCCGTTCGGGCTCCTGGCCACCAGGGCCGCGAAAGCGCCGCTCGTATCGAATTTGAAGATCGGGCCGAGGGTCACCACCGTATAGGCCTTGCGGAAGCTCGAATCCTTGGTGTGGATCGTGCTGTGGTCGCCCTTGGCCTGCAGCTTGACGACACCCGACTGATCGACCACCGAAACCGAGACATTGTAGCCCGACGCCTCGCAAGCCTTGATCGCCGCCTGGGCCGCTTCGATCGCCAGCGCCAGCGGCAGGCTCCGCCCGCTCAAGGCGACCTGGGCCGGCGCCGGACTGATGCCCGCAGCGAGGGAAAGGGCCGCCGCCAGCGCCCCGCACGTCTTCTTGCCGATCATCGCGAACCTCTCAGGTCGAAGGGAAGGGCGCTCGCGGCGCCACAAATAACCTTCAAACATATTTTTAAGAGGTTATCAATCGCCTATTCGCACATGGGCGTCGCGCGCTGGCGGGCGCGGTGGGCGCTCGCCTTGGCACGGTTGCCGCAGGCCGCCATGGAACACCAGCGGCGGCCATGGCTCTTCGACGTGTCGTAGAACCAGAGGGTGCAGCCCTGGCCCTCGCAGTGACGGACCAGCGTCATGTCACGCCGGGTCAGCAACTCCGCCATGGCGGCGGCGAGCGGGATCAGCAGGGCGTCCGGCGTCTCGAAACGGCGGATTTCGGCGAGCGCCAGACGGTCGCCCGACGCCTCGACCCGGCGGTACAGGCGGTCCCGCTCCAGGAGCCCGTTGACCGGGCCGAGTTCGGCCAGGGCCGCGGCCTCCAGCGGGCGACCGGCATGGGCGGCGACGAAGCCGCGGAACCATTCGCGAAGCCCGCGCGCCCGGGCCGCGACGAGATCCAGCTCGTCCAGCACGGCGCCGGCCCGGAAACGTGCGATCTCCGCAGCCGGCACGGCACCCGAAGCGGCGAGCCAGTCCAGCAGGTCGGCGCCATCGGCCAGCCATTCGACCGGCAGGTCGACCGGTGTCGCGATCGAATTGAGGAAATCCAGGGCGAGGTCGTCGCCGATGAAGAAGGGGGCAGGACGGCCGGCGGCCATGAGCGAATCTCCCGCGATCGGCGGTCGGGCCGACAGGAATTAGATAACCGTAATTTTTTCGGTTTACAAGTTATCCAAAGCGCGATAACCGTCTTTATGCCGATTAAACGGTTACCATTTGACACCCGGACCCGAAAGGCCCCCTCCCATGCGCCGCTTCATCCTGGCCGCCGTCGCCACGGCCGCCTTCGCCCCCGTCGCCGACGCCGGCGTCAAACCGCACGCCGCTGCCGCCGTACCGGCGCCGACCTATCACACGGTCGCGGTCGACGACGTGAAGCTGTTCTACCGCGAGGCCGGCGATCCCAAGGCCCCGACCGTCCTGCTGCTGCACGGCTTCCCGACCTCGTCGCATATGTTCCGCGACCTGATCCCGGCCCTGGCCGACCGCTATCACGTGATCGCGCCGGACCTGCCGGGTTTCGGCCGCACCGAGGCGCCGGGCCGTGACGCCTTCGCCTATACATTCGACCACCTGGCCCAGGTGACCGAGCATTTCACCGAGGCGCTGAAGCTCGAGCACTATGCCCTCTATGTCTTCGACTACGGCGCCCCCGTGGGCTTCCGCCTGGCGCTGAGCCATCCCGAGCGGATCACGGCGATCGTCTCGCAGAACGGCAACGCCTATCTCGAGGGTCTCAGCGAGGGCTGGAACCCGATCCAGACCTATTGGAAGGACCCCTCGCCCGCCAACCGCGAGGCGCTGCGCGCCTTCATCACGCCCGATTCCGTCGCCGGCCAGTATTCCTTCGGCGTTTCCGACAAGGAGCATCTCTCGCCCGACGCCTGGACCCTCGATTCCGCCTATCTGGCGCGGCCGGGCAACGACGAGATCCAGCTCGACCTGTTCGGCGACTATCAGAGCAACGTGGCCCTCTATCCGAAATTCCAGGACTACATCCGCACGAAGCGCCCGCCGCTGCTCGCCGTCTGGGGCAAGAACGATCCCTTCTTCCTGCCGCCGGGCGCCGAAGCCTTCAAGCGTGACCAGCCCCAGGCGGAAATCCACCTGCTCGACGCCGGCCATTTCGCGCTGGAGAGCAAGGGGCCGGAGATCGCCGCCCTGATCCACGACTTCCTCGATCGCAAGGTGGCTCGCTGACGGGTCCAGCCCAGGGCCGGCGCCACCCCCAGCCGGCCCGCCCCTCCGCCCCGTGCGGGTTTATGTCGCAGCGCAGCAATTCTTGCCCTGCAACACTGGGCGCGAAGCTCTGCATCTGGCGAATTCGACCATTGTCTTTTCTATTCCGGGGGCAGTTCGGCGTTGACCCTCGCAGTCGAAACTCCATCTAATACAAGAATGTGATCGCCTCAGATCGTGCGTGGCCTTCCTGGCGCGGGGACATGTAATGGCGAGTACCCAATCGATGTCGGGGACCGCTGCGGCGCAAAACGCCGGCGGCGAGGTGAGTGCGGCCGACGTTGCCGCCCGGCTGGCGTCCGGCGGCCAAGACTTCGACGGCCGCAGGGCCGCCATGGCCCTTTATGGCATCTACGAGATTTCCAAGCTGCTGGCGACACCGGCCCGGCTGGAGAGCAGCCTGGCCGGCGTGCTCTCCCTGCTGTCGAGTTTCCTCGACATGCGGAACGGCCTGATCGCCCTGCTCGATGATGCCGGCACGCCGGAGATCGTGGTGGGGTCGGGCTGGAGCGAGGCGACGGCCAAGCGCTATTTCGAGCGCCTGCCCGAACGGGCGATCGGCCGCATCGTGGTCACCAAGACCGCGCTGGTGGTCGAGAACGCGGCCTATGACCCGCTGTTCTCCGACCTCGACTTTTCGACCTGGGGCCCCAAGGGCCTGTCCTATTCCTTCATCGGCGTGCCGATCAAGGAACGAGACAAGGTGATCGGCACCCTGACCATCGACCGGAACTGGAGCGAGCAGCCCCATTTCCGCTATGACGAAGATGTCCGCTTCCTGACCATGGTGGCGACCCTGGTCGGCCAGCAGGTCCGCCTGCAGCGCCTGATCGCCCAGGACCGCCAGCGCCTGATCGCGGAACAGCACCGCCTGGCCAAGGTGCTGGAAGAGAACGTCCGCCCGCTCCGCCCCGTCGGCCCCGTGCCGGTCAAGGGCATCGTGGGCGACAGCCCGGCCATCCGCTCCGTCCTCGACAAGGTGCGGATCGTCGCGCGCTCGCATTCGACCGTGCTGCTCAGGGGCGAATCCGGCACCGGCAAGGAACTCTTCGCCCAGGCGCTGCACGACCTGTCGCCCCGCAAGGACGCCCCCTTTATCAAGCTGAACTGCGCCGCCTTGCCGGAGAGCGTGCTCGAATCCGAACTCTTCGGCCATGAGAAGGGCGCCTTCACCGGCGCCGTGGCGACCCGCAAGGGCCGTTTCGAACTGGCCGACGGCGGCACCCTCTTCCTCGACGAGATCGGCGAAATCTCGGCCGTGTTCCAGAGCAAGCTCCTCCGCGTGCTCCAGGAAGGCGAGTTCGAGCGGGTCGGCGGCAGCAAGACCCTGAAGGTCGACGTGCGCCTGATCGCCGCCACCAACCGCAATCTCGAAGAGGCGGTGGCCAAGGGCGAATTCCGCGCCGACCTCTATTACCGGATCAGCGTGGTGCCCCTGTTCCTGCCGCCGCTGCGCGACCGCCCGGGTGACATTCCGAAGCTGGCCAAGGAATTCCTGCGCCGCTTCAACGAAGAGAACAGTACCGAACTGGCGATCGACGACGAGGCGCTGGCGGTCCTGTCGAGCTGCTATTTCCCGGGCAATGTGCGCGAGCTCGAAAACTGTATCCGGCGCACCGCGACCCTGGCCCAGGGCCTGTCGATTTCGGCCGGCGATTTCGCCTGCCGCAACGACGGCTGCCTGTCGGCCCTTCTATGGAAGGGCCCGATCCATCAGCAGAGCGCGACCCCGGCCGGCTTCCAGCCGCTGCCGATCGCCCCGCCCGGCCTGACCAGGGCGGCGCGCCAGCGCGAGGCGGCCCCGGCCCCCACGCCCTGCGACGCCGACGCGGGCGAATGGCCTGCCGCCTGCCCCGCCCCGGGCAATTGCCCGGCCAGCCCGGCCGACGGCAAGAGCGAGAAGGAACGCCTGGTCGAAGCCATGGAGACGGCCGGCTGGGTCCAGGCCAAGGCAGCCCGCATCCTGGGCCTGACGCCGCGCCAGATGGGCTATGCCCTCCGGAAGCACGACATTCCGATCAAGCGTTTCTGAGCTTTCGTACATATCGTGTCGGAGGACCGACAAGAATGACGCCCGCGTGTCGGAGGACCGACAAGCGGGCGTCGCGCTTTCGATGATCGCCCAATCAAATCAAGGCTTTGCCGTTCTGGCACGGCGCTTGCTCTCCCAACCGTGGGGATCTCACGTGACGGAGAGAGAGCGTGGCGCAACTCATATCGCTCGGCAGCCTTACGGCTCCCACCACCGCGGAATCGATGCGCGAGGCGCTGAAGGACGGCGGCTGTTCCTCGTCGAGCTGCGGCTCGTCCGACACGGCGAACGATCTGCCGCCGGAACTGTGGGACCGGATCAAGGATCACCCCTGCTATTCCGAAGAGGCCCATCACTATTTCGCCCGGATGCATGTCGCGGTCGCTCCCGCCTGCAACATCCAGTGCAACTACTGCAATCGGAAATACGACTGCGCGAACGAGAGCCGGCCGGGCGTCGTCTCCGAGAAGCTGACCCCGGACCAGGCGCTGCGCAAGGTGATCGCGGTCGCCAACGAGGTGCCGCAATTCTCCGTCCTCGGCATCGCCGGGCCGGGTGACGCCTGCTACGACTGGCGCAAGACCAAGGCGACCTTCGAGCTGGTCTCGGGCGAAATCCCGGACGTGAAGCTGTGCATCTCGTCGAACGGGCTGGCCCTGCCCGATCACGTCGACGAGATCGCGGCCATGAACATCGATCACGTCACGCTGACCATCAACATGGTCGACCCCGAGGTGGGTACCAAGATCTACCCCTGGATCTTCTACAAGAACAAGCGCTGGACCGGAATCGACGCCGCCCGGATCCTGCACGAACGCCAGATGGAGAGCCTGGACCTGCTGGCCGCGCGCAAGATCCTGGTCAAGGTCAATTCCGTGATGATCCCGGGCATCAACGACGAGCACCTGATCGAGGTGAACCGCGTCGTGAAGGAGAAGGGCGCCTTCCTGCACAACATCATGCCGCTGATCTCCGATCCGGCGCATGGCACCCATTTCGGCCTGACCGGCCAGCGCGGCCCGACCGCGATGGAATTGAAGGCGTTGCAGGACCAACTCTCCGACGGCACCAAGCTGATGCGCCATTGCCGCCAGTGCCGGGCCGATGCGGTCGGCCTCCTGGGCGAGGACCGGGGCCAGGAATTCACCATGGACCAGGTCGGCGAAGACGTCGTCTACGATCCGAGCAAGCGCGAGGCCTACCGCGAGATCGTCGCCGTCGAGCGCGGCGAGCATGTCGCCAAGCGCAAGGAAGCCGACGCCGAACTGAAGGCCATGGGCGAGACCGGCTCGGTCCTGATCGCCGTCGCCACCAAGGGCGGCGGGCGCATCAACCAGCACTTCGGCCACGCCAAGGAATTCCAGGTCTACGAAGCCTCGGCCAAGGGCATCGAATTCATCGGCCATCGCAAGGTCGAGCAATATTGCGAAGGCGGCTGGGGCGAGGATGCCACGCTCGACGGCGTGATCGAGGCGCTGGACGGGATCGACGTCGTGCTCTGCGCCAAGATCGGCGACTGCCCGAAGGACAGCCTGACCGCCGCCGGCATCGCCGCGACCGACGACCATGCCTACGACTGGATCGAAGCCGGCATCGCCGCCTGGTATGCGGCGCGTTACGGCGTCGAACCGGCACAACTTTCCGCATAACCCCCGAAGCAACGGAGCTCAATCATGGCCTACAAGATCATCTCCTCCCAGTGCACCGGCTGCAGCGCCTGCGAATTCGAATGCCCGAATGCCGCCATCTCGATGAAGGGCGACATCTTCGTGATCAACCCGAGCAAGTGCACGGAATGCGAGGGCCAGTTCGACAGCCCGCAGTGCGCCGCCGTGTGCCCGGTGCCGAAGACCTGCGTCCCGGCCTGATCCGGACATCGCCGGTCGCCGGCCATGGACCTGCCAAGCGAGGACCTCGATTGGCTGGGACGGCCCGTCACCTGCCGGTCCTGCCCGCACGAGGCGATGCATCGCGACGGACGCTGCCGCAAGGGCAGCGCCTGCGTGCGCGACCGGCGGGCCCGGCGGGTGGAACGCTTCTTCGTCGAACACCCGGATTTGGCGGACCATTACCTGGACCATCCCTATTTCGAGGTCCGGGCGATCGCCGCCAAATACGCCAGCCTGTTCCGCCTGCCTTCCCTGCTGGCGGATCCGGAGCCGGAGGTCCGGGCGATGGCGGCGCTGCGCCTGCCCGAGACACGGGTGAGGGAACTGGCGACCGACGGCGACCGACGGGTGCGCATCGCCGTGGCCAGCCGCTTGTCCGGCAAGGCGCTGATCGCGCTCCTGGACGACGAAGATTACTACGTCCGGCTGATCGCAGTCCGGCGCATGGAACCGGCCGTCCTGGCCCTCGCCATCGCCGATCCCGAACCGGAGGTCAGGCGCTGGGTGGCGCGGCGGATAGCGCCCGAACGGCTGGCCGAAATGGCGGCCGACGAAGACCCGCTGGTCCGCCTCGAAGTGGCGGAACGGCTGGACCCCGCGCGCCTCGGCCGCTTTGCCGCCGATCCGGACCTGCGCGTGCGCTTCGCCGCGGCGGAACGGGCGGCACCGTCGGTGCTGCCCGAATTCGCCGAGGATGCCGACCCGCTGGTGCGGGAGAACGTGCAGATCCGCCTGAACCGCCTGCGTGAAACCGAGGAGGACGACGATGGGACTTGGCCGTGAGGAAGAGGTGGAGACCCGCAAGCCCCCGGTCTTCAAGCCGGGCACCAAGGTGCGCTCCACCAAATATGTGAAGAACGACGGCACTTTCGCCGGCCGTGACGTGGGCGAGATCCTGGTCCGCAAGGGCGAGGTCGGTTACGTGCGCGACATCGGCATGTTCCTCCAGCGTTACTACATCTATGCCGTCGAATATGTCGACAGCGGCATCGTCGTCGGCATGCGCGGGCGCGAATTGGCCGCCGTCGACCAACCCAGCGAAGGAGCACGCGCATGAAGGTGATGATCCGCAAGGCCGCCACGGGCCTGTCCGTCTATGTCCCCAAGAAGGACCTCGAGGAAGGCGTGGTCGAGATCGAGCGCGAGGCGCTGTGGGGCGGCTGGGTCAAGCTCGCCAACGGCTGGATCCTCGACCTGCCGGAAATGGCGGCAGACACCCGCCTGCCGATCACCGTGAACGCCAAGAAGCGCGGCGGGGAGGATTGAGGCCATGAACGCGCTGCCGCCCCTCGACATCGCCGCCGGCGAGGCCGCCCTGCCCCAGGTCGTCGCCGCCCTTCGTGCCGGCCGCCTGGCCCCCTTTGCAGGCGCCGGCGTGGCCGCCCTGGCCGCGCCCGCTGTGCCGACCTCCTATGAGGCGCTGGCCACCGCACTCGGCCGCCGGGTCGCCCTGCCGAAGCGGGCCCGCGGCAACCCTTGGGCCGCCGCGCAATATATCGAGAGCAACCGCCACCGCGCGACCCTGACCGCCCTGATGGCGGAGATCTTCGCGGCCCCGGTCGAGCCCACCGCGCTGCACCGGGCGCTGGCCGCTCTGCCGTTGCCCCTGATCGTCGACGGCTGGTACGACGGCGCCTTCCGCAAGACGCTCGAAGACCGGACCGGCTGGGGCGAGATCCAGGGCATCACGCGGGCCGGCATCGGCGAAGATCGCTGGTACCGCGCCTATGACGCCGCCGGTGCGGAAATCCCGGTCGCAGAAGCCGAGGCGTGGGAAACGCTCCTCTACAAGCCGCATGGCGGCATCGTGCCCGCGCGCAATTTCCTGGTCGCCGATTCCGACTATGTCGAAGTGCTGACCGAGATCGACATCCAGACCCCGATCCCCGATGCGGTGAAGGAACGGCGCAGCACGCTCGGCTTCCTCTTCCTCGGCTGCCGCTTCACCGACCAGCTCCTGCGCACCTATGCCCGGCAAATCCTGAAACGCTCCGCCGGGCCGCATTTCCTGGTGCTGGATGGTGCCCCCTTGAGCCGGAACGAGGTCCGCTTCCTGGCCGAACAGGCGATCGTGCCGATCGACTGCACGCTGGCGGACTTCGCCGCCGCGCTGGGGGCCTGAGAAGCGTCGACGACAGGGAGATTGTATCGGCGGGCGAGTGTGCCTAAGTAGACGGATCATGTCGAACGCCGCCCCCGCCGCCGAAACCCTGCTCGTCCTCCTGGCCGACTATCGCCCGCCGGCCTTCCTGGTCGATACGGTCGAACTCGATTTCGACCTCTCGCCCAAGGCGACACGGGTGACCGCACGCCTGGCGCTGCGCCGGAACGGCCCGCCCGGTGCGCCCCTGGTGCTGGACGGCGAGCGGCTGACGCCGATCTCCTTCACGATCGACGGCGTCGCCCTGGCCGAGGGAGCCTATCGGATCGACGAACACGGCGTCACCGTGGACACGGTGCCCGACCGCTTCACTTTCGAGAGTGTCGTGGAGATCGATCCCGCGGCCAATACGGCCCTCGAAGGCCTCTATATGTCGGGCGGGCGCTATTATACCCAGTGCGAGGCCGAGGGTTTCCGCAAGATCACCTGGTTCCCCGACCGGCCGGACGTGCTCGCCCGCTATACCGTGCGCATCACGGCACCGGCGGCCTTCCGCCACCTGCTCGCCAACGGCAACCTGATGGAAGCGGGCGAACTGCCGGACGGCCGGCATTACGCGGTCTGGAACGACCCCTTCCCCAAGCCCTGCTATCTCTTCGCCCTGGTGGCCGGCGAACTCGACCTGCTGGAGGACAGTTTCACCACCGCCTCCGGGCGCACCGTGGCGCTCCGCCTCTATTGCGATCCGGGCCAGGTTTCCCGCGTCACCTACGCCATGGACGCGCTGAAGCGGGCGATGCGCTGGGACGAGCAGGCGTTCGGCCGGGAATATGACCTCGACCTCTTCATGATCGTCGCGGTTCGCGACTTCAACATGGGGGCGATGGAGAACAAGGGGCTGAACATCTTCAACTCCTCCCTCCTGCTGGCCGATCCGGCGACCGCGACCGATTTCGACTACGAGCGGATCGAGAGCGTGGTCGCCCATGAATATTTCCACAATTGGACCGGCAACCGCATCACCTGCCGCGACTGGTTCCAGCTCTGCGTCAAGGAAGGCCTGACCGTCTTCCGCGACCAGTCCTTCAGCGCCGACCAGCGGGGCGAGGCGGTGCAGCGGATCAAGGACGTGCGCGCCCTTCGCGCCCGCCAGTTCCCGGAAGATGCCGGTCCGCTGGCCCATGCCGCCCGGCCCGAGAGCTATCAGAAGATCGACAATTTCTATACCGCGACCGTCTACGAGAAGGGCGCGGAGATCTGCCGCCTTTTGAAGACGCTGATCGGCCCGGCCGATTTCCGCCGCGGCATGGACACCTATTTCGCCCGCTTCGACGGCATGGCGGTGACGGTCGAAGACTTCCTCTCCGCCTTCGAGGCGGCGACCGGGCGTGATCTTTCGGGTGTCCTGTCCTGGTACCGCCAGGCCGGCACGCCGAGCGTTACGGTGAAGCCCGCCTACGACCCGGCGGCGAAGCGGCTCACCCTCTCGCTGGCACAGAGGACGGCGCCGACCCCGGGCCAGCCGGTGAAGCGCCCGCTGCCCGTCACCCTTCGCCTCGGCCTGCTCGACGAAGACGGAAGGGTGCAGTCCTTCGCCGCCCCCGGCGCCGACCCGGCCGAGGAAGCGGTGCTGGTGCTCGACGGCGCTTCGGCCGAGATCACGCTCGAAGGCGTCGCCCGGCCGCCCGTGCTCTCCGCCCTTCGGGAATTCTCGGCCCCGGTCAATCTGACGCTGGAAGAGCCGGGCGAACACCGCTTCACCCGTCTCGCCGCCGATCCCGACCTGTTCAACCGTTGGGACTCCGGCCAGGCCTTGGCGCGCGAACTGCTGCTCGCCCGCGCCTATGGCACGCCGGACGTGGCGGGCGAGGCGCGTTACGTCGCCGCCCTCGGCAGGGCGCTCGACGACCAGGCGGCCGATGATGCCTTCAAGGCCCTGCTGCTGGCGCTGCCGAGCGAGCAGGACCTGGCGCTGGCGCGCCCGCCGGCCGATCCCGCCGCCCTGCACGAAGCGCGCGAAGCGCTTCGCCGGGCGACCGCGGACGCCTTGCGCGACCGTCTCGAACGGCTGCACGACATGCTCCGCCCCGCCGGCGCCTTCTCGCCCGATGCGGCGAGCGCCGGGCGCCGGGCGCTCCGGAACGCCGTGCTCGATACGCTGGCCGCCGCCGCGACGCCGGCCGACGTCGCCCGCGCCAAGGCCCATTACCAGGAAGCGGGCGACATCACCCAGGCCCTCGGCGGGCTCGGCGCCCTGATGCTGATCGGCGGACCGGACTACGGCGCAGCCGTGGCCGATTTCTATGCCCGCTTCGAAGCGGAACCGCTGGTGGTCGACAAATGGTTCGCGCTCCAGGCGCGGAGCCCGGCGGCCGACGTGCTGGACCGCGTGAAGGCGCTGGCCGCCCATCCCGCCTTCGACCGCAAGACGCCGAACCGCCTGCGCGCCCTGATCGCCACCTTCAGCCAGATGAACCCCTATCGGTTCCACGACGCCTCGGGTTCCGGCTATCGCTTCCTGGCCGACGAGATCCTGGCGATCGATGCCGCCAACCCGCAGATCGCGGCCCGGCTGATCGAGCCCTTGGGCGGGTTCCGCCGCTACCGGCCCGAACTGGCCGCCCTGATGCGGGCCGAACTCGAGCGCATCGTGGCGAGCCCCGGCCTGTCGCGCAATGTCGCCGAACTGGCGGGCAAGGCGCTGGCGGGCTGAACATCTGGTTCAAACGGCCGATGCGCGGCGGTGCCGCCCGGGCATTCTGGGCGCGCCGTGTAGTTTCAGCCGGGAGAAACCGGATGCCGATCCGCTCCATCCAGAGGGCCGTCCTGGCCGGATTGTTCCGCCTGCCCCATCCCGTGCTGCGCGGGATGAGCGGCGGACGGGCGGTCGTCCACGGCGGCAAAACGCTCGACCCGCATCTCCAGATGTTGCTGCGGCTGACCGGCCTCCGCCCGCCGTTGGAAACCCAGCCGATCGCGAAGACCCGCCGCCTGCAGCGCGACATGGCGAGTGCCCTCGGCGGCCGGCCGCGGCCCATGGCGCGGATCGAGGAGCACCGCGCCCCGGGACCGCACGGCGACATTCCGCTTCGCCTCTATGTCCCGCGCAACCTGCCGGTGGGGCCGGCCCCCACCCTGGTGTTCTTCCACGGCGGCGGCTTCGTCATCGGCGACCTCGATTCCTACGATCCGCTGTGCAGCTATCTGGCCGAGACGGCGCAGTGCCAGGTGCTCTCGGTCGAATACCGGCTGGCGCCGGAACACCCCTTCCCCGCCGCGATCGAGGATGCCGTGGCGGCTTGGCACCATATCGCCGCCGGGCACCGCGACTTCGGGGCCGATCCCGAGCGTCTCGGCGTCGGCGGCGACAGTGCGGGCGGCCATATCTCGGCCGTGCTGAGCCAGCAGTTGCGCGGCAGCGGCGCGCCCCTGCCCCGCCACCAATTCCTGATCTATCCGGCGACCGACCTGACCCGGCAATGGCCGTCGCACGAAGCCTACGGCAACGGCTTCCTGCTCGACCGCTCGACCATGGTTTGGTTCAAGGAGCAATTCCTGCCGGCGCATCTGGACCTCGCCGATCCCCGCATCTCGCCGCTCCGCGCAGTGGACCTGAGCGGCCTGCCGCCCGCGACCGTCGTCCTGGCCGGCTTCGATCCCCTGCACGACGAGGGCCGCGCCTATGGCGAGGCGTTGCAGGCGGCCGGCGTCCCGGTCGAGATCCTGCACTTCGAGACGCTGATCCACGGCTTCGCCTCGATGCCCGGCATTTCGCGGGGGTCGCGGCGGGCCGTGGCCGAGATGGCGGCAGTGCTCCGCCGCAGCCTGCACGGCTAAGCATCTTCAGGCGAAGTGGAGTCCGGTTCGCCGTCCGAAGATGCTTAAAATCAAAAGGTTAGAGTATCGGCGGAATGCACGTTCATTCCGCCGATACTCTAGAGGTCGAGCACCAGCCGCTCGCCCATGGGCGCGCGGGAGACGCAGGTCATGATCTGGTCGCCCGCCGCGCGTTCCTCGGGCGTCAGCACGCTGTCGCGGTGTTCGACCGTGCCGGCCAGCACGCGGCAGCGGCAGGTGCCGCAGACGCCCTGGCGGCACAGGGTCTCGGTCGGCAGGCGCTGGGCTTCCAGGGCTTCGACGATGCTCTGCCCCGGCGCCACCTCGATCGTCCGACGCGACCGCACGAGTTCCACGGTGAAGGCCGCGCCCGGGCCGCCCGCGGGTGCGAAATCTTCCGAGAAGACGGCCTCGGCTGGCCAGCCGAGGCCGGCCGCCGCCTCCTTCACCCAGGCCATGAAGCCGGCCGGCCCGCAGAGATAGAGCTGGTCGCCCGTACCGGGCGTGCCCAGGTCGCGGACAGGATCGAAACGGGCGCCGTCGTCGAGATGGATCCGCGTCCGCCCGGCGAAAGGCGCCTGCTCGAAGCCGGCGGCGAAGGGCACTTCGGCCCGGCTGCGCGCGCAGAGGTGAAGCACGAAGTCGCGATGTTCCGCCGCCAGTTCGGCCGCCATGGCGAGCAGCGGGGTCAGGCCGATGCCGCCCGCGACCAGCACCACCCGGCCCGTGCCGGGGCGAAGCGGGAAATGGTTGCGCGGCCGGCCGATGTCGATCCTTGCCCCGGGCACCAGGGTGCGATGAACCGCGACCGAGCCGCCCCGGCCCGCCTCGTCGCGCTTCACCGCGATCCGATAGGCCGCGGCCGCCCCGGGCCGCCCAACCAGGGAATATTGCCGGACCAGGCCCGAAGCCAGGCGAAGGTCGATATGGGCGCCGGCCGTGAAGGCGGGCAGCGCGCCGCCATCGGCCGCTTCCAGGACGAAGCTGGTGATGCTCGGCGTCTCGATCTCGACCTCGGCCACGCGGGCGGCGATCCAGTGACGTTCGGCCAGCGAGGGCGGCGGGTCGAAGCGCTTCACGCTGCCGCCGATGCCGCGCCAGAACAGGCCGAGGGGGGCGAGTTCCGCCGCCGCCGCGTCCCAGCCCGCCTCCAGCCGGTAGAAGGGAAGCTGGGGATAGAGATGATGGATCAGATGCGCGCTCTGCCCCAGCATGAAGAAGCGGGTGAGCGGGTTCCGCGTAATCATGGCCGTGGCATGGATCGGCCGCTCGCGCTGCTCGACTTCCGGCGGGTGCTGGATATGGGCGAAGAGATAGGCCGTGATCAGCAGGCCGAGGCGCTGCGGCAGCAGCCACAGGACCAGCCATTCGCTGGCATAGGGCGAGGCCAGCCAGGCGACATGCCAGGCGGCATAGAGCGCGAAGCCGGCGACGAAGCGGATGTTCTGGCTGGTGGCGAAACGGCCGGCCCGGCGCAGGTACCAGAAGAACCAGACGACATCGATGAAGCCGAGCACCAGGGGCAGCGACCACTTGGGTGCGATCACCATGATGTCGTCGGGATCCTCGTGCTTCTCGCCCGTGTGCTTGTGATGTTCGAGGTGCAGGATCCGGTAGACGGCGACCTCCATGCCCGGCATCAGCAATTGGCCGCCCAGGGTGCCGATGATTTCGTTGAGGAGCGGGCTTCGCGAGATGGCGCGGTGAGTGCCGTCGTGCAGCACGGTGAAGGAGGCATAGAACAGCGGCGCCGCCAGCGGGACCGAAACCCAGGCCGGGATCACGCCTGCGAGCCAGGCCCAGGCGATCAACCCGAAGGCCAGGTAGCAGCCCGCCGTCAGAACCAGCGTCGGCACCGGCAACAGCGGCAGGCGATGCAGCGCAGCCAGCCGCGTTTCCGCCCGAAGGCGCCCGACCAAGGCCCAATCGCCCTCGACAGTGCTCCTGACCGCAATGCTCATGGCCCATCCTCCCTCGCGCCGCCTTTGGCGGCATTGGCAGGACCATAACGTCAATTACGGCGTTATAACAGTGTTATTTTCGTTGCTCCACCGGCATCCCGGCCGCCAACAGCAGGTCGAAGCCGCGCATCAGGCGGGCTTCGTGATCCTCTCCGGCGGGATAGGTGCCCGAGAGTTCGAAGGTCAGCATGCCGTGGGCGGCGGCCCACAGGATGTCGCCGAATTCGCGGGCGTCGAGCTCGGGCCGGAACAGGCCTTCGGCCTTGCCCTGCTCGATCGCGGCGAGATAGGCGGCATAGGAGGGCCTGTCGCGCATGGCGACGACAAGGGAATGGCCGCGCCGGGTCAGCAGCTCGAAGGCGGCGGGATGTTCGAGGGCGAAGCGCCGATAGGCGAGGCCGAAGCCGCGCAGGCGGTCGAGCGGCGGCAGGCCGGAATTGGCGTCCAGGATATAGGTGTTCATCAGGTCGGTGGCGCGCGCCGCCAAGGCTTCGTAGAGGCCGGGCATGCCGCCGAACAGCGAATAGATCGCCATGGTGGAGACGCCGCAGTGCTTGGCCAGGCTCCGCGCGCTCAGGGCTTCGAGCCCGCTCTCGCCGACGATCGAGAGGGCGGCAACGACCACGGCCTCACGCCGGGTCGCGACATCGCCGAGGGGCGGCTGCACGCCGCCCGTCATGCTGTCCCCCCGGGACCGCCCATCGTCATGCTCGCCCTCGATCTCGCCATCAAGGCCCGCTTATAGGCCATCCGGGGACCTGCTGGCCAGCCGGCGAAACAGCGCGCTCAGGCGAAGGAAGGCTTCGGGCTTGGCCGGCCTGTCACCCAGGCCCACCGCCCAGGGCCTGGCACAGGGTGATATAGGCCTGGAGCGCGCCGAGGCGGCTCTGGACCAGGTCCGCTTCCGCCGTGCGGCGCGATTCCTGGGCGTCGAGCCAGGATTGCAGGCTGACCGCGCCGGCCCGGTAGCGCTCCTCGTAGAGCTGTTCCGACTTCTGCGCCGCCACCAGTGCCCGTTCGCGGATCGCCACTTCCTCGCCGTAGCGGCTGCGATTGGACAGGGCATTTTCGACGTCGCCGAAGGCTTCGTAGAGGGTCTGGCGGAAGCTCACCACCGCCTGCTCGTAGTCGAGCTTGGAGACTTCGATATTGAGCTGCGTCTGGTCCCAATTGAGGAACGGCAGGACGATGCCGAGGCCGAGGGTGCCAATCGGATCGGCCAGCACCTCCGCGAGGCTCGTGCTGCCGGTGCCCAGGCTGCCGGTCAGGGAAAAGCTCGGGTAGTAGGAAAGACGCGTCGCATCGGCGCTGGCCAGGGTCGAGCGCAGGCGAAGCTCGGCCGCGCGAAGGTCCGGCCGGCGGCCGAGCAGGCTGGCCGGCAGTCCGGCGTCGACCGCGGGCAGCGCGGTGCGCGGCAGGCGCAGGGCTTCCGGCTTCACCGCTTCGGGCGGTCCGTCGAACAATACGGCGAGGGCGTTCCGGTCCTCGGTCCGCTGCTGGAGCAGGCTCTGCAGCGCGGCGCGCTGGCTCTCCAGATTATACTGCGCCTGGACCCGGTCGAGTTCCGAGGCGCCGCCCGCGGCGAGCGAGCTTTCGACCAGGGCGAGGGTCTTCTCGGCATAGGCGATGCTCTGCTGCGCGAGATCGATCCGCTCGTTCAGATAGGCGACGCTCCAATAGAGATCGGCCACCGTGCCGACCAGGGAGAGGGCGGTGGCGTCGAGGTCCTCCGCAGTCGCATCGGCCTCGAAGCGGGCGGCGTCGGACTCGCGCCCCAGCTTGTTCCAGAGGTCGATCTCCCAGGCGGCGCTGAAGCCGGCGCTCGACTGCCGGCTGGTCGGATGGGCCTCGTTCAACTGGCGCGAACCCTGGAAATCCGACGAGGCGGAGAGCTGGGGCAGGCGCTGGTCGTCCTGGATGCGCGCGGTCGCGCGGGCCTTGCGCAGCTTGATCGCGGCGATGGCGAGGTCGTTGTTGCGGGTCAGCGCCTCGGCCACCAGGGCATCCAGCGCGGGATCGTTGAAATTGCGCCACCAATCCCGGGCAAGCGCGGTGCCGCCGGAGGTTCCCTGCACCCAGCTCGCGGCAGTCACAGCCTTCGGGACCTGATAGTGCGTGTCGAGCGCGCCGCAGCCGGCGAGCAGGAGGGCGAAGATATAGGGCGTATAGCGCATGATGTTACTCCCGCGACAGGGCCTCGACCGGGTCGAGGCGCGCGGCGCTGCGGGCGGGCAGGAAGCCGAAGACGATGCCGATCAGCGAGGCGCAGAGCACCGCGAGCACGATCGAGGAGACCGAGAAGGAGAGCCGGAAGGCAGTCGACAGGCTGCTGAACACCGCCCCGAAAGAGAGCGCCAGCACGATGCCGATGACGCCGCCGACCAGGCAGACCATCACCGCCTCGATCATGAATTGGCGCATGATGTCGCCCTGACGGGCGCCCACGGCCATGCGGACGCCGATCTCCTTGGTCCTTTCGGTGACCGAGACCAGCATGATGTTCATCACCCCGATGCCGCCGACCACGAGGGCGATCAGCGCGATCATGGAGATCAGCACGGTCATCGTCTCGGTCGTCTTCTGGATCGTCTCGCGCACCGTGTCGGTGTTGACGATGAAGAAATCCTGGGTGCCGTGGCGCCGGGTCAGCAGGCGGATGATGCCTTGCTCGGCGGCATCGCTGGCGACCGAATCGTCGACCCGCACCGTGATGCTCTGCAGGTAGGACTGGCCGAGCATGCGATAGAGCGCCGAGGTAATGGGGATGAAGACCTTCAGCGTGTCGGAATTGCCGAAGCCGCTGGTCATCGGTTCCAGCACGCCGACGATTCGGCACGGCACGTTGCCGAGCATGAGCACCTGGCCGAGGGCCGAGACGCGGTCGGGGAACAGCTTGTCCGCCGTATTGCTGTCGATCACCGCGATCTGGGCCATCGCCGCGGCTTCGGCCGCCGTGAAGCTGCGCCCTTCGGCGATCGTATAGCCCTTCACCCGGAAATACTGATCGCCGACGCCGTTGACCGAGACCGACAGGGCCTGGTCGCGCCACAGCATCACCTTGGTGGCGGAGACCGAAGGCGTTGCACTGTCGACGAAGGACTGGCGCGCCAGGACCTCCGCGTCGGAGGCGACCAGGGTCTGGATCTTGGCACTGTCCCGGTCGCCGAAACCCTTGCCCGGGAAGATCTCGACCGTATTGGTGCCGATCGACGAAATATCTTCGAGGATGCGCTGTTTCGAGCCTTCGCCGAGTGCCACCACCGAGACCACCGAGGCGATGCCGATGACGATGCCGAGCATGGTGAGGAAGGTGCGCAGCTTATGCGCCACCATGGCCCTGAGGGCCATGCGGAAGGCTTCGCCGAAACGGTCGAATTCCGCCATCAAGCGCCCGGCGCGGGGGGGCGTGCGGGAGACGCCGGGGGGTGACGCCTCCCGCACTACGTCAGTGGAGCCCTCGCCGACCGGGGGGGAAGAGCGGCGCTGGTCGCTGACGATCTTGCCGTCGCTGATCTCGATCCTGCGTTCGGCGATGCCTGCCACCGAGGCATCGTGAGTGACGATAACGATGGTATGGCCCTGGGCATGCAGCTCGCGCAGGAGGCCCAGCATGGCCTGGCCGCTCTGGCTGTCGAGCGCGCCGGTCGGCTCGTCGGCCAGGATCACCAGGCCGCCGTTCATCATAGCGCGGGCGACGCTGACCCGCTGCTGCTGCCCGCCCGAGAGCTGGCCGGGGCGGTGCGTCAGCCGGTCGCCGAGACCGAGGCGCTTCAGGAGATCGATCGCATCGCGCCGCCGCTCGCCGCGCGGCTCGCCGGCATAGATCGCCGGCACCTCGACATTGCCGACGGCGTCGAGATCGCTCAGCAGGTGATAGCGCTGGAAGATGAAGCCGAAGTATTCGCGCCGCAGACGGGCCAGTTCGTCGGCATCCAGGCTGGCGGTCTCGCGCCCGTCGATCCGGTAGGTGCCCGTACTCGGCCGGTCGAGGCAGCCGAGGATGTTCATCAGGGTCGACTTGCCCGAGCCGGAGGCGCCGATGATCGCGACCATCTCGCCCCGTTCGATCGAAAGGTCGACGCCCTTCAGGACCTCGATCTTCTGGTCGCCGGCATCGAAGCTGCGCCCGATGCCGGTGAGTTCGAGAAGCGGGTTGCTCATGTCAGAGCCCCATCCGCGGCATGCGCATCTGCATCGAGGTGCCGGCGGCGGCATCGCCCAGCACGACCTTCTCGCCGGCCGTGAGGCCTTCCTTCACCTCGACGTCGGTTTCGTCCTCGATCCCGGTGCGGATCTTGCGGGCGCTGACGGTGCCCGCGTCGTCGACGACATAGACGGTATAGGTTCCATCCGCCTCGCGCGTGCCGAGGGCGGTGGTCGGGATGGTCGGCACGCCCTTGGCGCTGCCCAGCACGACGGAGACCTGGGCGGTCATGTCGATGCGCAGGCGGCCGTCGCTGTTCGGCACGTCGAAGATGCCGTTGTAATAGATCGCGGTCGAGGTGCTGCTGCTCGACGAGGAGGAGGACGCGCTCGACGTCGTCGTGCTCTCGGAATTGATCGAGGTCGGCGCCGGCTCGATCATGCGGAGCTTCGCCTCGTAGCGCCGGTCGGGATCGCCCAGAATGGTGAAATAGACCGGCATGTCAGCGGTCACATTGACGATGTCGGCCTCCGAAATCTCGGCCTTCACGGTCATGGTGTCGAGCTGGGCGATCTTCACGATGGTCGGCGTGCTCTGGGCCGAATTCACCGTCTGGCCCTCTTCGACCACGACCGCGACCACGGTGCCGTCGATCGGCGATTCGATCCTGGTATAGCCGAGGTTCAGCTTGGCGGTAGAGACCTGGATGTCGGCCTGTTCGATCTGGGCGTCGAGCGCCGCGATCTCCGCCTTGGTGACCGCGAGGGTCGCCTCCGCCGTCTCGTAGTCTTCGCGCGAGGCGGCCGAGGAGGCGAGCATACGCTTCAGCCGGGCGAAGGCGAGTTCGGCCTGCTTCAGGCTGGCTTCCTTGGCCGCGCGCTCCGCCTTCACGTTGGCGAGCTGGGCCTCGGCGTCCTTCAGGCTGTTTTCCTGGGTCTTCGAATCGATTTCGGCGATCAGGTCGCCGGCCTTCACCTTGTCGCCGAAGTCGACCTTCAACGACTTGATCTGGCCCGAGACCTGAGCGCCGACGCTGACCTGCTTGAAGGCCTCCAGCGTGCCGTCAGCCAGCACGACATGCTCGATGTCCTTCGTGGTGACGGTCGCGGTCAGATAGCGCGGCGCCGTCTGCTCGGCCGGGAAGAACCAGAGCTTCGCCCCCCAGGCGAGGGCGCCGAGCACGACGATCAAGAGGAGGAGACGAAGGATGCGTGAAAAAGTCATGACAATGCCGTTCGCCGGAATCGATGGATGCAGTCTACGCCCGCCGGGGCCGGCTTTGGGTCAAGTCTTCGCCAGTCGATCGTCAAGAAAGCGCAAAGGGTCTTGCAGTCGGCACCAATCGCGTATGGTCTTGCGCCATGCAGAAGCCGGCCGATCCCAACCCCGTGCGCGTACTGCTCGTCGACGACGACGCCGAGCTGGCTGCCATGCTGGTCGAGTTCCTGGCCGCCGAAGGCTTTGTCGCGACCGTCGCCCTGAATGGCGAGGCGGGGCTGGAAGCGGCCCTGACCGGCGCCTATGACGCGGTCGTGCTGGACATCATGCTGCCGCGCCTCGGCGGCATCGAGGTGCTGCGCCGGCTGCGCGAGAAGAGCCGGCTGCCCGTGATCATGCTGACCGCCAAGGGCGACGACGTCGAACGGGTGATCGGTCTCGAGATGGGGGCCGACGATTATATTCCCAAGCCCTGCTACCCGCGGGAGCTGGTGGCGCGGCTGCGCGCCGTGCTGCGCCGGACCGGCACCGCGGCCCGTCCCGCCGAGGACGACCTCCTCCGCCTTGCCGCCCTCAGCCTGTCGCCGGGCCGGCACGAGGCGGCCTGGAATGGACGGCCGCTCGACCTGACGGTGACCGAATTCACCCTGCTCGAAATTCTGCTGATGGCGGGCGAGCGGGTCTCGACCAAGGACGAACTGTCCGAACGGGCGCTGGGGCGCAAACGTCAGCCCTATGACCGCAGCATCGACGTGCACATGAGCAACCTGCGCCAGAAGCTGGCCGCCGTGGCGGGCGACCGGCTGCACCTCGAAACCGTGCGCGGCATCGGCTACCGGCTGGAAGCGGCATCGTGACCCGCCGCCTGTTCTGGAAGATCTTCTTCGGCTTCTGGGTGACCTTCATCCTGATCATCGAGGGCGTCTGGCTGGTCTTCACGCTCCGGGACGTCCCGCCGCGAACCTATGAGATCGAGCAGGCCCGCCTCTCGGCCGAGGCCGAACTCGCCGCGGCGGCGCAGGTGCTGCGCCTCGGCGGCCGCCCGGCGCTCGACGCGCTGCTGGCCGAATGGCCGGCCGATCACACCCGGCGCCTCGCCCTCCTGGCGGCCGAGGCCCCGCGCCCGGACGACGAGCAGGCGATCGCGCGGACCGCCGAGCTGCCCGACGGCGGCCGCCTTCTCCTCGTCTATGACGCCAGGCCGGCGCCGCGCCAGCGCCCGGGTCCGTTCGACATTCCGCCCCCGCTCCTCGTGCTCGGCACGCTCGGCGGCCTCGCCTTCAGCGCCGCCCTCGCCTTCTATCTGACCCGGCCGATCAGCCGCCTGCGCGAGGGTTTCGCCGTCCTGGCGGGTGGCAGCTTCTCGGCCCGGCTGGCCCCGCGCATGGGCCGGCGGCGGGACGAGATCGCCGACCTGGCGCGCGATTTCGACCGCATGGCCGAACGGCTCGAAGGCCTCGTCGCCCTGCGCGATCAGTTGTTGCACGACGTCTCGCACGAATTGCGCTCTCCCCTCGCCCGGCTCCAGGTTGCGATCGGCCTGGCGCGCCAGAATCCGGAACGCTTCGACAGCGTGCTCGACCGCATCGAAGAAGAATCCCGCCGCATCGACACCATGGTCGGCGAATTGCTGAACCTCGCCCGCGCCGAGGCCGGAAGCCCACCGGGCGAAGACTATTTCGACCTCGGCAGCCTGCTCGAAGCCGTGGTCCAGGACGCCCGCTTCGAGGCCGGCCCCGCCGGCATCGAGATCGCCCTCCGGATCGACGAGGCGGCCAGTGCCCTGGTGGTCGAGGGCGACGCCGAATTGATGCGCCGCGCGCTCGAAAACGTACTGCGCAACGCCATCCGGCACGCCCCCGAAGGCAGCCGGGTCGACGTCGACCTCGCCCATCCCGGCGACGGCGTCGCCATCACCGTTGCCGACCAGGGCAAGGGGGTGGCGCCGGAAGACCTCGACCGCATGTTCGAGCCCTTCGTGCGCGGCGCCGGTGCGGCCGCCCAGGGCGGCTTCGGCCTCGGCCTCGCCATCGCCCGGCGCGCCATCCGCTCGCACGGCGGCACCATCGCCGCCGTCAACCGCCCGGAAGGCGGCCTCGAAGTGAGGATCGAGCTTCCGGTCAGATCGCCTTGAACAACGGGCTTCGCACCTGCTGGGCATCCGCCGCCGAGAGGAATTTCTCGGTATAGACGTCGCGTTCGAACAGGCGGCCCTTCATCAGGGTGCCGATACAGGCCTCGATCATCAGCGGCGGGCCGCAGAGATAGGCCTTGTGACCGCGGAAATCGTTGCCGAAATGATCCTTGGCAGCCTCGTGCACGAAGCCGCGGAAACCCGTCCAGTCCGTTCCCGCCGGCTCGTCCGAGAGGGCGGGAACATAGGTGAAGTTCGGATGTTCGGCGGCGAGCCTCAGGAATTCGTCGTGGTAATAGAGTTCGGCCCGGCTGCGCTGGCCGTAGACCAGGGTGATCGGCAGATCGAAGCCTTCCGCCAGCAGGTCCAGGATCATCGAGCGCGGGCTCGACAGGCCGGAACCGCCGGCCATGAAGATCAGCGGCACATGGGCCGATTTCCGCACGAAGAAGCGGCCGTAGGGGCCGGTGAAACGGACCCTGTCACCCGGCTTCAGCTTCTCGTGGATATAGGTGGTGCCCTGCCCGCCCGGCACGATGCGGACATTGAGCTCGACCTCGGCAGCACCCGGCGGCGAGGCGACGGAGAAGGCACGCGTGCCGATACCGCCCGGCAGCTCCAGGTTGACATATTGCCCGGCCTGGAAGGCGAAGCCGGCGGGATCGTCGAGCGCGATCCAGATCCCCTTGATGGTCGGCGTCAGTGCCTCGATCCGGCTGACGGTGCCGGCGAAATCCTTGACCCGCAGGTTCAGGGCATCCGGGTCCTCGTCGATCTCGGCCTGGATCACCAGGTCGCTCTCGGCCCGGGCGCAGCAGGCGAGGCATTTGCCCTCGCCCCGCTCGAAATCCATCAGGGCGAAGGTCGAGGCTTCGCCGTAATCGACGGCGCCCTCCAGCACATCGACCTTGCAGGTGGCGCAGAGGCCGTGGCAGCAGGCGTGGGGCAGATAGATGCCGGCCCGGAGTGCGGCATCGAGGATGGTCTGGCCATCCTCGATCTCGATCGTCGTGCCGAGCGGCTGGATCGTCAGCTCGTAACTCATCTCAACGCCCGATGGTCACGCTGTTCAGGCCAGGGGTGCGGAACCGCAGCAGTTCCTTGTGGGCGATGCCGTTGTCGGCCAGCGTGCGGTCGAAATCGGGCGTGAAGGGTTGCCCGCCCTTCAGCCATTCGACCTTGGACCAGTCGATCTTTTCCGCATCGGGGTCGAGCTTCAGCAGCTCGGCCAGCGGGCCGTCGAGCAGGGCGCGGAAAGGTGTTTCCGGCGGGATGCAGATCAGGAAGGGCGCCGCGAAGAGAAGATGGTGGTCCCAGCTCGCATAGACGATCTGGTTGCCGTGGAAATTCTCCACGCGGTCGCGGGGCACGAAATCATAGGGGGCACGGGCGGTGACGGACATGATGTTTGCTCCGGGCTTCTTGGCGGGCATTTTGGCGGTCTTTGGGAGGCGCGGGGCGAGCCCGCGCCCACTGATCAGTCGTTCCTTGTGGCGAGGCCGCGCCAGCGGTCGAAATTCACCTGGTCCGCGGAACCCGGGAATTCGCCGTTGTCCTGCCCGTCCGCAAGGTGCGCCCAGTTCATCCAGGCGCCCAGGTCGCCATTCACCGGCTCCTGGAACAGCTGCGGCATGGGCAGCCAGGCCTGGACATATTTCTCCGGCTCGTGCTCGAAGACGTCCTGACAGCCGTCCGAGCAGAAATGGTAGATCTGGCCCTTGTAGGTGGTCTGGCGGTGGCACAGCAGGGTCGGATCGTCGGGCTCGGTGAAGACGCAGGGCAGCTGGCAGCACTGGCACAGCTTGGCCAGGCCGAAGTTCTTGAACGGCCGGCCTTCCGCCTCGGCGCGCTTGATATGCTCCCAACGCGGCCGGTAGTAGCGGTCGAAACTGTCGGGATATTTGGCCGACAGCCAGGTCATGTCCTCGTCCGATGGGATCCAGCTATGGAAGGCGGTGCCGAAACGCCACTGGTAGAGGCCCAGCATGAACTGATGCGACATGTGGTCGATCGCCTTGCCGGCGTCGGCCCAACCCTTGGGCGGGCGGATGCCGTAGAGCTCGAGATCGCGGAACAGGGCGCCGCCGTTCTGCACGCCGTAGATCTCGAAGGCTTCGCGCCACGACATCACCCGCTTGGGCAGCATGTAATCCATCATGGTGCTGACCAGGCCGAGCACGCGGAAGCCGCGCCAGAACCACTTGTCGATCCAGCGCTGCACGATCGGCAGGTTGTCCGGGTCCTGCTCCAGCATGAACTTGATGCATTCGAGGCCGAGCGTCATGTGCCGCGCCTCGTCCGACTGGGCGGAGAAGCCGAAGGTCACGGTCGCCATGTCGCCGTTGTAGGCGGCACCGGACATGAAGGGCACGAAGAGCAGGTTGGTCAGGACATATTCGAAGGAGAAACCGATCGCGATCATGAATTCGAACGGCCCGGCCGACATGGCGTCGTCGAAGAAGGAACGCGCCACCGAGGTGTACCAGATGCGGTCGCGCTGTTCCGAGAAGGCGTGGAAGCCGTTGTAATACTTGTTGTAGTTCGAGAGCGCGTGGATCTGGGTCTGGGCGTGACGGATCTCGTCCAGCGCCTGCATCTGGCAGGCGACCTGGGTGCCGGCGCCGGAGAATTCGCGCCCGACCCGGGCGAAACCCTTGTGGGCGGCATATTCGCCCGGGCTGATCGCCTGCAGGAAGATCTTCAGGGCCGAGAGATAGCGGGCATCGGTGATGTTCAGATGGCCGTTGTTCTGGGCATGGGCATCGATGATGGCATAGAACTTCCGCTCCTTCTCGCCCTGGTATTTCCAATAGGCGTCCATGGTCAGGCGGAAGGGGTCTTCCCATTTGTCCCAGTCGTGGATCTTGATCCCCTCGTAGGTCAGATAGGGATAGATCTCCTCGTGCGAACGGTAGCTCGGCTCCCAGGCGAGATCGCGGGTGAGATACCGATAGCGTTCCTTGATGCCGAGCTTCTTCTCGGGCGACTTCATGTCCATGATCGCGTCTCCTTCAGCGGTCCCAATGGAGCGTCAAGGTCTCGTCGTCTTCGTCGACATGACCGCTCAGGGTGATCAGATTGATGTGGATTTCCTGGAGGTCGAATTCGCGCCCCAGGTTCTGCTCGATGGTGTCCTTGCGGATCACCAGGCGGCCCGGCGCGTCGATCTTCACCATGGCCGGCTCGCGCGAGACCACGGCGGTCGGGTTGTCGGCTTCGATCGCCTCGATGATCGGGCGGGTTTCCTCGTTCGCCTGCAGGGCGATGAATACGGAAGACATGGTCCCCTCCCTCACAATTTGATGCCGAGTTTGGCGAGACGGGCGGCGAGGTCGGCCTGGCGTTCCGCCATCACCGCCTCCGCCTGATCGCCCAGGCCGATCCTGGCGATCGGCGCCAGTGCCGCCGCTGCCCGCTCGCCCCAAGTGCGCAGCCAGCCGGCCAGCACCGCGTTGTTCTCGGGCGATTCCGCCGCCGTGACCTTGAGCACGGCGTCGAGCCATTTGCGGGTCTCGTCGAACCAGTCGGCCATGAACTGGGTCGCCAGGGCGAGGCCGGAGCCGCCTTCCGCCGCCCAGCCGCTGTCGACCATGTCGCCATAGACGAGCGGATAGAGCAGGCCGTCGAGGGCCACGTTCTGGGCGACGAAGAGTTCGAAGGGATCGCGCACCACCAGGCAATCCTCGACGTAACGCCGCAGATCCTGCCAGGCCGGATCCTCCATCCAGGCTTTCTTGCCGGCGGCGAGCGCCTCCGGCCCGCCGAAGGCGAGGCCGATGCGCGACAGGTACTGGGCGATGCCGAGGTTGTCCATCGCCTGATACATGCAGGGTTGCGTGAAGGTGGTGCCGTAGCCGTAGCCGCAGACGAAGGTGTTGTTCTGGTTGGCACCCCAGGCGACATGGCGGAGCGGCAGCAGGACGGCCAGCGCCTTGTCGCGCAGCGCGGGCGAGACCACGTTGGCGAGGCCGTGGGTCTCGATGAACTTGAAATTGGCCTCGGCCGCGTCCTGCTGGCGGGCGCGGGTCAGCGTATAGGTGTTATAGAAGAACTGGCGGGGATCCTTGAGGTCGTACCAGTCCTTCATGGCGATCTTGGTGATCGCGGTGTCGTAGAGTTCCTGCGCCGGGTCCCAGGTCGGGCGGTAGTGCAGGTTCTCGGTCGCCTGGATGTCGTAGCTGCCTTCCTGGTAGCGCGACGCCGGCTTGTTGCCGAAGCGGCGCACCAGATGGTCGAAGGCCTGGCGCTGCGGCTCGATGGTGACCGTGCGAAGGTCGATCTGCATGGGGTCGTCTCCCTGATCTCTTGGTTGGGGGCCTCAGCGGAAGCGGATGTCCCTGGCATCCGCGAGCCGCCAGGCCCAGTCGTCGATCTCGCCGCCGGCCTCTCGGGCCGGCAGCAGTTCCACTTCGTTGGTGGCGCAGAATTCCGCGAAGGCTTCGCGCCGCAGGACCAGCTCGACGAAGAGTTCTGGTTCGCCGATGGCGAAGTCGAACTCGACGAAACCGTCCTCGCGCTCGTGCCGCAGGCGCACGAAGCGCCGCGTGGTGTCGAGGATCGCCGCCATGGCCGCCACCCTCAGGTCACGACCGAGAGGAAGGTCTCGTGCAGCTTGCGCTGGGGATAGTCCAGGCCCTGGCCGAAATGGTCGAAGGTCCAGGTCAGCGGCTGGTAGTCGGGATAGGGATGGTAGCCGCCCATGAAGGTCTCGAAGCGGTTACCCGAGGGATCCCAGGCGTAGATGGTGCAGCCGCGGGTGATGCCGTGGCGGGTCGGGCCGATGTCGACCGCGACTTCGTTCATCGACATGATGTCGCCGGCGCGCAGCACATGTTCCCAGCTCTCCATCAGGAAGGAACAGTGATGCAGCTTGCCGGGCTCGGGATATTCGGCGAAGGCGACGTCATGCACCTTGTGGGAGCAGGAGAGCCATATCGCCGCGCTCTTCTGGCCGTCGGGGGTCAGCACGTGCTCGACCAGATAGAAACCCAGCACGTCGACGAAGATCTTCTGCACTTCGGCGATATTGGGGCCGTAGAGCAGGCCGTGGTCGAGGCGGATCGGCGCGATGCCGTGTTCGCGCGTGGCACCCCAGGGCGCCGGGTTCGTGAGACCCAGGCCGTTGCCGATCTGCGTCTTCTCGGCATAGAGCTCGATCTGGTGGCCGGAGGGCAGCTCGAAGCGCACGCGCTCGCCGGTCTCCAGCATGTCGCCGGCCGGAATGCGGCTGGTCGTCAGGCCATAGGCGCGGAGATCGGCATCCAGCTTGTCGAGCGTCGCCTTGTCCAGGACCTTGAAGGCGAAGAAATCGATGCCGGCGCTGTCCGCCTGGCGGATCACATAGCTGTTGTGATCCCGCTCGTCCCAGCACTTGAAGTAGACGCGACCCTGGCCGTCTCGGCCGGTCTCGACCAGGCCGAGGACGTCGCGGTAGAATTTCACGCTCTTTTCGAGATCGAGCACGCGGACCTGGGCGTGCCCTGGGCGCAGTACACCTGTCATGGCCATGATGCTGTTTCCTCCGTTATCCAATTCTTGGCCGGGCGGTCGTCGAATGAAGCCTCGCGCCGCCTTACGACCAAATCACAGCACGATCCGTGCCAAACCATTCAACGCCTTGAAAACCTTTATCTATCGGCTTCCGGGCGAGGCCGCGCCGGAGCCTCGCCCGACGCTTTTGTCAAGCGCCGCCCGGCGCCTTACGAATTTGTCAAGCGGGCTTCGTCCGGGCTGCCGCGCGGGGCAGCAGGAAGTAGCCGAGCGCCGGCAGCAGAACGAGGGCGCCCACCATGTTCCAGACGAACATGAAGGCGAGCAGGATGCCCATGTCGGCCTGGAACTTGATCGGTGACAGCGCCCAGGTGGAGACCGCGATGCCCAGCGTGATGCCGGTCAGGATCACCACCTTGCCGGTGAAGACGAGGGCCCGGTAATAGGCTTCGGAGAGCGTCATGCCCTCGCGCAGCCGGCCGAGCGTGACGGTCATGACATAGAGCGAATAGTCGACGCCGATGCCCACCCCGAGGGCGATCACCGGCAGGGTCGCGACCTTGACGCCGATGTTGAGCCAGACCATCAAGGCCTCGCACAGGACCGAGGTGATCATCAGCGGCACCACGGCGCAAACCACCGCCCGCCAGGATCGGAAGGTGACGAATGCGAGCACGATCACGGCGGCATAGACCAGGATCAGCATCTCGCGATTGGCCTTCTTCACCACGATGTTGGTGGCGGCCTCGATGCCGGCATTGCCGGCGGCGTTGAGGAAGCGGATCTCGCCCGTGCCGTAGCGCGCGGCGAAGCTCTCGACCGTGTCGACCACCGCCGCCAGGGTGTCGGCCTTGTGGTCTTTGAGATAGGCATAGACGGTGAGCAGGTCGCAGTTCTGGTTGAACAGCTCGCGCGGGGCCCGCGTGATGATGGCGTTCAACATGGTCTGCGAGCGCGGCACGGCGGACCATTTGAGGCTGCCCTCGTTCAGGCCGGCATTGGCGACCTTGGCGAGGTCGGCCAGGGAATTGGTCGCCTCGACCCCCGGCAGTTGCTGCAACTCGCGTTCGAGGGCGTCGACCGCCATCACCGTGCCGTAATGGGCGCAGGCATATTGCGGCGTCTTCACCATGACGATGTAGACATCGCTGCTGGCGGCATAATTCTCGACCATGAAGGCGTTGTCGCGGTTGTAACGCGAGTCGGCGCGAAGCTCGGGCGCACCGGGATCGGTATCGCCGATCTTGAGTTGCGCCCCGACGACGACGCCGAGCACGCCGAGGGCCGCCGCGCCGATCACCACGAGGGTGGCACCCCGCCTGCCGGTGAAGTGGTCGAGGAAATCCCAGAAGGGATGTTTCTTGTGCTGGGCATCCTTCGCCTCGGCCAGTTCGGCGCGCAGGCTGCGGCGGGCGACGTCCTCGCTGACCCCGGTATAGGAGAGCAGGATCGGCAGCAGGACGAGATTGGTGAAGATCAGCACGGCGACGCCGATCGAGGCGGTGACGGCGAGGTCGCGGATCACCTCGATATCGATCACCAGGAGGACGGCGAAGCCGACGGCATCGGCCAGCAGCGCGGTCAGGCCGGCGACGAAGAGGCGGCGGAAGGTGTAACGCGCTGCGATCAGCTTGTGGGTGCCGCGGCCGATGTCCTGCATGATGCCGTTCATCTTCTGGGCGCCATGGCTCATGCCGATGGCGAAGACCAGGAAGGGCACCAGCATCGAATAGGGATCGAGCTCGTAGCCGAGCGTCGGCAGCAGGCCGAGCAGCCAGACCACGGCGATGATCGAGCAGAGCACGACGAGCAGGGTCGAGCGGATGCAGCGCGTGTACCAATAGAGCACGGCGGTGCAGATCGCGATCGCCGCGGCAAAGAAAGCCAGCACCTGCTGCAACCCGTCGATCAGGTCGCCCACCACCTTGGCGAAGCCGGTGACATGGATGGCGATCCGGTCGGACTGATAGGCGGCGCGCAGGGCCTCGATCTTCTGCGACAGGGCGTGATAATCGATGCGGCGGCCGTCCTCGGTGCGCTCCTGGAGCGGCACCAGGATGATGGTGGAACGGTAGTTGGCGGCGACGAGCTGGCCGATCTCGCCCGACCGTTCGACGTTCAGGCGGACCTGTTCGAGGCTCGAAGCCGAGCCGTCGTAATCGTCCGGCACCACCGGCCCGCCGTCCAATCCGTCCTCGGTGACGCCGGTCCAGCGCACCGCCGGCGCCCACAGCGATTTCATGAAGGGCCGGTCGACGCCGGGCAGCAGGAACAGGGCGTCGCTCAGCTTGCGCAGGGTTTCGAGATAGTCCTTGTCGAAGATCGTGCCGTCCTTGACCTCGACCGCGATGCGGAGCGAATTGCCCATGCCGCCGAGCTGGCTGCGGTTCTCCAGGAAATTGGCGATATAGGGATGACCGGTCGGGATCATCTTCTCGAAGGCGGCGTTGAGTTCGAGATGGCGCGCCTGGAAGCCCAGCACCAGGGTCGCGACCAGGCAGAGCAGGATGACGATCAACCGGTTGTTGAAAAAGGCGCGCTCGACCAGCGAGCCGGAGCGGCGATCGAACTGCGCCAGGTTGGCGATGACCGGGCCGACCGCGGTGGTGGGTGCATGGGCCATCAGCGGGCCTCCGAAGAAAGTTCAGGCAGGACGGCACGACTGTCGCCCCTTGTACCGGACAGGATCAGGGCGCCGTCGGCCGCCTGGGCGAGGCCGGTCAGGCCGGTGCCGGCGGGAACGCCGAGGGCCTTGAAGCCCGCCCCGTCGTCAGGACTGGCGAACAGGCGGCCGCCCTCGTCGCCCAGCACGATGGTGCCGTCGCCGAGGCGGAGGCCGGCGGTCACGGTGACCGGCTGACCCAGCTCGACCTGGTGCCAGTCGGCGAGATCCGGGCCGGAACGCCAGGCATTGCCCTTGAGCCCGAAGGCGAGCAGGCCGCCGTCCTTCAGGGGCACGGCACCGAAGAAGGTGCCCTCGTAGGGGGTTTCGATCGCCTCGAAGCTGGCGCCGCCGTCGGTCGAGCGGAACACCGTGCCCTGCTCGCCCACCACGACGACGGTGGTGCCGAGGTCGCGCAGCCAATAGAGATGCTTGCCCGCCGGGTTGGGCAGGCGCGCCGTGGCCGACTGCCAGTTCTGCCCGCCGTCCGTGGTTTCCAGCGCCAGGCCATAGGCGCCGACCACCCAGCCGCGCTTCGCATCGGCGAAATGAAGGCCGAGGAAGGGTTTGTCCGGCCCGTCCGCCACCATTGCCGCAGCATTGCGCTTGGCCGCCTCGGCCCCCGGGGCGCCCGAGGCCGCGAGGGCCGCCGCCTCGTCGGCGACGAGCTGCGCCGCCTTGCGGCCGTCGAGCTGAACCTTCCAGGTTTCACCCGCATCGGCGCTGTGCAGCACCACGCCGCTGTGGCCGACCGCCCAGCCCTCCGCCGGGGTCGGGAAAGTGACATCGGTCAGGGTCACGCTGACCGGCACGGCCGCCGCCTGGCGCCAGGTCGCGCCATTGTCGTCGGAGAGCAGGACGTTGCCGTCCTCGCCGACCGAGACCAAGCGCTCGCCCGCGCGGGCGACGGCGAGTTGCAGGCTCTTGTCCGCCTTGGCGCTGATGCGGGCCGGCAGGTCGAGAAGGTCGGGCACCACGGCCCCGCCGGTCTCGAGGGCAGCGGTCTCGAGTGCACCGGCGGGCGCAGGAGCCGCCAGCAGCAGGCAGCAGGCGGCCAGGATGCCCCGGCCGTAAGTCGATGTGATCCGAAGCATGGTTCTGTCCAATCGATTCCGCGGCCGGGTCCCGCAGCGGAACCCGGCCGGCGGCAGGCTCAACGGGCGCCTTCAGCCGCCACGGCGTCGCCGGTGAAATAGCTCTCCGGCTTGGGCGGCACGACCTTGAAGCTCTCGCCGTTCAGGAGCTGGATCACGCTCATGGTGTTGGCCTGGAGGTTGAACACCGTGGCGGTCTTTATGATCGTGGCCGGCACCGCGGGCACGACATAGGGCGTGACCTGCGAGGTCCGCCACAGCTTGCCTTCGGCGTCATAGCCGTCGACCAGGGAGATCAGCCAGGTGTCCTCGTCGAGGTAATAGGTCCGCTTGGGCACGGCATGGCGCTTGCCCTCGGCGACCGTGGCCTCGACCACCCAGACGCGGTGGCGTTCCCAGCGCACATGGTCGGGATTGAGGTGGTGGACCGACACCGCCTCTTCCGCCGTGGCGGCGAGCAGGCCGTTGTCGTTATAGGGGATCAGCATCTCCTTCTTGCCGACGAGCTTCCACGAATAGCGGTCGAGGGCACCGAACAGGCCCTGCACCTCGTCGAAGTAATTGGCACCGGAGGCGACGAAATCGGGCGTGTCGTAGGCGACCGTGGGGGCGCGGCGGACGCGGCGCTGGCCGACCAGATACTGCCACGCCTTGCGCGGGGTATCGGGGTCGATGGTGTCGCGGATCACCAGCGATTCACCGGCCTTGAAGGGCGGTTCCAGCGTGTTGAAGCGGAACATCGCATATTCGCCCGACCAGTCCTCCGGCTTGGCGCCGGCGTAGTAGTAGGGATACTGGAAGGCGATCTGGTTGCGGGTCGCCAGGGTGTGGCTGCCGTCGGCGTTACCGACCACGTTCTTGAAGCTGTATTCGATCGAGGGCGCCTCGATGCGCAGCAGGAAGTTCCACATCACCTCGATGCCGTTCGACGGGATCGGGAACGGTGTGCCGCCGATGCAGCCCTTCAGCGACAGGCCGTCGTCGATCGTCTGGCAGCGCGTCGCATTGGCGAAGGCGGCGTCATAGACGGCCTGCGAGGCCCGTTCGGTGCGATGGCTCGGATAGACGTCGAGATGGAACGTATCGGGATACTTCTGCAGGAGCGCCCTTGTGCCTTCGGAGAGCAGGGCGGCATATTTCTCGGCGTTGGCCGCGGTGACCTGGAACAGCGGCTTCTCGCCCGCGAAGATCGAGGTCGGGATGTCGCCCATGGCGGGGCCCGGCAGCGGGCCCTGGAGGCCGCCGTCCCAGGCCGGGATGGAACCGTCGGCATTGCCCGCCCGCTCGGCGCCGAGCGGGGTCAGCGTGGTCTTCAGCTTCGCGGCTTCCTCCGCGGTGGTCGCCGCCAGGGCCGGATGGGCCAATGCGGCAGCAGCGGTCAATGCGGCGCAAACCGCCCCAAGGAACTTCATAGACGCCTCCTGTCGGCCCGTTCGGGCCTGTTCTTAGAACGTGCGCTGGATGGACAGCGAAATGAAATCGCGGTCGCCGTGGAAGTTGTCGTAAGACAATTCCGGCGCCGCCGTGTCGTAACGGATGATGGAACGCGCAGAACCATAGTAATGGGCAAAATTGACGCCGGCCTGCCAGGTCTTCTGGTAATCCGCCTTCACGCCGATGCTGATGGTGCCGCCCTGAGAGGCGGGGAACAGCACGCCGTTGACCGAGGAACGGCCGAACAATCCATAGCTGACGCCGATCGGCACCTGGAGGTCGACACCGGGCAGGACCTGAAAATATTCCGGCGTGAACAGAAACTGGATCGCACCGGCGCTTTTGGTCGCCAGCGGGTCCAACTGGTCGCGGTTCTTGTCGACCGTGAGCCGGCTGTTCATGGCGAATTCGCCGAGGAAGGAGGCGCCGTCCCAGAGGAAGCTCTCGCCCAGCACGTCGATCGCCGAGGCGTTGAAATGCAGCGTCTTGCCGACCGGGAAGGCCGGGTTGTCGCCGCCGTCGGCCGTGGTGTTGCCGGGCAGGATCACCGTGTTGCCGCTGGCCACGAGGGGCATGTTGTCGCGGAAGGAAAGTTCCGCCGCGACATTGGTGTCGCCCAGCACGGTCGAGACGCTGGCGCCGACCGTGCGGATGTCCTCGCCGAACACTTCGACATAGTCGCCGACCGTGCCCGGATCGGCATTGACGCCCGGGCGGACATAGAACTGCGGGATCTTGTCGTGGAACTGGGCGGCGTAGAAGCCATACTCGATGTCGCCCGGCGTGTATTTCACCTGGAAGCCGCCCTGCCCCGAAGCCCGGGCATTGATGTCGTCGCCACGATGGGCGACCACGCCCGGGCCGAGGATCAGGGTCTCGCCACCGCCATCGACGAAATCGGCGAAGCTGAAATAGCTGCCGGCACCGGGCAGCCGGGTCTTGCGCCATTCGAACTGGTAATAGGCACCGGCCGAAAGCTCCGGCGTGATCAGCAACTCGCCGGAGACCTGGCCGACCGGACGCAGGATTTCCTGGAAGCGCGAATTCGGCACCGACAGCGCCTTGATCAGGTCGAGCGAGGTCTGCGCCGCGGCGATGCCGTTCGAGCCGAAGAACAGGCTCTCGCCGTAGAGCTGGGTGTAACGCCCGGCGCGCAGGCTGAGGCTCATGTCGTCGAGCGGGATGGTGCCGAAGGCGAAGGCGTCGAGCAGTTCGACGTCGCGCCCGTGCAGCCGCTTGGTCGTGTCGGTGAATTCGTCGGAAGCGACCGAGGCCGAATTGACCAGGGCACCGCCGAGGGCGCCCGGATTGTCGTTGTGGTGGTTGTAGACGTCGTCGTACCAGGCCGCCGCGCTGACCCGGAAGCCGATCGCCTTCCGCCAGCTCAGGCCGAATTCGGAGAGCACGTCGACCCGGTTGGAGATCAGGCCGCGATCGAAATTCTGGTCGCCGTCGTTGGTGTTGGCCTGCACGCCGATGGAATCGTCGGCGACATGGCTGTTCCGCCCTTCGACGCGAAAGGCGGCGCTGTATTTCAACGTATTGTCGAAATAGATCTTGAGATCTTCGTTGCCTGTATCGATCTGCGCGGCATGGGCACGATCCGCAACGGCGAGAAGCGTGACAGCGGACGAAATAACCGTAGACAGAACCAAGCTCTGCGCCGAGCGGCGCGCGAATTCGTGCTTTCCCTTCATCGCTTCCCCCATGTTCCCTGGACTTGGATTCGGTTGACCGAACCCTTTTTTGGCCGCCCGATACTTCGATCGTCTTGCAAGCGGCCGCCCTATGGTTGGTGACGGTAAGAAGGCGGAGACATACTGTCCAATACCATTGACGAAACCGCTCAATACCGCCAAGGTATTGAGGGACAAGCCGGCGAGGATGGCCGACCATGGATTTCCGTCAGATCCGCTATTTCGTGGCGGTGGCCGAGGAGGAGAACATCGGCCGCGCCGCCAAGCGGCTGAACATCTCGCAGCCGCCGCTGACCCGTCAGATCAAGCAGATCGAGGACGAGCTGGGCATCGAGCTCTTCGTGCGCACGCCGCGCGGCATGGAGCTGACCCCAGTCGGCCGGCTCTTTCTCGACGAGGCTAAGAATATCCAGCTCCTGTTCGAACAGGCGACGGAGCGCACCCTGCAGGCGGCCCAGGGCAAGCTCGGCCGGCTCGACGTCGCGATCTTCGGCTCGGGCATCCTCGACGCCATTCCGAAGATCCTGCTCTCCTTCAAGGAGACTTTCCCGGACGTGAAGGTCGTGCTGCACCAATTGGGCAAGAGCGAGCAGATCGAGGCCCTGCGCCAGCGCCGCATCAACGTCGGCTTCAACCGCCTGCTCGCCCCCCTGCCCGACATCACCAGCGAGACCGTGATCAACGAGAAGCTGCTGCTCGCGGTCAACGAGAAGAATCCCCTGTCACGCCAGGCCGACATCGCCTTCGCCGAGATCGCCGATCATCCGCTGATCCTCTTCCCCTCGACCGGACGGCCCAATTTCATCGACAAGGTAATCGCCATTTGTAACGAGCGCGGGTTCTATCCGCGCATCTCGCAGGAAGTGGGCGACGCCGTCTCGGGCGTCGCCCTGGTGGCGGGCGGCTTCGGGATCTGCCTGGTGCCGACCTCGCTCACCGCTCTCACCCTGCCCGG
This sequence comes from Zavarzinia sp., assembly GCF_041650655.1. GTDB lineage: Bacteria > Pseudomonadota > Alphaproteobacteria > Zavarziniales > Zavarziniaceae > Zavarzinia. The sequence continues at coordinate 47,041 of NZ_JBAZKR010000002.1, forward strand.
CGTGCGCTTCCTGCCCATCCGCGACGCCGAGCCGCATTGGACCGTGGACCTCAGTTGCATCTACCGGGCGGACGACCATTCGCCGATCCTGACCGCCTTCCTGAAGACGGTCAGGGCCTTCCGCGAGGCATCGCCCGCTAACGCCTAGGCGTCCTCGGCATCGGTCGAGACGACGCCGCGCTGTTTCAGGCGATAGGCGAGCTGGCGCCGCGTGATGCCGAGCAGGCGGGCGGCATGGGTCAGGTTGCCGCCGGCCCGCTTCGTCGCCAGCCGCATCAGCCGTTCCTCATGCGCTTCGAGGTCAAAGCCTTCCTGGAGCAGGGATTCGCACAGGCCGGCGTCCTGTTCCGCACCGATGTCGCGGACATGGCCGTGCTCGTCGACCTCGGCCCCGGTCAGGCCCTCCGGCGGGCCGTCGGGGAAGAGGTGCTCGGTCTCGATCCAGCCGCCGTCGGGCGCCAGCAATACGCTGCGTTCCACCATGTTCTCGAGCTCGCGCACGTTGCCCGGCCAGTCGTAACCCTGGAGTGCCCGCAGCGACCAGTCGCTCAGTCCCTTGAAATGCTTGCCGTAGATCGGCTCGATTTTCTCCAGCATGGCGGTGACGAGCAGGGGAATGTCCGATTTCCGCTCGCGCAGCGGCGGGATCTCGACCGGATAGGTGGCCAGCCGGTAGTAGAGATCGGCGCGGAAACGGCCGGCAGCGATCGCCTTCTTGAGGTCGACATTGGTGGCCGCGACCAGGCGCACCTTGACCTTGCGCACCTGGTCGTCGCCGAGACGCTCCACCTCGCCGGTCTGCAAGACGCGGAGCAGCTTGACCTGGGCCGCCGGGCTGAGGTCGCCCACCTCGTCGAGCAGCAGCGTGCCGCCGTCCGCCCGCTCGAAACGGCCGGGCCGCGACTGCTGCGCCCCCGTATAGGCGCCGCGCTGGACGCCGAACAGTTCCGACTCGATCAGGTCGTTCGGAATGGCGCCGCAATTGACCGCGACGAAGGGGCCCCTGGCCTGGGCGCTGTTCTCATGCAGCCAGCGGGCGAACATCTCCTTGCCGACCCCGGTCTCGCCCAGCAGCAGCACGGTGATCGGCGTGTTGGCCGCCTTGCCGAGGAGGTCGAAGGCGGCGCGGAAACCGGGCGAATTGCCGACCAGCCGGCCGGCCAGGCGCGCCGCCGGACGGCGCCCGCGCAGATGGGTGAGTTCCGCCTCGATCGCCAGCAAGGGCTCGGCCTCGTCCGCGCCCTTGAACTGCTCGAGATAGGGATCGTCGCCCCAGGCCTCGGCCGGTTTGCCCACGATCTCGCAATGGTCGTCGCCCCGGGCGACGCATTTCACCTCGCGGAAGACGATGAAGCGCTTGAAGAACTGGCTGACGTAACCCGAGGCATGGCCGGTGATGCTCCAACAGGCGCAGTCCTCGCCGGTGCCATAGTGTTCGACGTGACTTTCGGCTTCCCACGATTCGGTCATCTCGACCGTGCCGAAGAAACTGCCCCGTTCCCAGTCGATGTCGGCCTTGGTGATCGTGCTCTTCACGATCCCTTCGAAGGCGTGCAGCACCGGGCCGATGTTGAAGACGTCGTAATCGCTGCCCGCGCCGAACAGCTTGGCCGCCAGCACGGCGTCCTGCCGTCCGGTGGCGAAGCCCATACGCAGCAGAACGCCCTGGGCGCGGTGCGGGCCCAAGGTCGCGAAAAGCTCCTGCCGCACCGTCGCCAGCGCTTTCGCGTGGACGAGCAACATGCGGTTCTCGTCGAGCCAGATGTGGCCCGAGTCGATCGAGAATTTCAGTCGCGAGCGCAGATTGAACTGCTCGACCAGGCGCCTGTGTGCCATCTCCCGTCCCTCGGTCCGCCGACATCCCCGGCTGGGCCGGGCGGATACCGTGCGCTTTTCGCGCGTGTCGTTTCTCTCCCTCACAACCCTTTTCGTGCGGGTCGTTTCTTCATCAGGGCCACGAAGCCATGCCCTCTGGCAAGGGCAAATTTCCATACCCAATAGGTATCGACGCCCTGTCACCTAAGTATTAGACGGGTATGTGCCGGCCTCCCTATTCTCGACCCAATGGAACCGGGCGAGCCCGCTCCGACGCCGCAAGCGAGTGCCCGCGCGCTGCCGGCAGGGGCCGAATTCCGGTCGAGTCCAAGGGGAAACTATGCTCAGGATCCAGAATTTCATCGACGGCGCCTATGCGGATTCGGCCAGTGGCCGCCGCTTCGACAAATTTTCGCCGGTCGACAACAGCCTGATCGCCTCGGTGACCGAAGCGGGCGCACCCGAGGTCGACGCCGCCGTAGCGGCCGCCCGGCGCGCGCTCGCGGGCGAATGGGGGCGTCTGTCGGTGCCCGAACGGGCCGACCTGCTGCACGGCGTCGCCGACGAGATCACCCGCCGCATGGAAGATTTCGTCGCCGCGGAAATGGCCGATACCGGCCAGCCCCGCCACGTCATGACCCATGCTTTCATTCCGCGCGGGGCCGCCAACTTCAAGGTCTTCGCCGACGTCGTGCGCAACGTGCCGACCGAAGCCTTCCAGATGGCGACGCCGGACGGCGCCGGCGCCATCAATTACGCCTTGCGCCGACCCAAGGGCGTGATCGCGGTGATCGCCCCCTGGAACGCCCCCTTCATGCTGATGACCTGGAAGGTCGGCCCGGCGCTCGCCTGCGGCAACACGGTCGTGGTGAAGCCGTCGGAAGAGACGCCGATGACCACCGCCCTGCTCGGCGAAGTGATGAACGCGGTCGGCGTGCCGAAGGGCGTGTTCAACGTGGTGCACGGCTTCGGCCCGGCCTCCGCCGGCGAGATGCTGACCCGCCACGACGGCGTCGACGCCATCACCTTCACCGGCGAGACCGGCACCGGCACCGCGATCATGAAGGCGGCGGCGGAAGGGATCCGCGACGTTTCCTTCGAGCTGGGCGGCAAGAACGCCGGCATCGTCTTCGCCGACTGCGATTTCGACAAGGCGGTGGACGGCATCTTCCGCTCCGCCTTCCTGAACACCGGACAGGTCTGCCTGGGCACCGAGCGGGTCTATGTCGAACGCCCGATCTTCGAGCGTTTCGTGGCCGCCCTCAAGGCCAAGGCGGAAGCGGTGCGTTACGGCCGGCCGCAGGACCATGACAGCGACTACGGCCCCCTGATCAGCCAGGAACACCGGCAGAAGGTGCTCTCCTACTACCGGAAGGCGGTCGAGGAAGGCGCCAACGTGGTGACAGGCGGCGGCGTTCCCGAGATGCCGGGCGACCTCGCCGCCGGCAATTGGGTGCAGCCGACGATCTGGACCGGCCTGCCCGAGACGGCGGCGGTGATCCAGGAAGAGATCTTCGGCCCCTGCTGCCACATTCGCCCCTTCGACAGCGAGACGGAGGCGGTCACCCTCGCCAATGCCTCGCGTTACGGCCTCGCGACCACGATCTGGACCACCAACCTCGGCCGGGCGCATCGCGTCGCGGCGGCGATCGAGGTCGGCATCGTCTGGGTCAACTCCTGGTTCCTGCGCGACCTCAGGACCGCCTTCGGCGGCAGCAAGCGCTCGGGCATCGGGCGCGAGGGCGGCGTGCATTCCCTCGAGTTCTACACCGAGACCAGCAACGTCTGCATCAAGCTCTGAGGTTCCCATGAACGACGTTCCGATCGCCGGCCTCGGCGACGAGCTCTATGACGCCTGGCTCGGGCGGCGCACCGTGGCGCCGCTCACCGCCCGGCTGCCGGAGATCACGCTCGACGACGCCTACCGTATTCAGCAGCGTTTCATCGCCCGCCGTCTCGATGCCGGCGAGCGCATCGTCGGCAAGAAGATCGGCGTCACCTCGAAGGCGGTGCAGAATTTCCTCGGCGTCTATCAGCCGGACTTCGGCCAGCTCACCTCCGGCATGGTCTACCAGGAAGGCGACACGATCGACCTGAACCGCCTGATCCAGCCCAAGGCGGAAGCCGAACTGGCCTTCGTCCTGAAGCGCGACCTGGTCGGTCCCGGCATCACGGCGATGGACGTGATCCATGCCACCGATTACGTGGCGCCCTGTTTCGAGATCGTCGATTCCCGCATCACCGACTGGAAGATCGCGATCCAGGACACGGTGGCCGACAATGCCTCCTGCGGGGTCTATGTCCTCGGCGATGCCAAGGGCGACCCGCGCGACCTCGACCTCACCCTGGCCGGCATGGTGCTGGAAAAGAACGGCGAATTGTTCTCGACCGGGGTCGGCGCCGCGGTCCAGGGCTCGCCCGCCAATGCCGTCGCCTGGCTCGCCAACACGCTGGGAATGCTCGGCATCCCGTTCCGGGCCGGCGAGGTGATCCTGTCAGGCTCGCAATCGGCCCTGGTGCCGGTCACCGACGGCGACGAACTCGTCTGCACCATCGGCGGGCTCGGCTCCTGCCGCGCCGTTTTCGCGGGAAGGAGCGCCGCATGACCATCACCCTGAGCCCGGAAGACATCACCCGGCTGTGCGAGCGGGTCGAGGGCGCCCAGGCGCGCGGCCACGCCATCCCCAAGCTGACCGGCGAATATCCCGGCATGACGATCGCCGACGGTTACGCCGTGCAATCGGCCTTGCGCAAGCGCCTGATCGCCCAGGGTCACCGCCTGATCGGCTGGAAGGCGGGGCTCACCTCGCGCGCCAAGATGCGCCAGATGGGGGTCGACGTGCCCTCGATCGGCTTCCTGACCGACCGCATGGCGCGGCCCGAGAATTCGGCCATCTCGCTCGCCGGCCTGATCCACCCCAGGGTCGAATGCGAAATCGCCTTCGTCACCGAGCGGGACCTGTCCGGCCCCGGCTGCACCGCCGCCGACGTGCTGAATGCCACCGATTACGTGCTGCCCGCGATCGAGATCATCGATTCCCGCTTCTCCGGCTTCAAGTTCGACCTCGAGAGCGTGATCGCCGACAACGGCTCGGCCGCCCTCTTCGTCGGCGGCGGCCGGCCGCGGCGGGTCACCGATCTCGATCTGGCGACGCTCGGCGTCGTGATGGAAAAGAACGGCGAGATGGAAGCCTTCGCCGCCGCCGCGGCCGTGCTGGGCCATCCGGCGGAAGCCGTCGCCATGCTGGTCAACATCCTGCACGGGTTGGGCGAGAGCCTGCCGGCCGGCAGTTTCGTGATGAGCGGCGGCATCACCGAGGCGATCGCGGTAGCACCCGGCGACCATGTCGCCGCCCGCTTCCAAGACCTCGGCAGTGTCTCTATCCGTTTCACCGCCTGACCGATCCGGGAGATCACCGATGCCCATCATCGAAATGCACATGCTCGAAGGCCGGACCACGGAACAGAAGCACCGGGTCGCCGCCGCCGTCACCGAAGCCGTGGTCGGCGCTCTCGGCGTGAAGCCGGAAACCGTCCGCATCCTGATCACCGAACACGACGAAGACGGCTTCTTCGTCGCCGGCCAGGCGCGCAAGCGCCGCCCCGTGTCCGTCGCCGCCAACGGCGCCGAGGAGCAACACCCGTGAAGAAGATCAACTGCGCCCTGATCGGTTCCGGCAACATCGGCACCGACCTCATTTACAAGATCAAGCGGAGTCCGGTGCTCGAACCGGTCTGGATGGTCGGCATCGATCCCGCCTCCGAAGGCCTGGCCAGGGCCCGCGACATGGGCCTGAAGACCACTGCCGAAGGGGTCGACGGCCTGCTGCCCCATGTCCGCGAAGACAATATCCAGATCGCCTTCGATGCGACCAGCGCCTATGTCCACCCGGAGAACAGCCGCAAGCTGAACGAGCTCGGCGTCATGATGATCGATCTGACGCCGGCCGCGATCGGCCCCCTCTGCGTGCCGCCGGTGAACCTGAAGAGATACACCGACCAGCGGGTCATGAACGTCAACATGATCTCCTGCGCCGGCCAGGCGACGATCCCGATCGTCGCCGCCGTAGCCGCCGTGCAGCCGGTCCGCTATGCCGAGATCGTGGCGAGCCTCGCCTCGAAGTCGGTCGGCCCCGGCACGCGCGCCAATCTCGACGAATTCACCTATACGACCTCGAATGCGATCGAGGTCGTGGGTGGCGCCCGCAAGGGCAAGGCGCTCGCCATCATCAACCCGGCCGAACCGCCGATGATCATGCGCAACACGATCTATTGCCTGACCGAGGGGCTGCCCGACCGCGAGGCCATCACCCGCTCGGTCCTGCAGATGATCGGCGAGGTCCGCAAATACGTGCCTGGTTACAAGCTGGTCAACGGCCCGGCCTTCGATGGCGACAAGGTCTCGGTCTTCATGGAGGTCGCCGGCCTCGGCGACTATCTGCCGACCTATGCCGGCAATCTGGACATCATGACCGCGGCCGCCACCCGCACCGCCGAGATGTTCGCCGAGGAGATCCTCGCCGGCACCCTGACCCTCGCCGCCACGGAGGCCGCCCAATGAGCACCGTCCCCACTCCCTCGCTCCGTGGCCGCAAGGTGATCCTGCACGACATGTGCCTGCGCGACGGCATGCATGCCAAGCGCGAGCAGATGACGGTCGAACAGATGGTGACGCTGGCCACGGCGCTGGACGATGCCGGCATGCCCTATCTCCAGGTCACCCACGGGGCCGGGCTGGGCGGCAATTCGCTGCAGCACGGTTTCGCGCTGGCCAGCAACGAGGACTATATCTCGGCCGTCGCCTCCCGGATGAAGCAGGCCAAGGTCTCGGTCCTGCTGATCCCCGGCCTCGGCACCATGCGCGAGCTCCATTCGGCCTATGACGCCGGGGCGCGCAGCGTCCATGTCGCGACCCATTGCACCGAGGCCGACACGGCGCCCCAGCACATCGCCTATGCCCGCAAGCTCGGCATGGATACCACCGGCTTCCTGATGATGGCGCATCTGAACGACCCCGCCGGCATCGCCGCCCAGGGCAAGCTGTTCGAATCCTACGGCGCCAACACGGTCTATGTCACGGACTCGGCGGGTTACATGCTGCCGGAAGACGTCAAGGCCCGGGTCGGCGCGCTCCGCGACGCGCTGAAGCCGGAAACCGAGATCGGCTTCCACGGCCATCACAACCTCGGCATGGGCATCGCCAATTCGATCGCCGCGATCGAGGCGGGCGCCAGCCGGATCGACGGTTCGGTCGGCGGCCTCGGCGCCGGGGCCGGCAACACCCCGCTCGAAGTCTTCACCGCGGTCTGCGACCGCATGGGGATCGAGACCGGGGTCGACCTGTTCAAGCTGATGGACATCGCCGAGGAGATCGTCCTGCCGATGATGGACCATCTGGTCCGCATCGACCGCGAATCCCTCACGCTCGGCTTTGCCGGGGTCTATTCGACCTTCCTGCTCCACGCCAAACACGCGGCCAAGGAATTCGGCGTGCCGGCGCGCGACATCCTGATCGAACTCGGCGCCAAGAAGATGATCGGCGGCCAGGAAGACATGATCCAGGACACCGCCATGACCATGGCCAAGCAGCGCGGCCTGCTGCACGAAGCCACATTGGCGGGCTGAGCCGATGGCCGAGACCGCCGTCGTGGTCGGCGCCACCGGCGCCTTCGGCCGGGCCATCGTCGCCCGGCTGGCGGCCGCCGGGCTTCGCGTCGTCATGGTCGGGCGCGGCGCGGAAGCCCTGAGCCGGCTGGCGGCGGAAATCGCCGGCAGCGTGCCCTGCGTCGCCGACATCGGCGACGATGCAGCGATCGCCGCCATCACAGCGAAGTTGGACGGCCCGGTCCGGATCGCCGTGCATGGCCCCGGCCTGACCGCCCCCGGCAGTGTCGGGGAGATCGCCACCGCATCGCTGGTCCAGGCGGTGAACCTGAAGGCGGGCGGCATGTTGCGCCTCACCCGCGCGGTCGATGGCCACCTCGTCCCCGGCGCCCGCCTGGTCGCCATCGCCGGCCATTACGGGCTCGAACCCGCGCCCTATGCCGCGGCGGCCGGCGTCGCCAATGCGGCCCTGCTCAACTTGGCCCGGCAATTGAGCCTCGCCTATGGGCCGCGCGGCATCACCGCCCATGCCATCGCCCCTGGCCCCGCCGATACCGAGCGCCTGTGGCGCATCGCCGAGGCGGAGGCCGGGCGGCGCGGCGTCAGCGCCGCCGAAATCGTCGACGGCATGCGGGCCGATTCGGCGACCGGCGCCCTGACCACGCCCGAAGAGGTCGCCTGGGCCGTCGCCCTGCTGCTGGCGCCGGAAGCCGCGGCCATGGCCGGCTCCACCCTGATGCTCGACTGCGGCCGCCGTCGCGGCCTGCCCTGATCCCCTGCGGGAGACGCCGATGCCCATCGTCCATTTCCACCTGATCGAGGGCGGCGCCACGCCGGAACAGGAACGCCGCCTGTTGCTCGACGCCTCCCGCCTCTATGCCGAAGTGCTGGAATGTCCGATCGACCGGGTCCGGGCCTTCATCCAGCCCTATGCCCCGGGGCGTGCGGCCGTCGCCGGCGAAATGGTCTCGGAAGGGGCAGCGCCTGCGCCCTATTTCGAATTCCTGGTGCTGGAGGGCCGCCCGCTCGAGCAGCGCCAGCGCCTGCTGACCGGCTTCACCGATCTCCTGGTCGAGATCCTGGATGTCGAGCGCAGCCGCATCCGCGGCCACTGCAAACGCGTCCAGCCGGAAGAATGGAGCATCGGCGGCCGGCCCGCCGCCGAGCTGCGCCGCCAGGACATCGCCGCCTTCAGCCGCCGGATGCAGCTCGATGAAGCATGAGGTGACCATCACTGAGACGGGCGAGAGCTTCGCCTGCGACGACAGCCAATCCGTGCTCGACGGCATGGTGCGGCTCGGCCGGCGCGGCATTCCGGCCGGCTGCAGGGGCGGCGGCTGCGGCGTGTGCAAGATCGAAGTCCTGCGCGGCAGCTTCGAGGCCGAGGTGATGAGCCGCCAGCATGTGAGCGAAGCGGACCGCGAGGCCAACCGCGTGCTCGCCTGCCGTATCCGGCCCCAGGGCGACCTCGAGGTGCGAGTGATCGGCAAGATGACCAAGGCTTGGTACAGTACCTGAGCCCCCTCTGGCCGGGCGGTCTGAACGCCCTTACCGCCTCGTCGCCGTTCGAGAGCGTTGCGCGGGGACGCGGGAGACCCTACATCGACAGGGGATTCCCCCCTGGATGGACCCTATGATCGCCCTCGTCCAAACCATCGACCTGATTCTCGGCCTCTATACCTGGGTGCTGATCGTCGCCGCCGTTCTGTCCTGGCTGGTCGCCTTCAACGTGGTCAATCCCTACAGCCCGGCCGTGCGGGCCGTCGGCCAGGCGATCCATGTCCTGACCGAACCCCTGCTGCGGCCGATTCGGCGCATCCTGCCGCCGGCCGGCGGCATGGATTTCTCGCCGGTCGTGCTGCTGATCGCGATCTTCTTCCTGCGCCGCTTCATCCCCGAAGTGCTGCTGGGGATGATGTGAGCGAGCTGCCCTATGGGGCGGAGGCGGGCGGCCAGGCGGTACGCCTCGCCGTGCGCCTGAGCCCTCGGGCGTCGCGGAACGCCCTCGACGGCGTCGTGACGGGGGCGGACGGGCGGAGCGCGCTCTCGGTCAAGCTGAATGCCCCGCCGGTCGACGGCGCCGCCAACGAGGCGCTGATCCGCTTTATCGCCGAGGCGTTGAAGCTGCCGAAGTCGTCCGTGGCGATTCGTTCCGGCCACACTTCGCGGCAAAAGCTGCTGACGATCGCGGGAGACGCGCCGGAGATCTTGCGGCGCCTCGACAAATGGCTTAACCCCGCGGCCATCGAGCGATAGCGGGGTATCCCATGACGGCACAGGTGATCGACGGCAAGGCCTTCGCCGCCGGCCTTCGGGCACGGGTGGCAGAGAAAGTGGCGCAACTGAAGGTGGACCACGGCCTCACCCCCGGCCTCGCGGTCGTCCTCGTCGGCGAGGATCCCGCCTCTGAGGTCTATGTCCGGAACAAGGGCGAGCAGACCCGCGCCGCCGGCATGAATTCCTTCGAATACAAGATGCCGGCGACGGCGACCGAGGCAGAGCTCCTGGAACGCGTGGCGGCCCTCAACGCCGATCCTGCGGTCCACGGCATCCTGGTCCAACTGCCCCTGCCCCGGCACATGGACTCGGCCAAGGTGATCGACCTGATCGACCCCGCCAAGGATGTCGACGGTTTCCATGTGGTCAATGCCGGCAAGCTGGCGGTCGGGGCCAAGGGCATGGTGCCCTGCACCCCGCTCGGCTGCCTGATGCTGATCAAGGACCGGCTGGGGCCCAATCTGGCCGGGCTCGACGCCGTGGTGATCGGCCGCTCCAACATCGTCGGCAAGCCCATGGCCCAGCTCCTGCTGCGCGAGAGCTGCACCGTCACCATCGCCCATTCCAAGACTCGCGACCTCCCCGGGGTGGTGCGAAGGGCCGATATCGTCGTGGCTGCCGTGGGCGTGCCGCTTATGGTCAAGGGCGACTGGGTGAAGCCCGGCGCCCTGGTGATCGACGTCGGCATGAACCGGATTCCCAAGGAAGGCTCCAACGGCACACGGCTGGTCGGCGACGTCGATTATCAGACCGCGGCCGAAGTCGCGGGCCACATCACCCCGGTGCCGGGCGGTGTCGGCCCCATGACCATCGCCTGCCTGCTGGCCAATTGCTTGACCGCGGCTTGCGCTCAGGCAGGATTGCCAGAGCCCGTCCTCTGATCCGAAGGCCGCCCCCGTGCTGCTCGATCCGCATCTCTTCGCGCTCTATCTGATCGCCGCCGTGGTGCTGATCCTGATCCCGGGGCCGGATTTCCTTCTCGTCCTGGGCCGCAGCCTGTTCGACGGGCGGGGTGCCGGCCTGACCGCGATCGGCGGCATCACCCTCGGCAACACGATCCATTCCTGCCTGGCGGCGGCCGGCATCTCGGCCCTGGTGGCGGCCTCGCCCGCACTGTTCCAGGCGCTGAAGATGGTGGGCGCCGTCTATCTCGCCTTCCTCGGCGTGCGGGCCCTGATCGCCGCCCACCACCATTGGCGCCACCACGAGGCGGGTGCTGTGCGACAAAGCGGGCTCAGCCGGCGCCAGGTCTTCACCCAAGCCCTGGTCACCAACCTGCTGAACGCCAAGGTGATCCTGTTCTACCTCGCCTTCGTGCCGCAGTTCGTGGCGCCGCAGCTCGGCCATGTCGCGGTGCAGACCCTGGTGCTGGGCCTCACGCTCGCCGTGATCGGCGGCCTCTATCTCGCCGCCGTCGCCGGCTTCGCCGCCCGCGCCGCCGACCGGATCGCCGGCAACCGCTGGTTCCGCTCGACGATCGAGGGCCTGTCCGGCGTCATCTTCCTCGGCTTCGCGCTCCGCCTGTTCTTCACCGAACGCAAGCTGGTCTAGGGGTCGCGGAGACGCGAGAATAGCGGAGCAGATCTTCGTTTCCGTCGGGAGGAAGCTGGACGCGAACTTCACGTCGACGAGATAATCGATTTTGTTTCGCAACAATCAAAACAAATGAAAACGTGTATTAACCCGCAGTCCGCAATGCAGAAATCATCATTAATAGAATCCAGCTGGCCATAGAAAATCATATCTTTCCGGCATGATTGGCACTGCGGCCAGTCTTCTCGCTTCAAAAGGTGGGGATCCCCACCCAATTTGTGGCGCGTACCGACTTCCGGCCCCGCCCATTTGAATGGTTTGATCTGCTTGGCCTCATCGGTAAGCGGTTCTGGCCTCAGTAAGAATTCCGGAATTTTCCTTGTGTCATTCTCCATGAGTGCCCCCTTTCCACTCGAACCAAAGCGGCCCGACGCTTCGGCACCGCAAACGCCGGCCTCATCCTGGTGCCTGACCCCTCAGCCGCCGATCGCGGCCTTGGCGCGGCGGGCCAGTTCGTCCGGCGCCACGTCTTCGATATGGGTGGCGACATGCCAGGTGTGGCCGAAGGGATCGAGCAGGCTGGCCATGCGGTCGCCGTAGAATTTGTCCTCGATCTCGCCACGAAGCTGCGCCCCCAGGCGGAGCGCCCGGACCACGAGGGCGTCGACGTCCGCGCAATAGAAGGTCAGGCTGACCGGCACGGCCGCCCCCGGCTCCGGCGCGGCAGCGCCGATTTCCGGGAAGGGATCGGCCAGCATGACCATGCCCTTGCCGATGCGGATCTCGGCATGGCCGATGCGGCCGTCGCCGGTCTCGATCCGGTGCACTTCCTCGGCCCCGAAGGCGCCCTTGTAGAACTCCAGCGCGGCGGCGGCGCCGTCGACGATCAGATAGGGCGTGACCGCCTCGTAACCATCCGGTATCGGCTTGACCATTCTTCCCTCCCAAATGTTCTCTTATTGTTCTTTTTCTGCGCCCCGAGTCAAGCGGCGTGGCGGGCCTTCAGGCTGAACAGCAGCGGCGTGTCGGGCGAGGGATCGCCTTCCGGCCGGTGCCAATAATAGCGTCCGGCGTCCGGCTTCAGGCCCGGCAGTGCCTCCCAGGCGGCGAAGGGATATTCGCGGAATTCGAAGACCTGGAGCCCGGCCGCCTCGAGCGCGCCCATGATGTCGGCAATGGTCCAGGCCCAGCCGACACCGCCTTCCTTCGGCACATAGTCGGGCTCGGCATAATCCGGCACGCCCTGGAGGACGACCGGCTCTTCCTGGTGGAAATAGGGGAAGCGCTGCCACAGCCGTCCCGCCTCGTCGATGTCGAGGGTGAGGCCGACGGGATGCGCCTCCATCATGAAGAAGAGCCCGTCCGGCGCCAGGTGGCGGGCGATCACGCGGCCCCAGTCGGCGAGGTCGGGCAGCCAGTTGATGGCGCCGTGCGAGGTGAAGACGCGGTCGAAGCGCTGGTGCAGGTCGATGGCGGTGACATCGCCTTCGACGAAATCGGCCCAGGCGGAAAGGCGCAGCTTCTCGGCCAGCGCCTTGGCCTCGGCGATCGCCTTGGGCGAGAGGTCGACCCCGGTCACCCGCGTCGCGCCCAGGCGCAGCAGGCTCAGGGTGTCGAGCCCGAAATGGCACTGGAGATGGAGGAGGTTCTTGCGCAGGAGCGGCGCCAGGGCGTCCCGCTCGATCGGCCCCACCGTGCAGCGCCCGGCGAGAAAGGCTTCGACGTCGTAGAAGGCGGAGTCGCGGTGCAGCCCCGTGACCTCGTCCCAGTGGCGGCGGTTGGCGTCGACGAAGTCGGTCATGGCGGCGGGCCGGTGGCCGGGGCGGCCGGAGCCGCCCCGGGGACCTCAGTTGTTCATGCCGCGGCGGCGCAGCAGCTTCAGGCGCAGGGCATTGAGCTTGATGAAGCCTTCGGCGTCATGCTGGTCGTAGACCGCGTCTTCCTCGAAGGTGACATGGCTCAGGGAATAGAGCGTGTTCGGGCTCTTGCGGCCGACCACGCGGACCGAACCCTTGTAGAGCTTCAGCCGGACCGTGCCGGAGACATGCTCCTGGCTCTTGTCGATCAGCGCCTGCAACATCTCGCGTTCCGGGCTGAACCAGAAGCCGTTGTAGATCAGCTCGGCATAGCGCGGCATCAGGTCGTCCTTCAGGTGCATCGCCCCGCGGTCGAGGGTGATCGACTCGATGCCGCGATGCGCCGCGTGAAGGATGGTGCCGCCCGGGGTCTCGTAGACGCCGCGCGACTTCATGCCGACGAAACGGTTCTCGACGAGGTCCAGACGGCCGATGCCGTTGGCGCCGCCGAGGTCGTTCAGGCGGGCCAGCAGGGCGGCGGGCGAGAGCTTCTCGCCGTCGATCGCGATGGCGTCGCCCTTCTCGAAGTCGACCTCGATATAGGTCGGCTTGTCGGGTGCTGCCTCCGGCGAAATGGTGCGGGAATAGACGAATTCCTCGGGCTCGACCCAAGGATCTTCCAGCGCCTTACCCTCGGAGGAGGTGTGCAGCAGGTTGGCGTCGACCGAGAAGGGCGCTTCGCCGCGCTTGTCCTTGGCGATCGGAATCTGGTGCTTTTCGGCGAAATCGATGAGTCGGGTGCGCGAGGTCAGGTCCCATTCGCGCCAGGGGGCGATCACGCGGATGCCTGGCTCCAGCGAATAATAGGAAAGCTCGAAGCGCACCTGGTCGTTGCCCTTGCCGGTGGCGCCATGGGCCACGGCATCGGCGCCGGTCATCTTGGCGATCTCGATCTGGCGCTTGGCGATCAGCGGCCGGGCGATCGAGGTGCCGAGCAGATAGACGCCCTCGTAGAGCGCATTGGCCCGGAACATCGGGAAGACGTAGTCGCGGACGAATTCCTCGCGCAGGTCCTCGATGAAGATTTCCTTCACCCCGAACATCTCGGCCTTCTTGCGCGCGGGCTCCAGCTCCTCGCCCTGGCCGAGGTCGGCGGTGAAGGTCACCACTTCACAGCCATAAGTCTCCTGCAGCCATTTCAGAATAACCGAGGTGTCGAGCCCGCCCGAATAGGCGAGCACGACCTTCTTCACGTCACGCGCCATGTGATCCGTCCTTGGAACCTGCCCTTGCCGGGCGGGGCGCAGTATAGGCAAAAGCCGGGCGGGCTCAAGCCGCGGGGAAAGGCAGCAGGATCACGGGCATGGAAGCGGTGCCGATTTCGCCCCGCGTGTCGGAGAGCAGGGCCTCGGCCATGCCGAAGCCCGATGCGCCCCAGCGCGCCTTGGGCTTCATGCCGATCCAGGCGCCGACCGGCCGGCGCCACAGGTTGACGGTGAGCGAGGGATTGGGGAAGGCCATGGCCTTGGGTGCCGCCCAGCCGTCGGGCCGGCCCACCCCCGCCGCCCAATCGGCCGCGGCGAAGACGCGGGGCAGCACGAAATCCTCGTCCGGGGCGAGCGGCACGCGGGCGCGCACCCACATGGTGCCGTCCGGCGCCGGGTGCCAGTCCAGCGCATCCTTGAACCAGGTCCGGCCCGGCCGGTGCGGCGCCTCGACCGCCTCGAAACGCTCGGGATCGACGATCGCCTCGTCCGGCGGCAGGGCGAGGCCGGGGATCGCCTGATCCCGCGCGAAGGTGAAACGCGCCTCGACCCGCAAGGCACCGTCGACCTCGGCGAAGGCGTCCACGAGGTTGAGGCGGCGGCCGGGCTGCGCCACTTCGGCATAGACGGTCAGGCGATGCTCGGCCTTCAGCGGGCGCAGGAACTGGATATGGGCGCCGATCGGCGTGCCCAGCTTCTGCTCGCGCCCCAGGCTCTCCGCTTCGATCGCGAGCAGGCCGCCGATGGCGCCGCCATGCAGGGCGTCGAAGGGGCCATGGGCCAGGTCCTCCGGCACCAGGCCTTGGCCGTCGTCCAGAAACAGGCCGCGGCGCAGCGACGCGGGCACCGCCGCTTCTTCCGTTGCCGGCTCGGCGGCGGGCGTCGGGAACAGGCGGTCGACGTTCAGGCCGGTGAAGGCGTTGCGGCTGGTACTGGTCATATCGACCCCCCTGGAACAGACAGGACTCCATTGGGCCAGATTGAGTTTCGTCATGCAACCTCGGCACGGCGCCGGGCAGGCCTGCGTCAGTTGCAAATCGAAACCACGGCGACTAGAGTGCGACCATGACCCGCAATTCCCTCGCCCCGCTCAATTGCTCCGTCGCCCGGGCGCTCGACGTGATCGGCGAATGGTGGAGCCTGCTGATCGTGCGCGAAGCCTTCTTCGGCAGCCGCCATTTCCAGGATTTCGCCGGGAACCTGGGCATCGCCCGCAACATCCTCTCGGCCCGGCTGAAGCGCCTGGTCGCCGAGGGCGTGCTCGACCGCCAGGAGGGCATGGACGGCGTCACCTACCGCCTGACGCCCAAGGGCGAGGCCCTGCTGCCCGTGCTGGTCGCCCTGACCCAATGGGGCGACGCCTTCGCCAATCCGGAAGCGCCCCCGGTGATCCTGACCGACCGCGAAACCGGCACCCCCCTGCCCCGCCTCGAAGTCCGCGCCGCCGACGGCCGCGTGCTCGCCAACCGCGACATCCGCGCCGTCCCCGGCCCGGGCGCGGACGAGGCCTTGCGCGAGCGATTGCGTCCGCGGCGCGCCACGACCGCCTGACGGCGCCACGGCCGTGTCGCGCGCCCAACGCCTGCTCGACTTGATCCAGGAATTGCGCCGCCATCGCCGCCCCGTCCAGGGCAGCGTGCTGGCAGAAGCCATCGGGGTTTCGCTGCGCACGCTCTACCGCGACATCGCCACCCTGAAAGCCCAGGGGGCTCCGATCGACGGCGAGGCGGGACTGGGTTACGTGCTTCGGCCCGGCTTCCTGCTGCCGCCCCTGATGTTCTCGGACGAGGAGATCGAGGCCCTGGTACTCGGCTCGCGCTGGGTCGCCAAGCGGACCGACGGCCCCCTGGCCGCGGCGGCGCGGAGCGCCCTGGCCAAGATCGGTGCGGTATTGCCCGACGACCTGCGTGACGATCTCGAGAGCGCCAACCTGCTGATCGGGCCGAGCCCGCCCCTGATCGCCGGCGGGCCTGAGCTCGCCTTGCTGCGCCGGGCGATCCGCCTCGAACGGAAGCTCGACATCGCCTATGTCGATGCCGGCGGCGGTCACTCGACCCGGCGGGTCTGGCCCTTCGCCCTGGGCTTCTTCGAACAGGTGCGCATGCTGGCCGCCTGGTGCGAGGAACGCCGGGACTTCCGCCATTTCCGCCTCGACCGGATCGAAACAGCCGAGCTCGTCGACCAGCGCTATCCCCGGCGGAAGGCGGTCCTGCTGAAGGAATGGCGCGACCGGCATGGCTTTCCCGAACAGTGACACTGCTGCCGGAAACTGACAGTAGGGGGCGCTAGGGTCCGTCCGTCACCAACACGGAGACCCGACATGAGCGAGTTCAGCTTCGTCCTTCTCTACGTCGCCGATGCCCAGGCATCCGGTGCCTTCTATTCGAAACTCCTGGGCCGGCCCCTGGTCGAGGATCATCCGGGCTTCGCCATGCTGCCGCTCCGCGAGGGTGTCATGCTGGGGCTGTGGGCGCGGGATACGGTGGAACCGCTCGCTGCCGGCACGCCGGGTTCGGGCGAGATCGCCTTCAGCGTGGCCGATGCCGATGCAGTGGCCGCCACCCATGCCGACTGGAAGGCCAGGGGCCTCGCCATCGCCCAGACGCCGACGGCGATGAATTTCGGGACCACTTTCGTTGCGCTGGACCCGGACGGCCATCGTCTCCGCGTCTTCGCGCGGACCTGATCACGCCGCCGGCAGGCTGGCGTCCTTGGCGGCGAAGGCGGCGTCGACCTGTTGGCGGAGGAGGTCGGCCTTGCGCTGGCGGATCGAGTCCGACTTGAGCTGGCCGCAGGCGGCCATGATGTCCTCGCCGCGGGGCGTGCGGACGGGGCTGGCGTAGCCGGCGTCGAAGACGATCTGGGAGAAGGTCTTGATCGCCTCCGGCGTCGAGCGCTCGAAGGGGGCGCCCGGCCAGGGGTTGAAGGGGATCAGGTTGACCTTGGCCGGAATGCCCTTGATCAGGCGGACCAGGGCGCGGGCATCGGCCGGGCTGTCGTTCACGCCTTTCAGCATGACGTATTCGAAGGTGATGCGCCGGGCATTGTTCAGGCCGGGATAGTCGCGGCAGGCCTGCATCAGCTCGGCGATCGGATATTTCTTGTTCAAGGGCACGATCTTGTCGCGGATCTCGTCCGTGACGGCGTGGAGCGAGACGGCGAGCTGCACGCCCAGCTCCTCGCCCGCGCGCTTCATCATGGGCACCACGCCCGCCGTGGAGAGCGTGATCCGCCGCTTGGAGAGCGAGATCCCCTCGTTGTCCATGACGATGCGAAGCCCGGCCGCGACATTGTCGAAATTATAGAGCGGCTCGCCCATGCCCATCATGACGATGTTGGAGAGCAGGCGGCCATCGGGCGACGACGGCCATTCGCCCAGCGCATCACGCGCGATCATCACCTGGGCGACGATCTCGGCCGGGCCGAGGTTGCGCACCAGGGTCTGCGTCCCCGTGTGGCAGAAGCGGCAGGTCAGGGTGCAGCCGACCTGCGAAGAAACGCAGAGCGTGCCGCGGTCGTCGTCCGGGATGAAGACGGTCTCGACCTCCTGCCCGTCCGGCCATTTGATCAGCCACTTGCGGGTGCCGTCGACCGATTGCAGGGCGCGGGTGATCTCGGGCCGGGCGACCGTCGCCACCTTGACCAGTTCGGCGCGCAGGTCCTTGGACAGCGACGACATGTCCTCGATCGAGGTGGCGCCGCGGTTGTAGATCCAGTGCCAGAGTTGCTGGATGCGCATCCGCCGGGGCTTGCCGCCCTGGCCGATCTCGTCGAGCACGCGGCCGAGCCCCTCGCGGTCGAGCCCGATCAGGTTGAGCTTCGAACCGTCGGTCGGAAGGATGGGGGTATCGGTCGCGTTATCGCTCATGTCTCAGAACTTGCAGGCCTTGCCGATGGCGTCGAGCGCCGCCGAGATGCCCTTGAGGGAGAAAGTGTCGGTCGTCTTGGTGCCGCGCTGCGATTCGCCGGCGACCACCACGGTGGCGCCCTTCCGCATGGCGGCGACGATGTCGTTGTCGGTCTCGGTCTTGCGGGCGAAGGCATTTTCGCCGTCGGTGAAGAGATCGAACTTCTTCTTGCCGACCGAGAGGGTCGCAGTCGAGCCGGCCTTGAAGGGATAGCCGATCAGGACCTGGACCTGATTGCGGATATTGCCCTCCTGGAAGTGGGAGACCATCAGGAAGATGTCACCCCGCTTGGCGCTGGCGGGATCGGACTTGCTCGGCTTGGTCGAGACCAGGCAGACGTCCTTGCCGCCCTGCTTGGTCTTGAACGCCTGCCAGTCGCCGAAGCTGCCGATCAGCGGCGACTCCTCGGCCTGTGCGGGAAGGGCGAAGCCCGCACCCACAACCATTGACAGAAACATGCCGAACGCGGCGAATAGGAAGCGTTTCATGGCGCCTGTTCACGATACTGAGCGGAGGGCGCCAAGATAGCCGGGCACGCCCGGCATTTCTACCCCGGCCTGTTCGCAGTCGCGACAGGGCGGAATTTCGCCGGTGGAAGGACAGCGTGGACCCCGCAGCCACAAGTGACCGCGAAGCCTTGGCCGATCTGGTCGAGGCGGTGGCCCGGAACGGCGACAGGGCTGCATTTGCTGAGCTTTTCGCCTTTTTGGCGCCCCGCCTGAAGGCCTTCATGATGCGCCTGGGCGCCGATTCCGCGACCGCCGAGGAACTGGTCCAGGAAGTCATGCTGACGGTCTGGCGCAAGGCCGCCAGCTTCGACCGGCGGCAATCTTCGGTCACCACCTGGACCTTCACCATCGCGCGGAACCGCCGCATCGACCTGATTCGCCGCGACCGCCGCCCCGATCTCGATCCCGACGAGCCGAGCCTGCAGCCGGAAGCCCCGGCCCCCGCCGATCGCGTCGTCGACGAGAGCCGGCGCGACCGCGTGCTGCGCGCGGCGATCGCCGAACTGCCCGCCGAACAGGCCGAACTCCTGCATCTCGCATTTTATGACGGAAAGTCACATACCGAGATTGCCGAGGTACGCAATCTGCCCCTGGGTACGGTAAAGTCCAGACTACGATTGGCCTTCAACCGCTTGCGCCGTGCCATGGAGTCGTTCCAGTGACGCCTTCCCACCACCTGCCGTTCGAGCTGCTGCTCGACCATGCCGTCGGCGCCCTGGCGCCGGCCATGGCGCTGCTGGTGGAGGGGCATCTCGCCCTGTGTCCGGCCTGCCGCGCCGAGGTGGCCGCCTGCACCGACGTGGGCGGCGCCCTGCTCGGGACGATCGAGCCGGCTCCGGTCGCGGACGGCGCCTTCGCCCGGCTGATGGCGCGCATCGACGGCGAGGCCGCCCCCAGAACAGTCCCTGTGCCAGCCCCGATGGCGGCGGCCGTGCCGGCAGCCCTGCCCGCGATGGCGCAGGGCCTGCGCCGGGCCTTCGAGCGTACACTGGCCCGGCGCAACTGGCGGCGGGTGATGCCGGGAGTCCGCCTGCTCGACCTCGACCTGCCCAAGGCCGCCCGCAGCCTGGCCCAGATGATCTCCGTCGATGGCGGCAAGGCGGTGCCGCGCCATTCCCATGGCGGGGCCGAATATACGCTGGTGCTGGCCGGCGGCTACAGCGATGCCTCGGGCAGCTTCGGCCCCGGCGACGTACAGATCACCGATCCCTCGGTGATGCACAAGCCGGTGGCCGACCGGGGCGAGACCTGTGTGGTCTATGCCGTCAGCGCTGCGCCGATCCGCCTGGCCGGCCCTCTCGGCCTGGTTCAGCGCGCCCTCGGCCGCTGAGCCGCGATTGCCAGCCGGCGGGATCGGCGCCCCGCCGCCCCGTTTTCCGACCGATCCAAGGGTGTGATCACCCCCGTATCAGGCACGCGATGCGAAGGCATCGCCCACGAGACCTGACGGAGACTTCACCATGTCGATCGAAATCCAGCCCGAGAGCCGCCCGAACTTCAGCCGCCGCGGCCTGATCCGCACGGCGACCCTGAGCGCCGCCGCCGTCGCCCTGCTGGGCGGGGCCGAGCGCCGCGCCTTCGCCCTCGACGCCAGCGCCGGCGACGCCGATATCCTCAATGTCGCCCTCGGCCTCGAGCACGAGGCCATCGCCGCCTATCAGATCGGCGCCGAATCCAAGCTGCTGAAGCCCGACGTGCTGAAGGTCGCGGTCGCCTTCCAGTCCCACCACAAGGAACACCGCGACGCCCTCGCCGCCACCATCAAGAAGCTGGGCGGCACCCCGGTCGAGGCCAAGGCCCAGGCGGATTACGCCAAGGCGCTGAACGCCGGTGCGCTGAAGGACCAGGCCGGCGTGGTCGGCCTCGCGATCAAGCTGGAACTCGGTGCCGCCAACGCCTATCTGGGCGTGATCCCGTCCTTCCAGGACAAGGGCCTGGCGCAGATCGCCGGCCGCCTCGCCGCCGACGAGACCATGCATTGGACCGCCCTGACCGGTGCCGCGGGCGGCGCGCTGCCGGCCAAGGCGCTGAGCTTCGGCGCCTGACGGGAGACGGGGTGCCGGTTCCGGCCGGCGCCCCATCGCCATGAAAAGGCGGTTCCTCGCCCTCGTCGCCGCGCTCGTCCCCGCCGTCGCTGCCGCCGCCGACGCCGAACGCGGCAAGACGCTCTACGAGTCGCGCTGCGGCGCCTGCCATTCGCCGGATGCCGACCGGGTCGGCCCGCACCACCGCGGCGTGGTCGGCCGCGTCGCCGGCAGCGTGCCGGGCTTTGCCTATTCCCCGGCCCTGAAGGCGTCCGGCCTGACCTGGACGCCCGAACTGCTGGACCGCTGGCTGACCGATCCGGCCGCCCTGGTGCCGGGCAGCCGGATGGGCTTCAGGGTCGGCTCGGCGGCAGACCGGGCCGACATCGTCGCCTACCTCGAAACCCTGAAATGAGACTCAGGCCGGCTCGAAACGGGCGACGAGCTGCTCCACCCGGGCGGCCGCCTTTTCGAGCCCCTGGGCGGCGCGTGCCTCGAAGCTGGTGATCCGCGAACTCGCGTCGTGATGCAGGCGCGAGACTTCGTGGCGCAATTGCTCCACCTCGGCGTGGAGGGCTTCGATCTCGCTCAGCCGGTCGGAGAGATCGTCGGCGGTCAGCAGGGCGGCAAGCAGCAGCACCTGGGCCTCGGCCACCTGGGCCCCGGCCGGCAGGTTCAGCGACGCCACCTTCGACTGGAGATAGTCGGCGAGGTCGCCGACCTTCGCCTCGTCGCCGGGCTGGCAGCCGACGAGATAGTCGCGGCCGTTGATGGTCACCGTGATCTGGCGCATCGAAATCCTCACTCGGCGATCGCGCGGTCGAGACGGGCGACGGTCTGGTCGAGCCGCTTGGCCGCCGTGTCGGTCGCAGCTTCGAGACGGAACAATTCGGCCTGGCGCTGGGCGCCCTGCTGTTCCGCGGCGGTCAGCGCCGCCTTCAGGCGATCGATCTCTGCCCTTGCGGCTTCGAGCTCGTTCAGTGCCTCTTCGGCGAAGGCCTCGGCATCGGCCAGGCGGTGCTCCAGGTCGACGTCGACCGGGGCCGGGGATTCGGTGGCGGCCGGCGCCTCGCGCAGGGCCGCATTCTCGGCCGCCAGTTCGCCCAGCCGCTCATCGAGCCGGCGGTTGTCGGCCCGGGCTTCCTCGAGCGCCTGGGCCAGTTGCTCGACATCGCCGGTCAGCCGGTCGTATTCCGCGACCAGCGTGGCGTGGACTTCCGGATCCACGGCATCGGCCGCCGGTGCGGCCAGAGCCTCCAGTTGGTCAAGCGCGGCGAGCAGCCTGGCTTCGGCAGCGACCAATCGATCCATGGGCAGCCTCAAATCTATATGTGCGACCCCTGCCGCACGAATCATCCTATAGGATGTGCCTGCCACGCCTCAGGGTCAATCGGCGCCACCGGAATGCGTGCGCGGACGAGGTCCTGCGCGGCCATGGCAGTTGACAGACTTCCCTGCGTCTGTAATGCAACGCCCGCATTCGGCAACACCGGACGTCTTTGACGGATTTGTCCGTTTTTCCCCGGTTACAAGGGCGAGATTCCCCATGAACGAGACGATTTCCACCCCGTCGACGTCGGCGCCGAGCCGGCGGGATCTCGCCAACGCCATCCGGGCACTGGCCATGGATGCGGTCGAGGCGGCGAAATCCGGCCATCCCGGCATGCCCATGGGCATGGCCGACGCGGCGACCGCCCTCTTCACCGACCATCTGCGCTACGATCCGAAGAACCCGGCCTGGCCCGACCGCGACCGTTTCGTGCTCTCGGCCGGCCACGGCTCGATGCTGCTCTATGCCCTGCTCTATCTGACCGGCTATCCCGATATCGATCTCGACGAGATCAAGAAATTCCGCCAGCTCGGCGCCCGTACAGCCGGCCATCCGGAATACGGCCATGCCGCGGGAATCGAGACCACGACCGGCCCGCTCGGCCAGGGCATCGCCAACGCCGTCGGCTTCGCCATGGCGGAAGCCCATCTGCGCGCCCGCTTCGGCGATGCGCTGATGAACCATTTCACCTATGTCATCGCCGGCGACGGCTGCCTGATGGAAGGCATCTCGCAGGAAGCCATCTCGCTCGCCGGGCACTTGAAGCTGAACAAGCTGATCGTGCTGTGGGACGACAACAAGATCACCATCGACGGCGCCACCGACCTCTCCACCTCGGAGAATGTGCCGCTGCGCTTCCAGGCCGCCGGCTGGGCGGTCGATGCGGTGGACGGCCAGGATGCCGCCGCGGTCTCGGCCGCAATCGCGCGGGCCAAGCTCTCCACCGACAAGCCGACCCTGATCGCCTGCCGCACCACGATCGGCTTCGGCGCGCCGACCAAGGCCGGCAAGTCTTCCGCCCACGGCAGCCCGCTCGGCGCCGCCGAGATCGAGGGCGCCCGCAAGGCGCTGGGCTGGCCCTATGGCCCGTTCGAGATTCCGGACGCGATCCTGACCGCCTGGCGCGACGCCGCCAAGGCCCGCGCTTCCGAGGGCAAGGCCTGGGGCGACCGCTTCCTGGCGGCGCCCAAGGAAGTGCAGGAAGAATTCGAGAATGCCTTCTCGGGCTATATTCCGGCCGCCCTGCTGGCCGAGATCAACGCCTTCAAGGCCAAGATTTCCGAAACCAAGCCGTCGGTCGCCACCCGCAAGTCGTCGGAAATGGCGCTCGAGGTCGTGAACAAGCTGGTGCCGACCACGATCGGCGGCTCGGCCGACCTGACCGGCTCCAACAATACGCTGACCAAGGGCCTCGGCACTTTCGCCCCCGGCTCCTACGAAGGCCGCTACGTCTATTGGGGCATCCGCGAGCACGGCATGGCGGCGGCCATGAACGGCATGGCGTTGCACGGCGGCGTCATCCCCTATGGCGGCACCTTCCTCGCCTTCGCCGACTATTGCCGGCCCTCGATCCGCCTCGCCGCCCTGATGGGCATCCGTTCGATCTTCGTGATGACCCACGATTCGATCGGCCTCGGCGAAGACGGCCCGACCCACCAGCCGGTCGAACATCTGGCGGCGCTCCGCGCCATCCCCGGCCTCAACGTGTTCCGCCCCTGCGACACGGTCGAGACCGCGGAAGCCTGGGCCATCGCCGTCGGCTCGCAGCGTGCCCCCTCGCTGCTCGCCTTGTCGCGCCAGAACCTGCCGACGCTCCGCACCACCCATACCGACGTGAATCTGACCGCCAAGGGCGCCTACGAGCTGCTGCCCGCCGCAGGCGGTCTGGCCCAGGTCAGCCTCTTCGCCACCGGCTCCGAGGTCGAACTGGCGGTCAAGGCGCGCGACATCTTGGCACAGGAAGGGATCCGCGCCCGGGTCGTCTCGGTTCCCTGCATGGAGCTCTTCGCGGCGCAGGACCAAGCCTATCAGGAAGTCGTGGTAGGCAACGCCCCCTGCGTCGGCGTAGAAGCCGGCATCGCCATGGGTTGGGAACCGATCCTGGGGGTGCCGACTTATTTCGTCGGCATGGACGGGTTCGGCGCCTCGGCACCGGCGCCCGACCTCTACAAGCATTTCGGTATCACCGCGGAAGCGGTCGCCGACGCGGCCAAGGCCGCCATCGGCAAAATCGGCTGACAGGAGGATTGAATGGCAGTTCGGGTAGCGATCAACGGTTTCGGGCGTATCGGCCGCAATATTCTGCGGGCGATCGCCGAATCCGGCCGCACTGACGTCGAAGTCGTCGCGATCAACGACCTCGGCCCGGTCGAGACCAATGCGCATCTGTTGCGCTTCGACTCGGTGCATGGCCGCTTCCCGGGTGAAGTCGTGGTCGAGGGCGAGTTCATCGTCGTCAACGGCAAGAAGATCAAGGTGACCGCCGTCCGCAACCCGGCGGAACTGCCGCACAAGGACCTCGGCGTCGACATCGCCATGGAATGCACCGGCATCTTCACCTCGAAGGACAAGGCCGCCGCCCATCTGACCGCGGGCGCCAAGCGCGTCCTGGTCTCGGCGCCTGCCGACGGCGCCGACCTCACGGTCGTCTACGGCGTCAACCACGGCGCCCTGAAGGCGGAGCACCTGGTCGTTTCCAACGCCTCCTGCACCACCAACTGCCTCGCCCCCGTGGCCAAGGTCCTGAACGACGCCGTCGGCATCGACAAGGGCTTCATGACCACGATCCACAGCTACACCAACGACCAGCCGTCGCTCGATCAGATGCACAAGGATCTGTATCGCGCCCGCGCCGCCGCCCTTTCCATGATCCCGACCTCGACCGGTGCGGCCAAGGCCGTCGGCCTCGTGCTGCCGGAACTGAAGGGCAAGCTGGACGGCGTCTCGGTCCGCGTGCCGACCCCGAACGTCTCGGTCGTCGACCTGAAGTTCGTGGCCAAGCGCGCCACCACGGTCGAGGAAGTGAACGCGGCAGTGAAGGCCGCGGCGGACGGCCCGCTCAAGGGCGTGCTGGCCTATACGACCCAGCCGAACGTCTCGATCGACTTCAACCATGATCCGGCGTCGAGCACCTTCGCCCTCGACCAGACCAAGGTGATGGACGGTACCCTCGTCCGTATCCTGAGCTGGTACGACAACGAATGGGGCTTCTCCAACCGCATGAGCGATACTGCCGTCGCCATGGCCAAGTTGATCTGAGGAGACCCGGATGAGCGCCCAGACCGCCCAGCGTGACGTGACCGCCGCTTCGGCGGGCCGGCGCTTCCTCGGCATCGACGACCTCGGCGACCTCAAGGGTCGCCGGGTCCTGCTCCGGGTCGATCTCAACGCCCCGATGAAGGACGGCGTGGTGACCGACCTGACCCGCCTGCAGGCCAATGCCACCACCATCAAGGCACTGGCCGCGAAGGGCGCCAAGGTCATCGTGCTCTCGCACTTCGGCCGGCCCAAGGGCTGGGACGCCTCGCAGAGCCTGCGCCCGGTCGCCGATGCGCTGCCGGTGATCATCGGCCTGCCCGTCGCCTTCGCCGCCGATTGCGTCGGCCCGGTGGCCAAGGCCGCGGTCGACGCCATGGCCCCCGGCGCCGTCCTGGTGCTGGAGAACACCCGCTTCCACGCGGGCGAAGAGAAGAACGATCCGGAATTCACCAGGCAGCTCGCCGAACTCGGCGAATTCTACGTGAACGACGCCTTCTCCTGCGCCCACCGGGCCCATGCCTCGACGGCCGGCCTGGCCGCCCTGCTGCCCCATGCGGCCGGCCTCTGGATGAAGAAGGAACTGGACGCACTGGAATCGGCGCTCGGCGCGCCCGAACATCCGGTGGTCGCCGTGGTCGGCGGCGCAAAGGCCCCGTCCAAGCTCGAAGTGCTCGGCAACCTGGTCGGCAAGGTCGACTATCTGGTGATCGGCGGCGGCATGGCCAACACCTTCCTGTTCGCGCAGGGCAAGGCGATCGGCAAGAGCCTGGCCGAACGTGACATGGCCGATACCGCCCGCGCCATCCTGGCCAAGGCCAAGGCGGCGGGGACCGAAGTGGTGCTGCCGGTCGATGCCGTGGTCGCCCGCGAGTTCAAGGCCTATGCGCCCTGCGAGACCGTCTCGGTCGACGCGGTGCCGGACGACGCCATGATCCTGGACGTCGGCACCCAGTCGGTCGCCCAGGTCTCGGAGATCTTCGAGAAGGCCAAGACCGTGGTCTGGAACGGTCCTTTCGGCGCCTTCGAGCTGGAGCCCTTCGACATCGCGACGACCGCGACGGCGCGCAAGGTCTCCCGCCTCACCCGCGCCGGCCAGCTCCTCTCGGTTGCTGGCGGCGGCGACACGGTGGCGGCTCTCAACCATGCCGGCGCGGCGGAGGGTTTTTCCTTCGTCTCGACCGCCGGCGGCGCCTTCCTCGAATGGATGGAAGGCAAGGCCCTTCCGGGCGTCGAGGCTCTGGCGCAGTAATCCTGGCGGCCGGCGGGAACGAAAATCCCGCCGGCCGCTTCCCTTTCCGACGCGACGGCATGGAAATTCCCATTCCACCTTGCTAGAAGCGCTTCCATACATCCGAGACTTGCGATTTCGAGGACCCAAATGCCGAAGATCACCAAGAAGGTGAAAGAGATCCTCTCGTGGTACGAGAGCGACAACCCGGGCACCAAGACCAACCTCGCCCGCATTCTGGGCGCCGGCCGCCTGGGCGGCACCGGCAAGATGATCATCCTGCCCGTCGACCAGGGCTTCGAGCATGGTCCCGCGCGCAGCTTCGCCCCGAACCCCGCGGCCTATGACCCGCATTACCACTTCCAGATCGCGGTGGACGCCGGCCTTTCGGCCTATGCCTCGGTGCTCGGCATGCTGGAAGCCGGCGCCGACAGCTTCGCCGGCCAGATCCCGACCATCCTCAAGGTCAATTCCTCGAACTCGCTCTCGCGCGCCAAGGAAGCCCCGGACCAGGCCGTGACCGCGACCGTGAAGGACGCCATCCGCCTCGGCTGCTCCGCGATCGGCTTCACCATGTATCCGGGTTCGGACAAGATGTTCGACCAGATGGAAGAGCTGCGCGAACTGGCGGCCGAGGCCAAGGCGCATGGCCTCGCCGTCGTCGTGTGGTCCTATCCGCGCGGCGGCAACCTCACCAAGGAAGGCGAACTGGCGCTGGACGTCGGCGCCTATGCCGCCCATATGGCGGCCCTGGTCGGCGCCCATATCATCAAGGTGAAGCTGCCGAGCGACTTCATCGAGCAGGGCGAGGCCAAGAAGGTCTACGACAAGCACCCGGTGCCGGTCGCGACCCTGGCCGACCGCGTGCGCCATGTCACCAGCGCCTGCTTCAACGGCCGCCGCCTGGTGGTCTTCTCGGGCGGCGCCGCCAAATCCGAGGATTCGGTCTATGACGACGCCCGCGCCATCCGCGACGGCGGCGGCAACGGCTCGATCATCGGCCGCAACACCTTCCAGCGCTCGCGCGAGGATGCGCTGGCCATGCTCGACAAGCTGGTCCGCATCTACAAGGGCCAGGAGTAAGGCTTTGGCGGCAGGACGCGAACCGCAGGACGACCCGCGTCGGCCCTGCCGCCTCTATCTGATCACGCCGCCCGCCTTCGAGATCGGCCCCTTCGCCGAATCCTTGAAGGCGGCGCTCGGTGCCGGTGACGTCGCCTGCGTCCAGCTCCGCCTCAAAGGCGTGACGGACGACCATATCCTGCGCACCGCCGACGTGGTGATGCCGATCGTGCAACAGGCGGGCGCCGCCTTCATCCTGAACGACCGCCCGGACCTGGCCCAGGCGTTGGGCGCCGACGGCGTCCATGTCGGCCAGGAAGACACGCCCTACGCCAAGGCCCGCCAGATCGTCGGCCCCGACGCCATCGTCGGCGTGACCTGCCACGCCAGCCGCCACCTCGCCATGGAAGCGGGCGAAGCCGGGGCCGATTACGTCGCCTTCGGCGCCTTCTTCCCGACCTCGACCAAGGACGCCAAGACCCGGGCACCGATCGAGCTGGTCGCCTGGTGGGCCGAGATGATGACCGTGCCCCAGGTCGCGATCGGCGGCATCACGGTCGAGAATTGCCGCCCCCTGGTCCAAGCCGGGGCCGATTTCCTGGCCGTCTCCGCCGGAATCTGGCAGCACCCGGAAGGCCCGGCCGCGGCCGTGAAGGCCTTCGGCGCGATCTTCGCTTCCCCGGCGTGACCTGCCGATCCTTTGAGATCGGCAAACCGCGCAAACACGCTTCCCAGCGAGCCTTTAGGCCCGCCGGGGCCAGAGTCCGGCCGTCAACAACGACCGGAGACAGATCATGCCGGGCTCCCTGCCGCTTCAGGTGGTCGAACCGCGGGCCTTTTTCGACCTCGATGTGGCCCGCCGCCAGGGCGAGGTCCTGGGCCATTTCCATGGCCGCACCATCTATGAGGAAGTGCGCGACGCGCGCGGTGCCCGCTACCTCTTCCTAGGCCTCGCGCCGAGCCGTCCGGACGGCAGCGTCGACCTCGCAGCGATCGGCCGCGACCAATGGCTGGTCGACGGCACCCTGCTCTACGTCCGCCAGGGTCGGCGGGAGAACTGAATGCCCTCATGATCGGGCATGGTCCTGCGGCTGCCCGGCGGCTTGCTTCACGACGCCTGGGCACCACTCTCGATCGTCATGTCCGGGCTCGTCCCGGGCATCCACGCCGGGGCGTGCCGCGGTCGTCGACGGGGGAGGCTGCCTGACGACGTAGATGGCCGGGACTTCGCCCGGCCATGACGTATTCGGGTGGTGAGGATGGAAGGCGCCGCCCCCCGGAAAGCGAGACGCCCCGCCGGTGACGGCGGGGCGCTTCAATCGGGTCGGCGACTGGATCAGTCGTCCCTGATCAGTCGTCGTTGTCGGCCTCTTCCTCGAAGCCCTCGTCCTCATATTCGAGTTCGGCGATCAGCAGGACGGCAGCGTCGCCCTGGTCATCCTCGATGACGTCGATGGCGCCGATGTCATAGACGTCGACTTCGTCTTCGTCGAACGGCATGGCGAGCCGAAGTTCGGTATCGCCGTCGATCTTCGACAGTTCGGCGATCAGCTCGGAGACCTTCATAACCCTGTTCCTTGTCGCTGGGGCGTCGGTTCACATTTCCGGGACCATAGCCGAGCCATGTTGCAAGTCGAGGAAAATCCTCAGGCCGCGATCGCCCCTTTGATGGCGTCGAGGGCCGCGTCCGCCTTGTCGCCGTCGGGGCCGCCGGCCTGGGCCAGATCGGGCCTTCCGCCGCCGCCCTTGCCGCCCACCGCTTCGACGCCGACGCGGATCAGATCGACCGCGCTGTGCTTGGCCGTCAGGTCTTCGGTCACGCCGACCACCAGAGCCGCCTTGCCGTCGTTGACCGCGACGAAGGCGACGATGCCGGAGCCGAGCTGCTTCTTGGTCTCGTCCACGAGGCCGCGCAGGTCCTTCGGATTGACCCCGTCGAGGCGCTTCGCCACCACGGGCACGCCGCCGATCGAGGTCGGCGCCAGGCCGCCGCCAGAGCCGCCGCCGGTAGCGAGCTGCTTCTTCGCGTCGGCCAATTCGCGCTCGAGCCGCTTGCGTTCCTCGAGGAGCGACGCCACCCGTTCCGGCAGGTCGACGGGCGAAGCCTTCAGCGCCGCCGCCGCGCGCTTCAGCAGCGCTTCTTCGTCGCGCATGTATTTCAGTGCGGCCGCCCCGGTCAGCGCCTCGATCCGGCGGATGCCGGCCGACACGGCACTTTCCGAGACGATCTTGAAGACCGCGATGTCGCCCGTGCGGAAGACATGGGTGCCGCCGCAGAGTTCGGTCGAGAAGGCGTGGTCGATGTCGGTGCCGCCCATCGTGACGACACGCACCTCGTCACCATATTTCTCGCCGAAGAGGGCGAGCGCGCCGGCCTTGACCGCCTCGTCCGGCGTCATCAGGCGCGTGACCACCGAACCATTGCCGCGGATCGCCTCGTTCACTTCCTTCTCGACCGCATCGATCTCCTCGTCCGACAGGGCCTTGGGATGGCTGATGTCGAAACGCAGCCGCTCTTCGGCGACCATCGAGCCCTTCTGCGTCACATGGAGGCCGAGCACGTCACGCAAAGCGCGGTGCAGCAGGTGGGTGGCGGAATGGTTGGCGCGGAGCCGCGAACGCCGGCCATGGTCGATCGCCAGATTGACCACGTCGCCGAGCTTGGCCGTGCCGCCCTCGACCACGCCCTGGTGGATGTGGAGGCCGAGCTTCTTCGCCGTGTCGGAGACCGCGACGCTCCAGCCCGGGCCGCGGATCGTGCCGGTGTCGCCCATCTGGCCGCCGGATTCGCCGTAGAACGGGGTCTGGTTCACCACGATCGAGACCGCGGTGCCAGGCGCAGCGCTCTCGACCCGCTTGCCGTCGACGATCAGGCCGACGATCCGGGCTTCCGCCGTATCCGTGTCGTAGCCGAGGAATTCGGTGGCGCCCGCCTCTTCCTTCAGTTCGTACCAGACGAGATCGGTCGCCGCCTCGCCCGAGCCGGCCCAGGCCTTGCGCGCCTCGGCCTTCTGATGCGCCATGGCGGCATCGAAGCCGGCGGTGTCGACCGCGATATTCTTGGCCCGGAGCGCATCCTGGGTCAGGTCGAGCGGGAAGCCGTAGGTATCATAGAGCTTGAAGGCGACGTCGCCCGCCAGCGCCTGGCCGGGCTCGAGCTGCGCCACCTCGTCGTCGAGCAGCTTGAGACCGCGTTCGAGGGTCTGCTTGAAGCGGGTCTCTTCGAGTTTCAGGGTCTCGGTGATCAGGGCTTCGGCGCGGATCAGCTCGGGGTAGGTGCCACCCATCTGGTTGATCAGGGCGGGCACCAGGCGATACATCAGCGGTTCCTTGGCGCCGATCAGCTGGGCATGGCGCATGGCACGCCGCATGATCCGGCGCAGCACGTTGCCGCGGCCCTCGTTCGAGGGCATGACGCCGTCGGCGATCAGGAAGGACGAGGACCGCAGGTGGTCCGCGATGACCCGGTGGCTGGCCTGGAAGGGGCCGTGCGGATCGGTCCTGGTGGCATCGGCCGAGGCCGTGATCAGCGCCTTGAAGAGATCGGTCTCGTAATTGTTGTGCACGCCCTGGAGCACGGCGGCGACCCGTTCGAGCCCCATGCCGGTGTCGATCGAGGGCTTGGGCAGCAGCACGCGCGAGCCGTCGGCCGACTGCTCGTACTGCATGAAGACGAGGTTCCAGATCTCGATATAGCGGTCGCCGTCGGCGTCCGGGCTGCCGGGCGGGCCGCCGGCGACCGAGGGGCCGTGATCGTAGAAGATCTCGGAACAGGGACCGCAGGGGCCGGTATCGCCCATGGCCCAGAAATTGTCCGAGGTGGCGATGCGCACGATCCGCTCGTCCGGCAGGCCGGCGATCTTCTTCCAGAAGGTGAAGGCCTCGTCGTCCTCGTGGTAGACCGTGACCCAGAGCTTGTCCTTATCGAGACCGAAGCCCTGCGTCACCAGGCCCCAGGCGAGCTCGATCGCGGTTTCCTTGAAATAGTCGCCGAAGGAGAAATTCCCCAGCATCTCGAAGAAGGTGTGATGGCGCGCGGTATAGCCGACATTGTCGAGGTCGTTGTGCTTGCCGCCGGCGCGCACGCATTTCTGCGAGGTCGCGGCGCGCACATAGTCGCGCTTCTCCTTGCCGGTGAAGATGTCCTTGAACTGGACCATGCCGGCATTGGTGAACATCAGCGTGGGATCGTTCGCCGGCACCAGGGGGCTCGAAGCGACATGGCGATGACCGGCCTTCACGAAATAGTCGATGAAGGTGGAACGGATCTCGTTGATGCTCTTCATGATCCCCTGAACCGAAAGAAAGCCCTGTAGCTCCGTTTATTAGCGCCTTGCCCCGCTCGGAGTCCACGGCCCTCTCGCAAAGCCGTCCGGGGCGCGTGGTTTCGCCCCGGGCCGGCCCCGAGGCGCTCAGGCGTCTTCGGCGCTGCCTTCGGCGTCCGGCTCGGGCGAGCCGGTCATGGCGGCGGAGACGATGCCGGCGTTGGCGCGGATCTTCCGTTCGATTTCGTCGGCGAGTTCCGGGTGGCTTTCGAGGAAGCCCTTGGCGTTCTCTCGGCCCTGGCCGATCCGCTGGCTGTCATAGGAGAACCAGGAGCCCGACTTGTCGACGATGCCGGCCTTGATGCCGAGGTCGATCAATTCGCCGGTCTTGGAGATGCCGGCGCCATACATGATGTCGAACAGGGCTTCCCGGAAGGGCGGGGCCAGCTTGTTCTTGACCACCTTCACCTTGGTCTGGTTGCCCACCGTCTCTTCCTTGTCCTTGATCGCGCCGATGCGGCGGATGTCGAGGCGGACGGAGGCGTAGAACTTGAGGGCGTTGCCGCCGGTGGTGGTTTCCGGGCTGCCGAACATCACGCCGATCTTCTGGCGGATCTGGTTGATGAAGATCACCATGCAGTTCGACTTGGAGATCGAGCCGGTGAGCTTGCGCAGGGCCTGGGACATCAGACGGGCCTGCAGGCCGACATGGGAATCGCCCATCTCGCCTTCGAGTTCGGCGCGCGGCGTGAGCGCCGCCACCGAGTCGATCACCAGGACCTCGACCGCGCCGGAGCGGACCAGCGTATCGGCGATTTCGAGCGCCTGTTCGCCGGTGTCGGGCTGGGAGATCAGCAGCTCGTCGACATCGACGCCGAGCTTGCGGGCATAGATCGGATCGAGCGCATGTTCGGCGTCGACGAAGGCGCAGATGCCGCCCTTGCGCTGCGAATTCGCCACCACCTGGAGCGCCAGCGTGGTCTTGCCCGAGGATTCAGGCCCATAGATCTCGACGATACGGCCGCGGGGCAGGCCGCCGATGCCGAGGGCGATGTCGAGCCCGAGCGAGCCGGTCGAGACCGCCTCGGCTTCCACCACGCTCTCGCGGGCGCCGAGCTTCATCACCGAGCCCTTGCCGAAGGCGCGTTCGATCTGTCCGAGGGCGGCCTCGAGGGCCTTCTGCTTGTCCATGACTTCCGATCCGACGAGCCGCAAGGATGGCGACGACATGAGGGGGTCCCTCCTTATTTCAAAGCCCTGCACGGGATTCAACTGCGGATCAATGTATCCGATTTGTTCCCCCGTGCAATCACCTTTTGTTCTCTTTCCCCTGCCGTGCGCGTCAGCCGGGCGATCAGGCCCGGTCGAGCACGTCACGCACCAGGGCACCCAGTTGCTTCAGGGTGAAGGGCTTGGCCAGGAAAGTGAAATTCAGGCCGGGGTCGAGGCTCTTGCGGAATTGTTCCTCGGCATAGCCGGAGATCATAATGACCTTGAGATCGGGCAGCCTCTCCCGCGCCAGGCGGGCGAGCGACGGCCCGTCGAGCGAGGGCATCACCACGTCCGAGATCAGGAGATCGATTCGCGCGCCCTGCTGCTCGATCACTTCGAGCGCTTCCTCGCCGGTCGGCGCTTCCAGCACGTCATAGCCCTGGCGGCGCAGGGCGCGGACGGCGAAATTGCGCACCGCATCCTCGTCCTCGACGATCAGGATGGTGCCATTGGCCGGCGCCGACGACTCCGGCCGGTCGGCCGGCTCGGCCGCCGACTCGGCCGCCTCCGCCCCGGCGACATGGCGCGGCAGGGCGATCCGGAACAGCGTGCCCTTGCCCACCTCGCTCTGCACCTCGATCGAGCCGCCGGTCTGCTTGACGATGCCATAGACGGTGGAAAGGCCGAGGCCGGTGCCCGCCCCCACTTCCTTCGTGGTGAAGAAGGGCTCGAAGATCTTGGGCAGCACGTCGCGCGGGATGCCGTGTCCGGTGTCGGAAACCTCGATCATCACATAGTCGCCCGGCGCCAGCTGAAGGGCGGCGTAACGGCGCAGCTCGCGCCGGGCGACGTTGAAGGTGCGGATCAGGATGCGGCCGCCCTCGCTCATGGCGTCGCGCGCGTTGACCACCAGGTTGATGATCACCTGGTCGAACTGGCTGGGGTCGACGCGGACCGGCCCGAGGTCCTGCGCATGGTCGAGGTCGAGCTTGATGTTGGCGCCGATCAGGCGGCGCAGCAGGGTGGAGAGGTCGTTCAGCGCGTCCCGGATGTCGATCACCTTGGGGCGCAGGGTCTGGCGCCTGGAGAAGGCGAGCAGCTGGCGCACCAGGTTGGCGGCACGATTGGCGTTCTGCTTGACCTGCATGATGTCGGGGAAGGACTCGTCCTCCGGCCCGTGGCGGGTCAACAGGAGGTCGCAGAAGCCGATGATCGCGGTCAGCAGATTGTTGAAATCATGGGCGATGCCGCCGGCGAGCTGGCCCACCGCCTGCATCTTCTGGGACTGCACGAATTGCTCTTCGAGCGCCTTCTGGGCCGAGACGTCGAGCATGTAGACGATGCGCGTCAGCTGCTCCTGGGCGCCCTGCATCCGGCTCGCCCTCGTCGCGAAGAGCCTCATGGTCAGGGCCGGTGTCGCCTTGAAGCGGAGTTCGGCGCTGGCCCCTTCGACGCCGGCCAGGACCTGCTGGAAATCGGCGCTCGCCTTGGCGTCGTCGGCCGGCCAGTCGACCAGGCCGTGCAGGTCGATGCCGAGCACGAATTCCGGATCGGCCTTGCCGGTCGCCAGTTCAGCGAAGACCGGATTGGCTTCTTCGACCAGGCCGCTCGGGCCGAGGGCCGCGATGCCGACCGGCGCATCGTCGATGAAGCGACCGAAGCGTTCCGCCGACTCGGCCAGGGCCTCGACCGAGCGCACGATCTCGCGGAGATCGATGACCAGGCCGCCGCGCGGCATGCCGCCCCGTCCGTCGCTCTGGATTACCACCTCGACCGGGAAAATCGGCTCGCCTTCGGGCACGAGTTCGGCGTGGAAACGATCTTCGCCCGCCTCGGCGTGTTCCGAGGGGCGGAAAATCTCGAAGATCGACAGGCTGCCGCCCGAACTGTCCTCGATCGAGCGGCCGAGCCAGCCGGCCAGGGTCGCGTTGAGGGCGGTGATGCCGCCGTCCTGGTCCATCTCGAACCAGCCGAGGTCGGCATGTTCGAAAATGCCGGGATCGACCCGGGGCGGTGCCGCCACGTCGCGCACCGTGAGCAGATGATAATTCGGAATGGCGCCGAGGGCGCGGCCGGAAACCTCGATCTGGCGGCCGTTGGACGCCAGGGTGAACTGCCGTGAATGGCCGCCCTCGACCGTCATCACCCAGGCATCGGGCACGGTCTCCGTCGGCAGGCCGAGACGGCGCCAGGGCAGATTGTGTTGCAGCACGATACCGCCCGGCCCGCTCACCGCGCGCGGCACGGGCGACAGTTCCATGGCCGGCCCGATCTCCTCGATCAGGGCGCCGATGGATTGGCGCCGGCGGCGTTCCGCCAGGCGGTTGCGCACGGTGATTGCGGCCATCGGGATCGCCACTGCGATCACCCCCGCGAGCCCGAGCAGAGGATCGGATTCGGCGATACCGGCGCCGATCAGGGCGCCGCCCAAGCCGGCCATCAGGGCGCGCAACGCCGGCGCCAGCGAACGTGGTTCCCGCCGCTTGCCAATCAACTTATCGACGTCCGGACCGTCCATCACCAATGCTTACGGCGTCGGCGCACGCTTTGGAAGCCCGCCGCGGCGTCGCAGGACGAATCCGATCACTTCTGCCACCGCCTTGTAATGTTCGGGCGGCACTTCCTCGTCGATTTCGACCGTAGCGTAGAGGGCGCGGGCGAGCGGCGGATTGGCCACCAGGGGCACGTCCGCCTCTTCCGCCACGGCGCGGATCCGGGCCGCCACCGCATCCACCCCCTTGGCCACCACCAGAGGCGCCCCCATCGTTTCCGCGTCATATTTCAGGGCGACGGCGAAATGGGTCGGGTTGGTGATGACGACATCGGCCGTGGGCACCGCCGCCATCATGCGCCGGCGCATCCGGCTGCGTGCCATCTGGCGCTGGCGGCCCTTGATCTGGGGATCGCCCTCGGTCTCCTTGTGCTCGTCCTTGACCTCCTGCTTGGTCATACGCAGGCGACGCAGGCGCTCGAAGCGCTGGAACATATAGTCGGCCCCGGCAATCACGGTGAGCACGATCAGCGCACCGCCGAACAGCCGGACCACCGCCTTCAGGATGAAACCAGAAAGATCGACCAGGTCCCGATTGGGCGATTCGATCAGGGGCGAGATCTCGGGCATCACGGCGATCGTCGCCCCCGCCCCGACCAGGGCGATCTTGGCGATACCCTTGAGGAATTCGACCAGGCCCTGGCGCGAGAAGATCCGCCCCAGACCCTTGATCAGCGAGAGTTTGGACAGATCCGGCTTCAGCTTTTCGGCCGTGAAGGCGATCTTGTGCTGGACCGCGTGGCCGGCCACCGCGGCGACCGCCATGAGCAGCATGGGCAGGCCGAGGAGGGCGAGAAGGTCGCGCCCCACCTCCATCATCAGGCCGACGCCGGCCTTGCCGTCGATCGGCACCGCCCAGCCGTGTTCGATGAAGCCGCCGAGCCTGGCGCCGACACCGGGGCCGGTGACACGGACGACCAGGAGAATGGCGGCGAGGCCGGCGGCCAGACCGAACCAATGGCCGACCTCCATGCTGCGCAGCACGTCACCCTTCTGTTCGGCGTCACGCAGGCGTTTGGCGGAAGGGTCTTCCGTTTTGGAGGAATCGTCGTTGTCTTCGGCCATGGCCCTATTGCACCAGGGGCCCGAGGGCGGTCACGAAACGATCGGCGAAAAGGGTCAGGGCATAGCCGATGGTCGCCGCGAAGAGCAGGAAGGACAGCGAGAGCTGCAGCGGCATGGCGATGAAGAAGACCTGCATCGACGGCATCACCCGGTTGGTCAGGCCGAGCAGGACGTTGAAGATCACGCCAAAGGCCAGGAAGGGTGCCGACATCTGGAGCCCGAGGGCGAAAGTATCGGCCACCACGCCGGTCGCCAGTTCCGCGAGGTCGCCGACCGGCGGCGGGGCCGCCACCGGGAACAGCCGGTAGCTCTGTACCAATGCGCCGATCAGCAGGTGGTGCAGGTCGGCCAGCACGATCGCCGTGGTCCCGGTCCGGATAACGAAATTGGCCGGCACGACCGATTGCGACCCTTGCGTCGGATCGACGTTCTGGGCGACCGCGAGGCCCGACTGGATGGCGATCACCGTGCCCGCGATGTGAAGGGCGGCGACCGAGAGGCGAACGATCCCGGCGATGGCGAGGCCGAGCAGCACCTCGCCCCCGATCAGGGGCAGAAGCTCCAGCGCATTGGCCGGCAGGGCGGGCAGCGTGCCCGCCCGGGGCAGCACCAGGGCGGTCAGGAACAGGGCCAGCACCAGGCGGATGCGGACCTGGACATATTGCTCGCCGAAGAAGGGCAGCACCATGACCATGGCGCCGATCCGGGCGAACACCAGCGCCCCCTGGAAGACGCCGCCGGGCAGGACCTCGTCCAGCACGGCGGGCCTCAGCCGCCGGGTGCCGCGGCGGTGCCGGCGGCGTGATTACCGTCACCCACGCGCGACATGATCTGCAGGGTGAACGTCCCCAGCTCCTCGCCCATGAAGGGCAGCGCCAGCAGCAGCACGGCGAAGATCGCCAGGATCTTGGGTACGAAGCTCAGGGTCGCTTCCTGGATCTGGGTCAGGGCCTGGATCAGGGAAATGACCAGGCCGACGACCAGCGCGACCACCATGACCGGCCCGGCGACCAGCAGGATCGTCAGCAGCGCCTCACGGGCGACATCCAAGGCTTCGGCCGCGGTCACGCCATTCCCCTTTGCAGTGCGGCGCGACCGGGACCTGCCTCAGATCGCCATCCGCATGATTTCCTGATAGGCTGACACGACCTTGTCGCGCACCGCAACCACCGCCTGAAGGGTGACTTCGGCATTGGTCAGGGCGGTGACCACGTCGGTGACATTGGCCTTGCCGGTCGCCGCGGCGAGCGAGGTCTGATCCGCCCTGGCCGAGGTCTGCACCGCATCCTCGAGGGTGCGGCCGAGCACGGCACCGAAGCTCTCCCCCTGGGCGCCGCCCTGGGCCGCGTCGCCCCCGGCGACGGCATCGGTCTCACCGCCGCGGGTTCCCCGGCGGAGCGCATCGGTATAGGCGCCCAGCGCCCGCGTCGCGATCGGATCCATCGGCGGCCCCCCTTAAGAGCGCAGCAGGTCGATCATGCGCATCAGCATGGTGCGCGCGGAATCGACCACGTTCAGATTGGCTTCATAGGTGCGCTGGGCCTGGCGCATGTCGCTCACCTCGACCAGCGTGTTCACATTCGGGGTCTGGACATAGCCGTTGGGATCGGCCGCCGGATGGCCGGGGTCGAAGCGGCTGCCGAAGGCCGACTGGTCCTCGGTCACGCCCTTGACCTTCACGGTCTCGGCGCCGGTCGCCTGATCCAGCGTCTCGGCGAAGGTCACGACCTTGCGGCGATAGGGCTGGTCGCCCGGCTTCAGGCCCACCGTCTCGGCATTGGCCAGATTCTCCGCGATCACCCGCATGCGCACACTCTGCGCCCGCATGCCGGCGGCGGAAATCATCAGGGTCTTGTTCAGGTCGTCGATCGCCATGGCGGTATCCCCTAGCTGCTCGAGCCGCCGCGCCAGGCGGTCTTCAGCATCTGGATCTGCTTCCGGTAGATGCTGGTCATGGTGTCATAGTCCATCTGCGTTTCGGTCAGACGCGACATTTCCTCTTCCAGCACCACCGCGTTGCCGGAAGGCGCCGTCTCGTAGTCGTTCGCCTTGGTCGTCGCCTGGCCGGGCTTGGCGGCGGGCAGCGTGCCGGCGAGATGGCCGGCCGAGGTGGCCGCCAAGCCGACCGGCGCCACGCCTTGGGCCGCCATGCCCATTTCGCTGGCGACATGGCGGGCGAAGGCGTCGGGCGCCATGTCGCGCGGCTGATAGCCGGGCGTATCGGCATTGGCGACATTCTGCGCGATCACCCGCTGACGGGCGCCGAGGAAATCCATACGGCGCACCAACATGCCGATGACCGGGATGCGGTCCAGATCCATGGCCGAAACAGCCTTTGCCAAAGTGACGGACCCTTGCATCCTGACGACAACGCCCTTAACGACGCGTAAACGTGGAGGCACCATGATGAACCGGAACATGGTCGCGTCCGCCACGAGGAAGGCCCGGATGACCGAAGAGCAGAAGCCGCCGAGCACCAAGGCCGTCGCCCTCGGCTAC
Source organism: Zavarzinia sp. (assembly GCF_041650655.1). GTDB lineage: Bacteria > Pseudomonadota > Alphaproteobacteria > Zavarziniales > Zavarziniaceae > Zavarzinia. The sequence goes on from NZ_JBAZKR010000002.1 coordinate 86,242, forward strand.
AAGCGGGGCGAGGACGCGGCGCCGCGCGTGCTGGCGCGCGGCCAGGGCGAGATCGCCGAGCGGATCGTCGCCATCGCTCACGCCCACGACGTCAAGGTGCGGGAAGACGGCGACCTCGTGCAGATCCTGGAGACCTGCGACCTGGACGAGACCATCCCGACCGAAGCCTTCGCCGCCGTGGCCGAGATCCTGGCCTATGTCTATATGGCCAACAACCGGATGCGCGAAGCCCGCCAGATCCAGCAACGCCGCGACCCCTATGGCGGCGGCAGCCCGCGATGATGCCTGAACTGCTGCGGGCCGGCTTCGCCCTCGCCCTCGTCATCGTCCTGATCCTGGTCTTCGCTGCCGTGGCCAAGCGGCTCGGCCAGAACGCCGGCTTGCGCAGCGGCAAAAGGCTCGCCGTGGTCGAGAGCCTGAGTCTCGATCCGCGCCGGCGCCTCGTGCTGGTCCGGCGCGACGGGGCGGAACATCTCCTGCTGCTCGGCCCCGGCGGCGATTTGGTGGTCGAACGCGGCTTGGCCGCCATACCGGAGACCGCGCCCGCCCCGCCAGCCACGCCCGCGCCGGAGGATGCCTGATGTCGCGCCGCCTGTTCCTGCCCGTCCTGCTGGCCGCCTCGACCCTGGGCGCCAGCGGGGCCTTGGCGCAGTCCCTGTCGCTCGACCTGAACGGCCAGGGCGGCCTGACTTCGAACCTGGTCCAGATCATCGCCCTGGTCACGGTGCTGAGCCTGGCGCCCTCGCTCCTGGTCGTGGTCACTTCCTTCGGCCGGCTGGTGGTCGTGCTGTCGCTCTTGCGGAACGCGATCGGCGCCCAGCAGACGCCGCCCAACACGGTGCTGATCGGCCTCGCCCTCTTTCTCACCGCCTTCATCATGGCGCCGACCTTCGACAAGGCCTGGACCGAGGGCGTCAACCCCTACATCCAGGGCCAGATCGACGAGCGCGCCGCCTTCGATGCGACCGCCGCGCCCTTCCGCACCTTCATGCTGAAGAACACGCGGGAAGCCGATCTCGGCCTGTTCGTCGACCTGGCGGGCGGGACCAAGCCCGAAACGCCGGAAGCCGTGCCCCTCACCACCCTGGTGCCGGCCTTCATGATCTCCGAACTGCGCCGCGCCTTCGAGATCGGCTTCCTGATGTTCGTGCCCTTCCTGGTGATCGACATGGTGGTGGCGTCGATCCTGATGGGCATGGGCATGATGATGCTGCCGCCGGTGGTGATCTCGCTGCCGTTCAAGCTGATCTTCTTCGTGCTGGTCGACGGCTGGCACATGACCGTCGCCAGCCTGATCCAGAGCTACGCGAACTGACCGGCGTCAGTCGGTCAGGGAGAGTTCGCCGGCAGTCAGGCGGCGGCGTAGCTCCTCGATGAAGGCGACCCCGCCGTTCGCCGCATTGGCCATGGTCTGGGCCAGGTTGCGGGTCGAGAGGGCGGTCGGATCGCTCGCCCCCGTCATCATGGCGAAGGCGTCCGCACTCTTCGACTGGCCCATGGCGGCGGCCCAGCGGTCGGCCAGGTTCTTCAGGCCGGGCGCGTCCTGCGCCAGCGCCAGTGCCACCGCGGCGCGCAGCACCAGCGACTCGATGCCCGAGGCCGGCGGGCCGGCGGGCGGCGGCGCCTTGCCGTCCAGCAGGCGCCCCAGGAAGGATGCCGCCTTCGGCCAGTCGCGCGCCTGCCAGGTGATTTCGGCGCCGAGAGTGGCGGCATCGGTGGAACCGTCGCCGGCGAGCTGGGCCAGCGCTTCCGGCACCCGGCCGAGATCGGCGAGCGCGCGGGCGCGCAGCAGGCGGCGCAGCTTGGCGGTGCCTTCGGGCAGCACCGGCTGCTCGCTGTCGTCCAGCACCACCAAGGCCTTGGCCGGATCGTGGTCGAGCAGGTGGATCAGCGCCAAGCGCGACGCCACCTTGGACTTGGCGATGCCCTGCAGGCGGTAGGTCACCTGGTGGGTCAGCAGGGTCTTGGCCTGGTCGAACAGATCGACCTGGACCAGACGGTCGGCCAAGCGGCGGATCATTTCGTCGCCGTCCTGGCCGAGCGGCGTCAGGTCGCGGAAATCGAAATAGAGCGCAACCGCCTGGACCGGTGGCAGGGCATCCGCACCGCCGCCCAGGAAAAGGCGGCGGAAGGCGGTCGCCTGGGTATCCTGGAGGACCTGGGCGTCGGGCGCGTCGGGGAACACCTTGAGCGCCAGGCGCAGCGTCTCCAGCCCGGCGCGCCAACGCCCTTCGGCCAGTTCGAGATCGGCGAGGCGGCGCAGCACGGCGAGTTCCTTGGCATCGCCGCGCCAGGCGAAGCGGAGCCGGTCCAGCTTCTCGATCGCCTGGGCGCGGCTCAGGCTGCCGTCGGCGAGGCCGAGCTCGACCAGGCCCATCTCGGCGTCGACGCGGACCAGGCGTTCGCCACTCGCGAGCGCCGCCTCGAAGGCGGCACGGGCGGCCGGGCCGTCGGACCGGCGCATGGCGACCCGCCCGGCCAGCGCCAGGGCGAGCGCCTTGCCCGCCGCCGTCTCGGCCTTGCCGGTCAGCGCCTTGGAGGCTTCGTCGGCCGTGCGCACGTCGTCTGCCGCCAGGGCGGCATCGCCCGCCGCCGCCAGCAGGCGTTCCTGCAGGCGCAGCGGATAATGGCCGAGGGCCGGCAGGCCGGGGCCGAATTCCTTGTGCGCGGGCAGTTTCTCACCCCGCCCGGCCAGGGCGTAGGCGCGCCACAGCGCCGCATCGGGCGAGAATTCCAGTGCCGGCAGGCCGAGATCGGCCAGGGCTTCGTCATGCCGCTCCTGGATCGCCAGGGCAATGCCGCGCATCAGCCGGAAGGCCGGCGCCTGAGCCGAGGTGGCATCGTCATGCTCGACCAGGGCGGCTTCGCCGATCGCTTCCGCCCCGAGGCCGTTGACGACATAGAATTCGGCCAGGGCGCGGCGCAGGTCGGGCTTCGCCTCGGGCGGCGCCAGCGCCAGGTCGTGCTGCAGCCGGGCGCGCGTCTCGGCGACCGGGCCTGGCTCGTTCCAGCGTCCGACGTCGAGCCCGCTGTCGGCCTTCTGGCCGAAGCCCAGGGGCCGGGCCGAAGGGGCCGCGACCACGTCGGAGAGCATGAGACCGCTGCCGTTCCGTCCGATCGTCACCATGCCCTCGGCGACCGTCGCAGCGACCCCGTCGGCCAATGGGGTGAAGGCCATGCCCTGGGCCGTGGCCAGGACCTGGAGGTCGGGCAGGCGGCCGCCGACCGCGGTGCCGGTGCCGGGCGTGGCGATCGGAATCGCCACCACGGTGTCGCCGATTTCGGGATCGGTCAGGGTGAGCGGTTGGTGCGCACCCGGCACGCTGGCCACCAGGCTCATGCGGCCTTGGGCATCGGCCTTGGGGCTGGCCACCACGGGATTGGCCGGCGGCCGCGAATCGGGACCGAAGGTGAAGCTCCAGGTCGCTCCATCGGCCGCGACCTGGGGCAGCGCCCGACCGCCGTTCAGGCGGAAACCGGAACCGCCGGGCACCACCAGCGGCTCGACCGTGCCGAGATCGGCGAGTGGCCCGTCGGTGATCGCCGGCCCGGCCGCCCCCGGCCCGTCGAACACGAACCAGAGCGACTCGGCCCTGGCAAAGACCGTCGCCCCGACCGGCGCGGGAAAGGCGATGTCGACCTGCGGCCCGACCAATCCCTTGTGCAGGGTGACCTTGGCCCCCGGCGCGGCGGGCGGCAGTGCGGGCGGAGGCGGGGCCGGTGCCGCGGCGGCTGGCACCGCAGCCGCCGGCTTGGCCGGCGGTGGTTCGGGCGTGACCGGCCGGGGTACCGGCGGCGGTGACGCCACCGGTTTCGCGGGTTCGACCGCCAGCGGAGCCGGCGGCGGCGCTGCGGGCTTGGCGGGCGACGCCTCGGACGCCGGCGGCGGCACAGGTTTGGCGGCCTCGGGCTTGGCCGGTTCAGGCGTGGCGGCGGGAGCCGGCGCCGTGAGCAGCCGAAGGTCGACGACGAGCTTGTCCTCGTAGCGCTGCACTGTCGCCTGGGCCGGCTGTTTCAGCTGGACGTGGAGGCTGCGGCCGTCGGCGGCCAGGCTGGCCGCGGCGGCGATACGGCCGAGCCGCTTCAGCGCCGCAGCGGCGTCGAGCGCCACCGGCGCCGAGAATTCGATCGCAAGGTCGGTCCCGGCAACCGACGCCTTGGCCTCGATCCCCGACGCCAGATCGAACACCAGCCGGCCGTAATCGCCGTGATCCCAGCCGCGCACGCCGACCACGGGCTCACCCGCCGCCAAGGCCGGCGCGGCCGCACCCAGGGCGAGGCCGAGGGCGACAAGGCCTGCCTCGAGGACGCGGCGGAAGCCCACCGGCTGGCGCTGCTCAGAGCGAGGCGAAGAGACGATCGATGTCATCCTGCGTCGCCGCCGCATCGGGCAGTTGGGGGCCGTTCAACAGATGCTCGTCCACGACCGGGACGGGCGCCGGGGCCATCGGCCCAGCCGTCGGGACGGCAGCACTCCCGGTCATGGCGACCAGGCGGGACAGGCGTGCCTCGATGATCTCCATGGTCTCCAGCACCTTGTTGATGCGCTGGCCGGTGATGTCCTGGAAATTCGAGGCTTCGTAGATGCGGGTGGTGATCGCCTGGAGCTCGGCCGCACCGGCACCGCCGAAAGTCTCGGCCAGGGCCGACAGTTCCTCGGCGATGTCGAGAAAGACGCCGGTCGCCTGTTCGGTGGCATCGACGACCGAGCGGAGCTGGTCGTTGGCATGGGGGATCTTTTCGCCCGTCAGCTCGGCCGGCTGGATCGCGGCGATTTCGCGTTGGGTCTGGTGGATGTAGGCGAGCAGGTCTTCGAGTTCGCGCGTCGTTGCCGGATCCGCCGCCGCTGCCGGGGCCGGCGGCGGCGCGGACGGGGCGGCGGGCATGGCCTGGTCGCCCTCGAAAGTGTCGAGCAGGGCGGCGACCACCCGGCCGATGTCGGCCACCGGAATGCTGCCGCCGGTTTCCGCCGCCAGGGCGGCGAGCCGATCCTTGAAGCTCATCTTCACCGTCGCGACCATCTGCTGCCCCTAACCGCCGCTGTTGCCGGACGCCGGCGCCGCCTTGCGGGTCGCAAGCGCCACTGTCAGTTTCTTCGCCGCCTCGGGATCCATGGCCGCCAGGACGGGAGCGATCTTCGCCTCCTTCATACGACTGGCGACCTCGATCAGCACGGAGAAATCGAGCGTATTGAAAATGGTCGCCGCTTCGGCCGGCTTCATGGTCTCGTAGACCTTCACGAGGCGGGCCATCTGGGCGTCGTCCTCGGCGCTCTGGGCCGCGTTGGCGGCCTGGATGCGGGCCTCGATCTCCTTGATCTCGGCCAATTTCTTGTCGATCCGGGCCTCGGTCGCGGCGACCAGGGCTTCGCGGCTGTCGAGTTCGCGGGCGCGTGCCTCGATCTCCTCGCGCCGGCGCGACAGATTCTGCAGGACGTCGAGTTCGCCCGCGGTCAGCGTATTGGGATCGAAGGCGGGAGCGCCGATGCCGGCGGCGGCCGGCGTTGTCGCTGGTGTTGGCGCGGGAGCCTGCGTGCCACCTTCAGCCCCGGCCGGGGCCGCTGCGGGGGCCGGGGTCGCGGGGGCCGCCGTCTCGGCCGCCAGGGCCGCATTGGAGGCCGGCAGGGTGCGGCCCACCGCCTGTACGGTCTCGGGCAGGCGCACGGCCAGAGCCACGGTCGCCGTGGCAGCCAGCACCAGGAAGAGGGGAATGCGGCGGCGGCTCATCACGGGCGTCCTAACGGATGTCCTTCAGGGCACGCAGAATGCCCGGATCGCCGCCCCCGGCGGCGGGGCGGAGCGGTGCCTCGGCCGGGCGGCCGGTCGAGCCGGCCTTGACCAGCCGGTCGGCGACATTGTTGGCCGAGGCGACCAGCAGCGACAATTCGTCGGTCACCTTGCGCGCCGTGTCGACCTGGTTGCCCAGGCGGGCGGTCGAGGCTTCGGCCGCCATGCGCAATTCGATGATGCCGGCCTGGGCGCGGCGCGTCGCCTCGTTCAGGCCTTCGACCAACTGGCGCAATTCGTCATGGCCGCCGCGCAGGCCCTGCAGTTTCTTCTGCAGGCGCAGCGCCAGCACGATGGTGGCGATCAGCAGCCCGGCCAGCGCCAGGTCCACGACGAGTCCGAGCGTGCTCATGCCTTCGTCACCTCGCGCTTCGCCTTCATCAGCGATTGTTCGACCTTGACCGCGACCATGGGCCCGACCCGTCCCATCTTGCCGCGCAACATGGGCAGTCCGCCGCATTTCAGCTCGATCGGCGAATCGGGCGTGCAGTTCAGCAGGATGGTCTGGCCGACCTCGAAATTCATGACGTCACCGAGCTGCATCATCTGCTCGTCGAGGACGGCGTCGATCTGCACCTCGGTGGCCCAGAGCTCGGTGGCGAGATGGCTCTCCCAGATGGTGTCGCGGCCGAATTTCTCGCCCATGAACATCTGGAGCAGCAGCTCGCGCACCGGCTCGATCGTGGCATAGGGCAGCACCAGTTCGATCCTGCCGCCACGATCCTCCATGTCGACGCGGAGCCGCACCAGGATCGCCGCATTGGCATCGCGCGCGATCGTGGCGAAGCGCGGGTTGACCTCCAGCCGGTCGAAGGTGAAGTCGACCGGGGTCAGCGGCTCGAAGGCCGACTTCATGTCCTTCAGCACGACCTGGACCATGCGTTCGACCAGGTTGCGTTCGATCGTCGTATAGGGCCGACCTTCGATGCGCATCGGCGTGGTGCCCTTGCGCCCACCCAGCAGCACGTCGACGATCGAGTAGATCAGATTGGATTCGACCGTGAGCAGGCCGAAATTGTCCCATTCGACGGCGCGGAACACGGTCAGGATCGCCGGCAGAGGCACCGAGTTCAGATATTCGCCGAAGCGGATCGAGGTGATGTTGTCCAGCGTCACCTCGACATTGTCCGAGGTGAAATGGCGGAGCGAGGTCGAGAGCAGGCGCACCAGCCGGTCGAAGACGATCTCCAGCATGGGCAGCCGGCCATAGGAGACCAGCGAGGAATTGATGATGGCGCGGATGCCGGTACGGCCCGTGTCGGCGGTCTGCACGGCATCGAAGCCGAGCAGGCTGTCGATCTCGTCCTGGCTCAGCGCGCGCCCGGTCTGCCCGGCCAGGGCCTCGTCGACCTGGGCCAAGTCGGGGTCGACCGGCGCGCCGTCCTCGCCGCCGGCCATGGCGGCCCATTCCGCCGCCAGGGCGTCTTCGTCGACGGGCTTCTGGCCCTCGGGCTGCTCGTCGGCCATCACTGCACCAGCATTTCCTTGAACAGGACGTCGTCGATTTCGGCCGGCGCCAGGAGTTGGTTGGCCCGGGCCAGGAGTTCCTCCTTCAGGCGCAGCAGCCCGGCCGAGCCTTCGAGGTCCTCGAGCCGGAGTTCGCGCAGGTAGATCTGGAAGCTGTCGATCACGCGCGGCTGCATCTTCTGCAGGATCGGCGTCACCTGCGGGTCCCTGTACTGGAGCGAGAGCTTCATCTTGAGATAGGCGGCCCGATTGCCCGTTGTGTGCAGGTTGACCAGCATGTCCGGCAGGTCGAAGAAGACCGGCTCGGCGGCGGAGGCCGCCTCCGGCTTGCCGGCGCCCTGGCCTTCGGCACCGTGACCTTCGGCCGCCGCCTCCTCGGTCTTGCCGAGCAGGCCGTCCAGCAGGCCCAGGTAGAAGGCCGCCCCGCCGCCCGCGAGCAGCAACACGAGGGGCAGCAGGATGAAGAGCAGCAGTTTGCCCTTGCCCTTCTTCTTGGCCGCCTTGCCGCCTTCGGCACCAGCCTCGTCCCCGTTTTCGCCGAGGCCGCTGACCAGGTCGTCGAGATCCTGTTGAGATGCGGCTTTGCTGGCCATGCCGAGACCCACTCCGAGTTTGCGCCCGTGACAACTCGGAGTTTGGGCGATCTTCGTTAACAAGCGGTTTTGATTTCACCGCCACCCGGCATCTTCTGCCCGGCAATCCCGGCCAGCCGGAAATCGCGGAGACCCCACCGCCGGCACAAAATCCTTTAAAATCAGATGGTTATGAGTTGGCACGCGACCTGCACCGAAACCGGCGATGGCGCGGCCCCGATGTCGCGCAGGGATTTCGGAGCAGCAGGCATGGAAAATTCGCTCTACGTCGGCCTGTCGCAGCAGATGGTGCTGGAGCGCCAGATGGACCTGGTGGCGAACAACATCGCCAACATGAACACGACGGCCTATCGGGGCATGCGCCCGGTCTTCCAGGAATATGTCGTGAAGGCCGGCCAGGAGCAGAAGCCGGTCTCCTATGTCCTCGACTACGGCGTATCGCGCGACACCCGCCCCGGCGTGCTGACCGCGACCGACAATCCCTACGACATCGCGGTGACCGGGCCCGGCTATCTCTCGGTGCAGACGCCGAACGGCACTCGCTATACGCGGAACGGCCATTTCACGCTCGACGCCGACGGCCGCGTGGTGACCCGCGAAGGCTATGCCCTGCTCGACGACGGCGGGGCGGAGATCACGGTCGACGACCCGACCCTGGGCACGCCGGTGATCTCGGCCGACGGCACCATGGCCCAGGGCCAGACCCAGATCGCCAAAGTCGGCATGTTCACCTTTGCCAACGAACAGGACCTGCGCGCCGTCGGCGACAGCCTGTTCGAAGCCCCGGCCAATGCCACCGCCACGCCGGCCGGGACCGAGACCCGCCTGGTCCAGGGCATGCTGGAAGGCTCCAACGTGCAGCCCGTGGTGGAGATCGGCCGGATGATCGAACTCCAGCGCCGCTACGAGACGATGCAGAACCTCATTTCCAAAGGCGACGACCTGCAGACCACCGCGATCCAGCGGCTGGGCAAGGTTTCGCAGGCCTGACGGCAGGGAGTAGACGACGATGCGCAGCCTTTCCATCGGCGCCACCGGGATGCTGGCCCAGCAGCTCAACGTGGAAGTCATTTCGAACAATCTGGCGAACCTGTCCACGACCGGCTTCAAGCGCCAGCGGGCCGAATTCCAGGACCTGCTCTACGAGAACCAGAAGCGCATGGGCACCTCGTCCTCGGACGCCGGCACCGTGATCCCTTCGGGCATCCAGCTCGGCACCGGCGTGAAAACCGGCTCGGTCTACCGGATCATCGCCCAGGGCAACATGACGTCGACCGAGAATACCTACGACCTGGCGATCCAGGGCCGCGGCTATTTCCGCATCGAACTGCCGAGCGGCGACGACGCCTATACCCGCGCCGGCTCGTTCCAATTGAACGGCGACGGCCAGCTCGTCACCCAGGATGGCTACACGGTACAGCCCGGCATCGTCATCCCGCAGACCGCGACCGCGGTCTCGATCTCGGCGACCGGCGAAGTCACCGCGACCCTGCCGGGCCAGGTGAACCCCCAGGTGGTCGGCCAGCTCGACCTCACCACCTTCGTCAATCCGGCAGGGCTGGAGGCGACCGGCGACAACCTGTTCCTGGAAACCCCCGCCTCGGGCACGCCGACCACCGGCATTCCGGGCGACACCGGCTTCGGCACCGTGCTGCAGGGCTATCTCGAAGCCTCGAACGTCAATCCGGTGCAGGAGATCACCAACCTGATCTCCGCGCAGCGGGCCTATGAACTCAATTCCAAGGTGATCACTGCATCGGACGAGATGATGCAGACGATCACCCAACTCCGCTGAGGAGGCCGCCATGATCCGTTTCGCCATCGGCATTCTGCTCTGGGCGCTGGCCTGGAGCCTGGGCCTGCCCGCCAAGGCCCAGGAGGCGGCGCCCGCCGCCGTCACCGCCACCATTCCCGTGCTGGACCACGACCTCGCCCCGGGCGACGTGCTGCGCGCCGAAGACCTGGTCGACCAGCCGGTCCAGGGCGCCCTGCCCGGCAATATCGCGACCGACGCCGATCAGCTCGTCGGCCTCGCCGCCCGCAAGCCCCTGCGCGCCGGGCGGCCGATCGCGCTGAGCGAAGTGCGCCCGCCGGTTCTGGTCGGCAAGGGCAGCCTCGTTACCCTGCGCGTCTCACTGCCCGGGATCGAGCTGGCGACCACCGCCAAGGCGATCGAACAAGGCGCCATGGGCGACGCCATCCGCGTCATGAACCTGACCTCGAACCGCATCGTGCAGGCGGTGGTGACCGGCACGGGCGAAGCCCAGGTCCTGGTCGCCGCCCAGCCGGTGACCGACGCCGCGCCCCAGATGTAATCCGAAACGACCTGCCAGAAGGCACCCAGCCATGAACGCCAAACCCTTCCTCCGTTTCCTCCTGGTGCTGGCCGCCGCGGCCAGCCTGGGCGCCTGCGCCGGCTTCCAGGAACGCATGAGCCGGATCGGCGAAGCGCCCGGCCTGAGCCCGATCCAGAACCCGACCGCCCAGGCCGGCTATGTCCCGGTCAGCCTGCCGATGCCGAACGACCCCGCGGTCGCCGGCGGCGCCTCGCCGAGCCTGTGGCAGCAGGGTTCGCGCGCCTTCTTCAAGGACAACCGCGCCGCCCGCGTGGGCGACATCCTGACCGTGACGATCAACATCGACGAGCAAGCCAACCTGCAGAACCAGACCGCCCGCAAGCGCGACTCGACCGAGAACTTGGGCCTCAACGGCCTGCTCGGCCTGGAGACCAGCGTGGCCGGGGCCGCCCTGCCGGCGGGCTACAGCCCGAGCGGCGCGGTCGACCTGTCGTCCGGCACCAATACGGCGGGCGACGGTTCGATCAAGCGCTCGGAAGCGGTGAAGATGACGGTGGCCGCCGTGGTCACCCAGGTGCTGCCCAACGGCAACCTGGTGATCCAGGGGCGCCAGGAAGTGCGCGTCAACTACGAGATGCGGGAATTGCTGGTCGCCGGCATCGTGCGCCCGGCCGACATCTCCGCCTCGAACACGATCAAGCACACCCAGATCGCCGAAGCGCGCATCTCCTACGGCGGCCGCGGCCAGATCACCGATGTGCAGCAGCCGCGCTACGGCCAGCAGGTGCTCGACGCCATCCTGCCCTTTTAGGCAGTCCCCGGAAACGGCGAGACCGGGCCACGGCCCGGCCTCGTCATGCTGTTCGATGGTCGCGCGGATTACTCGTCGCGATAGGTCCGCTCCCGCCGTTCGTGGCGTTCCTGGGCCTCGATCGAGAGAGTGGCGATCGGGCGGGCGTCGAGCCGCCGCAGGCTGATCGGGTCGCCCGTCTCTTCGCAATAGCCGTATTCGCCGTTCTCGATGCGACGCAGGGCCGCATCGATCTTGCCGATCAGCTTGCGCTGGCGATCGCGGGTACGCAGTTCGAGCGCCCGTTCCGACTCGGCCGAGGCCCGATCGGCCAGGTCGGGCTCCGCCACCGTGTCTTCCTGAAGATGCTGCAATGTTTCCTGGCTCTCACGCAGGATTTCTTCACGCCATGCCACGAGTTTGCGCCGGAAATACTCACGCTGGCGCGGGTTCATGAACTCTTCGTCCTCGCTCGGATGATAGTCCGGCGGCAACTCTGCTCCCATGCCATCCCTCACGCATGTCTAGGCCGAAAGGCGGCGGGAGTATAGCAGCGAAGAATTCCTGTTCAAGCCTCGGTCGCCACAAAAAAAGCCTGTATTTCCATGGATTTAGACCGAGTGCCGAAATAGTAGTCAGTAGCCCAGCTTGGCCAGCTCGACTTCGGCCCGAAGTTCGATATCGGCCAGCACGCCCGCCAGCCGCGGGTCGGACAGTTTTTCCTGCCGGCTGCGCACCATGCCGAGCAGGTCCAGGAGCCTCTCCTTGGGGAAATGGCCGAACAACAGGCCGAGGCGCAATTCCTCGAGCCGGTCGAGCAGATCGTTGCCGCGTTTCGCGGCACGCCGACGCTCACCATCGGCATCGACTTCCTGAAGGGCGAAGAGGGCGCCGATGCCGCCGACCGGGCCGGCCGCGACCGGGCCGGCCGAAGCCTTGGCCTCTTCCGTCTCGCCCAGGGTGAAGCCGCCGTCGCCCGTGCGCGTACTACGGCGACCGCCGGGCGCTGCCGGGCCGCCTACTCTGCCGCTGCCGTCGATCTTCATAGTGGGCTCGACACCTCCAACACGGATGGAATCATGCGCGACCAGGGTTAACAAGCCCTGAAGCGACCGGGGCGGCACGGCAGGAATTGCCGGGGAGGCAGGAAATACCATGACCAGACCCGGCCAAGCTCTTGAAATTCCTGGAATTTCCGTTGGCACGGGACTGGCAAGGGAAGGCCCGGGGCGGAGAATCCGCCGCGCACCGAGGTAGAAACGATGTTCCGATCCCTGCTCGCCCTGCTCGTCCTCGCCACCGCCGGCCTCGGCCTGGCGCGGCCGTCCTTCGCGGTCGAAACCAGGATCAAGGATATCGCCAATATCCAAGGCGTGCGCGACAATATGTTGGTCGGTTACGGCCTCGTGGTCGGGCTGGACGGTTCGGGCGACTCGCTCCGCAACTCCCCCTTCACCAAGCAGAGCCTGGAAGCGATGCTGGAACGCCTGGGCGTCAACACCCGCGATTCCGACATGAAGACCAAGAATGTGGCGGCCGTGATGGTGACCGCGGAACTGCCGCCCTTCGGCCGCTCGGGCAGCCGGGTCGACGTCGCCGTCTCGACGCTGGGCGATGCCAAGAGCCTGCTCGGCGGCACGCTCCTGGTGACACCGCTGCTCGGCGCCGACGGCGAGGTCTATGCCGTCGCCCAGGGCCAGGTCTCCGTCTCGGGCTTCAAGGCCCAGGGCGCCGCCACTTCGGTGACCAAGGGGGTTCCGACCTCGGGCCGCATTCCCAACGGCGCGGTGGTCGAGCGCGAAGTGACCTATGCCTTCGGCACCGAGCCGACGCTGCGCGTCGCACTCCGCAATCCCGATTTCACCACCGCCCGCAGGATCGCCCAGGAGATCGCCAACAAGCTGAAGGTCAACGGCCGCGCCCTCGATCCCTCCACGGTCGAGATCCAGGTGCCGCCGCAGTACCGCGCCGACATCGTCTCCTTCGTGACCCAGATCGAGCAGCTCAGGGTGACGCCGGACCAGCGCGCCCGCATCGTGATCGACGAAGCCTCGGGCACCATCGTGATCGGCGCCGACGTTCGCGTCTCCACCGTGGCGATCGCCCAGGGCAACCTCACGGTGCGCATCACCGAAACGCCGCAGGTTTCGCAGCCCGCCCCCTTCTCGGGCGGCCAGACCCAGGTCGTGCCGCGGACCGACGTCCAGGTCGACGAGGGCGGCAATCGCCATGTCGTGGTGATGAACAGCGGGGTCAGCCTGCAGGACCTGGTCAACGGCCTGAACGGCCTCGGCCTCGGCCCGCGCGACTTGATTTCGATCCTCGAGGCGATCAAGGCCGCCGGCGCGCTCCAGGCCGATATCGAGGTGATGTGATGACCGCCGCCCCCGAAGCAATCCGCTACGCCTATCCGGCCGACCGGCCGCTGCCCGCGATCTCGCCCAGGCTGAAGGCCGCGGGCCAGGATTTCGAGGCCATGGTGATGAGCGAGATGCTGACCCCCATGTTCGACGGCCTGAAGACCGACGGCCCCTTCGGCGGCGGTTCGGGCGAGGCCGCCTTCCGGGGCTTCCTGGTCCAGGAATTCGGCAAGGGCATCGCCGCCCGCGGCGGCATGGGCCTTTCCGACATGCTGATCCGTTCCCTGCTCACCTCCGAGGAGCCACCCCATGCCTGAAGCACAGAAGTCCCCCCTGGCGCAGGCCGAGATCGATTGCCTGGTGACCCTGACCGAACGCCTGGCCGATGCCATCGAGGCGGAATGCCAGGTGCTGTCGGAACGCCGGCTGACCGGACTCAAGCCGCTGGTCGAAGCCAAGCTGCCGGTGGTCAACGCCTATGACAGCCAGCTCGCCCGCATGGGCGGGGCAGCGGCGGTGGCGGCGGATCCCCTGGCCCGCGCCCTGTTGCGCGAGCCGACCCGGCGGCTCCGCGAGATCATGGCGCTGCACACGATCCAGGTCGCCGCGGCGCGCACGGTGGCGGACCGCCTGATGCGCTCGATCGCGGAATCGGTCGCCCAGCAGGCGCGGCCCGTGCTCGGTTACGGGCCGCGTGCCGCCCTGCGCACCGCCACCGCCGCACCGGCGGCGATGGCGGTTTCCGCTGAGGCCTGAGTTACGCCGCCTGGGTCTTCGCCTTGGCGAGGTCGAGGGCGATGTCGACGATCATGTCTTCCTGACCGCCGACCATGCGCCGGCGACCGGCCTCGTAGAGGATGGCGCGGGTGTCGACGCCATACTCGTTGGCCGCCTTCTCGGCGTGGCGCAGGAAGGACGAATAGACGCCGGCATAGCCGAGCGTCAGGGTCTCGCGGTCGACCCGGACCGGGCGGTCCTGGAGCGGGCGCACCAGATCCTCGGCGGCGTCCATCAGCTTGTAGAGGTCGCAGCCGGTCTTCCAGCCCTTGCGCTCGGCCGCGGCGATGAAGACTTCGAGCGGGGCGTTGCCCGCACCGGCGCCCATGCCGGCCAGCGACGCGTCGACCCGGATCGCCCCCGCCTGCACGCCGACGATCGAATTGGCGACGCCGAGCGAGAGGTTGTGGTGGGCGTGGATGCCGCGCTGGGTCTCGGGCTTCAGCACGCGGTCATAGGCTTCGCAACGCGCCCGGTAACCATCCATGTCCAGCGCACCACCGGAGTCGGTCACATAGACGCAGGTGGCGCCGTAGCTCTCCATCAGCTTGGCCTGCTGGGCGAGCTGCTCGGGCTCGATCATGTGGCTCATCATCAGGAAGCCGATCGTGTCCATGCCGAGGTTACGCGCCGCCTCGATATGCTGCTTCGAGACGTCCGCCTCGGTGCAGTGGGTGGCGATGCGGACCGAGCGGACGCCGAGGTTGTAGGCGTGCTTCAGCTCCTCGACCGTGCCGATGCCGGGCAGCAGCAGGGTGGTGATGACGGCGTTCTTCACGACGTCGGCCACCGCCTCGATCCACTCCCAGTCGGTGAAGCGGCCGAAGCCGTAGTTGAAGGTGGAGCCGTTCAGGCCGTCGCCATGGGCGATCTCGATCGCGTCGACGCCCGCTTCGTCGAGCGCCTTGGCGATGGCGCGCACATGATCCAGGCCGTACTGGTGGCGGATCGCATGCATGCCGTCACGCAGCGTGACGTCCTGGATGTAGAGCTTGGTCTTGGTCGGGTCGAGGGTGGCCATTATGCGACCTCCTTCAGGAGCTTGCGGCGGGCGATCTTCTCGGCGGTGGCGAGGCCGGCCGAGGTCATGATGTCGAGGTTGCCGGCATAGGCCGGCAGGTAGTGGGCGGCACCTTCGACTTCGAGGAAGACCGAGGTCTTCACCCCCTCGAACGTACCGTGCCCGGGGATGTGCACCGGGTTGTTCGAGCCGAAATGCTCGAACTGCAATTCCTGCTTCAGGCGGTAGCCGGGGA
>NZ_JBAZKR010000003.1:0-83533 GCF_041650655.1 Zavarzinia sp.
CTGTCGCTGGCGCCCGAGAAGATGCGCGCCGGCCTGATGCAGTGGCGGCTCCACTTGGTCGTCGTGCTCGGCACTTTCGTGCTCTTCCCGCTCGTCGTGCTCGCCGCAGGGCCGGTCGTCCGGCCGCTGCTGCCGCCGGAAGTCTGGATCGGCTTCTTCTATATCGCGGCTCTGCCGTCGACCGTGTCGTCCTCGGTCGCGATGACCTCGATCGCCAAGGGCAATGTCCCGGGCGCCCTGTTCAACGCCAGCCTGTCCAGCCTGATCGGCGTCTTCGCGACGCCCGCCCTGATGGCCTGGTTCCTGGCCCGCTCCGGCGCGCCCAGCCTGCCGCTCGGCCAGGTCATCCTGAAGGTCGTGCTCCTGGTGCTGGTGCCGACCCTGCTCGGCCAATTGCTGCACAAGCCGCTACGCGCCTGGGCGCATCGCCATGCCAAGGCGATCAAGATCCTCGACCGGGCGGTGATCCTGTCGATCGTCTACAATTCCTTCTCGGATTCCGTCGCCGAAGGGATCTGGAGCGCCCATGACCCGCTGCTCCTGGTCGAGATCGCGGTGGGTGCCGTCGCCCTCTTCGCCGTGGTCTACGGCCTCCTCATGATCCCGTGCCGCCTCCTCGGCTTCAACCGGGAGGATCGGATCGCCGCCCTCTTCTGCGGCTCGAAGAAATCGCTGGCCACCGGGGTGCCGCTCGCCGGCGTGATCTTCGGGGTGACACCGGCGCTCGGCCTGATCATTGCCCCGATCATGCTCTACCACTTCCTGCAGCTCGTGATCGTCTCGGTGATCGCCAACCACTACGGCGCCCAAGTGCCGGCGAAGGCTTAAGCTTCCCAGGCCCCCTTCGGCGGCGTCAGACCGTGGTTGCCGCGATAGGCGGCCACGGGCGGCGGGGCCCAGCCCTCCAGCACCGCGGGGTCGAGGCGCCAGACCTCGATCCCGAGCGGACGGCAGACGTCGATCGGATCGCGCGCCTCCGGCCCCCACAGCGGCACCGAGAGGTCGCCGCCCGGACAGGTCGAAAGGGCGCAGAGCAGGTCGATCTCGGCGAAGATCTCCAGGAAGTCGCCCGGTTTCGCCGGGCAGTCGCGCATGAAATATTTGTCGTCCTGGTTGAGCCCCGTGCATTGGAAGACGTTCAGCACGTCGTGCACGTCGAATTCGGTGAGCCCATGGGGCAGCACCGCCCGGCACAGGTTGGAATGGCAGTGGAAGTGGAAATCCTCGCCCGTCAGCAGCCGGTTCACGTAAGGATCGCAGCGCGTGCCCAGGAGGTCGTGCACCCGCCCGCCATATTCGTCGACGCCGTAGCCGGCGAGCGAATCTGCCGTGATCGTCGCCAGCGGGCGGAGATAGGGCAGGCAGGACCACAGGCGGTCGAAAGTGGTGACATGGGCGGCCTGGAGCTGGCGCGTGCGCGCGGCCCAGAAACGCTCGCGCGGGTTTTCCGCGTTCCAGATGTTGAGGTCGCCGACCTGCGGCCCGCTGGTCGTGACGATGCGGCAGACGTGGCCCGCCGGCACCTTCCAGGCCCGACCGGTGCGGACCCCGATCTCGAAGCTCTCGACCATCTCGCGGCCCGGCGCCTCGGCCACGCGGCGGTAGAAGTCGCGGTCGACGGCGAGGGCGGAACCCTTGCCGGCCTGATAGGCGGCGGGAAAATTGCGCATGGGGCACCTGTCTGCCGGGCTGGGGCGCCAGAATGGTGCCACCGCACCGGCCGTTCAAGCGCCCGTGCGCTCAGAACTGGAGGCCGGGCATCAGGCCGAGGATCGCGATCTGGTCGACCGAGAGCAGCGTATAGGGGATCTGGTCGAGCTCGTCGCCCTTGATCGCCTTCTTCAGGTCGGGTTTCAGCGATTTCAGGATGTCCTCGGGCGATCCCGACATCATGACCTTGCCGGCCTTGACGTTGTTCACGAATTGCACGCCGTCGATCACCTTGGCCGCCTTGCCCCAGAACGTCTTGTAGTTGCTGGACTCGTCCATCACCGTCACCTTGACGTCGAGCAGGTCGACGGCGGCGGCGCGGGCCAGATTGTCCGGCGTGGTCGGCCAGGAGAAGGGAATGGCGAAGCAGCCGGCGACGAGCTTCCGCGAGGCCACCTTGACCTTGGTGTCGAAGGGCCAGGAGCCGACCTTCTGCTCGATCATCGGCACCGAATATTGAACCAGGATGCCGTTGCTGTCGCCGCCCCGGATGCTGCTCAGCGAGACGTCGCCCGACATCGGGTCGCCCACCGAATTGGTCACCGAACCCAAAATGATACCGCGCGCCATGGTGCCCTCCATCGCTGAATCAGCCGAATTGTCGAAAGGCCGCCGGCACCGCCGGTCGGTATCGTCATCCTATCGATCGTTCGTGCACGGTCAGTGACGGCAGTCACGCGACGGGGCGGCGATCACTCCGCCGCGCGTGCCAGGGTACCGGGCGGGTCACCGCCGCGGAAGTCGGCCAGCAGGCGGGTCCGCGCCGCCGCCGCTTCGGCCAGCGCCGCCGCCTTGACCGGGCCGAAGCCGCGAATCCTGGCCGGCAGCGCCATGAGCGCCACGGCGGTGCCATGGTTCGCGGGCGACAGGTCGCGGGCGATCTCGACCGCGAGCGCCAGGTAATCGTTCCGCCAGGCCCGCTCGGCTCGCCGTTCGGCGGTGCGCCCGAACGGGTCGAGGGCGGTGCCGCGCAGGAACTTCAAATGTCTCAGCAGGCCGAGGGCGCGGAACATCCAGGGGCCGAAGGCATGTTTCGCCGGCCGTCCCGTCGCCGGGTCCAGGCGCGCGGTGAGCGGCGGCGCCAGGTGAAGCGAGACGCGGGCACCGGGCCCGAACATGCCGGCGATCTGGCGGGCGAAGGCGCCGTCCGCCTGGAGCCGGGCGACTTCGTATTCGTCCTTATAGGCCATCAGGCGGAACAACCCGTCGGCCGCCGCTCGCGCCAGTTCCTCCCGGCCCGGGACGAGCAGCGTCTCGGCCGCGCGGAGCGCATCGACCGCGGCCCGGTAGCGGGCGGCATAGGCGGCGTCCTGATAGCGGGTCAGTTCGGCGACGCGGCGGGTCACGAATTCGTCCAGCGTGGCCGACAGGCGGTGATGCGCGGGCAGTGCCGCGCCCTCGACCGAACGGGCCGCGCCTTCGACGGATGCGGGATCGACCACGAACAGGCGGCCCCAGCGGAAGGCCCGCGTATTCTCGGCCGCGGCTGTCCTGTTCAGGGCGATCGCCGCTTCTATGGACGCAGGGGCGAGCGGCAGCAGGCCCTGCTGGCAGGCGATGCCGAGCAGGAACAGATTGGTCGCCAGGGCATCGCCCGAAAGCTCGGTCGCCATCCGGCTGGCGTCGACCGCGGTGACCGGGGCGGTGCCGCAGGCATCGGCGATCTGGCGGAGCAGGGCGGCCAGGGGCAGGCGCACTTCGGCGTCATGGGTGAATTCGGCGATCGAGCCTTCGTGGCTGTTGACCACGGCGGCGGTATGGTCCTGGCGCATGCGGAGCCGGGCGTCGACCCCCGCCGCCACCACGACGTCGCAGCCGAGGATCAGGTCGGCGCCGTCGGGCGGCAGGCGCACGGCGGCGATGTCGGCGGGTGTCCGGGCGATACGCAGGTGGCTGGTCACCGCGCCGCCCTTCTGGGCGAGGCCGGTCTGGTCCAGCACGCTCGCCGCCAGCCCTTCGAGATGGGCCGCCATGGCGACCAGGGCACCCAGCGTGACGATGCCGGTACCGCCGATGCCGAGGGCGAGCCCGGCCCAGGGCAGGGGGGCGCGGGCCGGTGTGGGCAGGCGGCCGGTATCGGGCAGGTCGCCGCCTTTCGGATGCGGTGTCTTCAGGGCGGCGCCGTCGACCGTCACCATGGCCGGGCAGAAGCCCTTCAGGCAGGAATAATCCTTGTTGCAGGACGCCTGGTCGATCTGGCGCTTGCGGCCGAATTCGGTCTCCACCGGCACGATCGAGAGGCAGTTCGACTGTTTGCCGCAGTCGCCGCAGCCCTCGCACACCGCCTCGTTGATGACGACGCGGCGCAAGGGATCGGCCAATTGGCCGCGTTTCCGCCGCCGCCGCTTCTCGGCGGCACAGGCCTGGTCGTAGATCAGCGCGGTAACACCCGGGATCTCGCGCAGTTCGCGCTGCACGGCATCCAGCGCCGAACGGTCGTGGAAGGTCACGCCGGGCGGGAAGTCGGCCGGCTTGTGACGGCTCACGTCTTCCGCCACCAGGGCGATCCGCTGTACCCCCTCGGCGCGCACCTGGGCCGCGATGATGGCGGGGGAGAGCGGGCCGTCGTGATGCTGGCCGCCGGTCATGGCGACGGCATCGTTGTACAGGATCTTGTAGGTGATCGGCACCTTGGCCGCGACGGCGGCACGGAGCGCGAGCAGGCCCGAATGGAAATAGGTGCCGTCGCCCAGGTTCTGGAAGATGTGCTTCGTCTCGACGAAGGGCGCCATGCCGATCCAATTGGCCCCTTCGCCGCCCATATGGGTGAAGGTTTCGGTCGAACGGTCCATCCAGGTCGCCATGTAGTGGCAGCCGATGCCGGCATGGGCATGGCTGCCCGCAGGCACCACGGTCGAGGTGTTGTGCGGGCAGCCGGAGCAGAAATAGGGGGTCCGCTTGGCCGGCGCCGGTTCGGGCAGGTTGCGCCCGGCGATCCGCGCCGCGGTCGAATCCCAGGCCCCGTCGCCGGTCAGCGCGGCCAGGCGGCGGGCCAGCGCCGCGGCTACTTCGGCGGGCGAAATCTCGTCGTGCGATTTCAGCAGGACGCGACCCTCGAGGTCGTGCTTGCCGGTGACGCGCGGGGTGGCACGGCCGTAGAGCAGGGCCTTGACCTGATCCTCGATCAGCGGCCGCTTCTCCTCCACCACCAGGATCTCCTCGAGGCCTTCGGCGAATTCGGCCAGGCCCTGGGGTTCCAGCGGCCAGACCAGCGCCACCTTGTAGATCGCGATGCCGAGTTCGACCCGCCGGCCCGCGTCGAGGCCGAGCATGCGGAAGGCTTCCAGCAGGTCGCCGCAAGCCTTGCCCGCGGTGACGATGCCGAGACGGGCACCCGCCGGCCGCTCCACCGTGCGGTTCAGCCGGTTGGCCCGGGCGAAGGCGAGCACGGCCGGCAGCTTGGCCAGATGCAGGCGGGCTTCCTGGGCTTGCGCCGTGTCGGGCCAGCGGATGTGCAGCCCGTCGGGCGGCGGGGTGAAATCGGCCGGGGTGACGAAGCCGGGATAAGCGGGGGCGGCCTCGATCGTCGCCGAGGTGTCGGCGATCTCGGCGATCAGCTTGAGCGCCGCCCAGGTTCCCGAAAAGCGCGACAGGGCGATGCCGGCGAGACCCAGATCGATGATCTCGGCCAAGCTGGCGGGGGCCAGCACGGGGATCATGGCATCGACGAAGGCATATTCGGTCTGATGCGCGGTGGTCGACGATTTGCAGGTATGGTCGTCGCCGGCGATCGCCAGCACGCCGCCCCGGGGCGCGGTACCGGCCAGATTGGCGTGCTTGAAGACGTCGCCCGTGCGGTCGACCCCGGGGCCCTTGCCGTACCAGAGGCCGAAGACGCCGTCGACCGTCGGTGTCTTGCCGAGGGCGATCTGCTGCGTGCCCCAGATCGCGGTCGCCGCCAGGTCCTCGTTCACGCCCGGCTGGAAATGGATCTTCTCGGCATCGAGCCACGCCTTGGCCCGGCCGAGTTCGAGGTCGAAACCGCCGAGCGGCGAGCCGCGGTAGCCCGAGACGAAGCCCGCGGTGTCGAGCCCGGCTTCCACGTCGCGGCGATGCTGTTCGAGCGCCAGGCGCACCAGCGCCTGCATGCCGTTCAGATAGATGCGGCCGTCCCGCCGCCGGTATTTGTCGTCCAGGGTGACGGCGGATGGAACAGTGGCGCCATCGGCCATGGTCGTGCCTCCCGCGTCTGCTTCTTCTTGCCCCTTGGAGAGTCATATTGGCACATCGGGCCCCCTGGACAAGGCGGCGCGGTCGCGGCACAAGGCGCAGGTCCAACGCAAGGGGTTGCATCATGACCATCGAACGCCTCGATCCCGGCCCGCGCATGTCGCAGGGCGTCGCCTATGGCTCGCTCGTCTATCTCGCCGGCCAGGTGGCCGAGACCAAGGCCGGTTCCTCGGTGACCGAGCAGACGCACGAGATTCTGGGCCAGATCGACGCCCTGCTGGCCCGCGCCGGCACCGACAAGACCAAGATCCTCTCGGCCAACATCTATCTGGCCGACATCGGCACCTTCGGCGAGATGAACAAGGTCTGGGAAGCCTGGGTCGTGCCCGGCCAGACGCCGGCCCGCGCCACCATCGAAGCCAAGCTGGCGGCGCCCCAATACACGGTCGAGATCCAGGTCGTCGCGGCCCGCTGACCGTCCCGCCTGATCAGACGAGCGCGGTGGCCTCGAAGGCCGCCGCCTCGGCCTCCAGCCAGGCGCGGAAACGACTGATCGCCGGCTCGTCTCGCCGCTCCGGCAGGGTCACCGTCCAATAGGAGAAGACCCGCGGCACCTGGACGTCGAACAGGCGGACCAGGCGCCCGGTGGCGAGGTCGGAGGCGGCGAGCACGCTGCGCGCCAAGGCGATCGCCCCGCCGCCCGCGACGAGATCCAGCAGCACGGCCGAATCCTGGATCGCGGTGCCGAATTTCAGGGTCTTGATGTCGACCCCGGCCGCCTTGCACCACATTTCCCAATCGTCGAAGGAATCGCGCAGCAGCGTGTAGCGGCGGAGATCGTCCAAGGTCTTCGGCAGGCCCCCGGCAAGGCGGGGGGAGGCGACCAGGTAGAGGTCCTCGCTCATCAGGAAGCGGGTGTCGAGCCCGGGATAGGCGCCGCGCCCGGCCCGGACCGCGAGGTCGATGCCGTCGCGCCGGAGGTCGGCCAGTTGCCGGCTGGTCTGCAGGTTCAGCACGATCTCGGGATGCGCTTCGTGAAACCGCTCCAGCCGCGGCACCAGCCAGCGCGCCGCGAAAGAGGTGAGCACCGAGACGGTGAGCGAGCCGGCGGCCTGGCGGCGCACCGACTGCATCGCCTGGTCGATCTGGCCGAAGGCCGCGGTCAGCGTGCCGGCCAGATGCTGCCCTGCCTCCGACAGGACGACGCCGCGGCCCCGGCGCAGGAACAGCGCGGTGCCCATCAGGGCTTCGAGCGCCCGCACCTGATGGCTGATCGCGCCATGGGTGAGATGCAGTTCCTCCGCCGCCCGGGTCAGGGAGAGATGGCGCGCGGCCGCCTCGAAGGCGCGCAGGGAATTCAGCGGCAGGCGGTCCATGGCACGCCCAATCTGTCAATTTGATTCACAGGTTAGGTCAATGCTTCTGCTTTGTCCAGGCACTGAAACTCTCGGAAAATTGGGCATCTGAAGCGAATGGACGGAGCTTCGAAATGTTCAATCAAGTTCACAGTATCGCGCGCCCGACGATCATTGCCGCGCTGCGCCGCCTGGGCCATGGCCTGGGCGCCGCCCGTGCCCGGTGGCAGGCCCGGCGGGACCACCGCCGGGCCATGGCCCTCCTGCTCGGTGCCGATCAGGCCCTGCTCGCGGACATCGGGCTCGACCGTGCCACGGTGCTCGGCCACTACCTCGATCCGGATCTGGCCCTCAGGCCAGACCAGGAGCGACGGCCGCGGGGCTGATGGGCAGGATCATGCGGAAGATGGCGCCGCCGCCCTCGCGGTTCAGCGCGTCGCAGCGCCCGTTGTGGCGGCGCGCCACGGCGGCGACGGTGGCGAGGCCGAGGCCGGCGTGGCCGGATCCGCTGGGCGCCGTGGTGACGAAGGGGCTGAACAGGTCGTCCGGCTGGCCGGTCGGCAGGCCGGGGCCGCGGTCGCGGACTTCGAGCACGACGGTGTCGACCCCGCTCTCGAGGGCGATCTCGATCGTGCTGCCGACCGGGGCGAAGCGCAGCGCGTTGGAGATCATGTTGCGCAGGGCCTCGGCGATGCCGGCCTCGTCGCCGCCGAAGGGCAGGGCGCCATCGGTACCGTCATAGGCGATCTCGCGCCCGGCGGCGATGACCATCGGGGCTAGTTCGGCGACCACGCTGCGCGTGGTCATGGCGAGATCGAAGAGCTGGCGGCGGATCGCACCACTGTCGAAGCGGGCGGAGGACAGAAGGCGCTCGATCAGGCGGCCGACGCGGTCGACGTCCGCCGCCAGCCGATCGCGCGTCTCGCCCGGCGTCATGCCGTCGATCCGTGCGCGGAGCACGGCGACCGGCGTCTTCAACTCGTGGGCGGCATCGGCCAGGAAGCGCCGTTCGTGGTCGAAGGCGGCGGCGCTGCGGGCCATGGCGTCGTTGACCGCGGTGACCAGGGGGCGGATTTCGCGCGGCACCGCCTGCACGTCGAGGCGGGTTTCGCCCCGGGTGGGATCGAGATGGCGGAGCGCCTGCACGGTTTCTGCGATCGGGGTCGTGGCCTGCCGGACCGCGAGCCAGACGAAGACCAGCGACGCGGCCAGCGCCGGCAGCACCGAGGGCAGGATCTCGCCCAGGATTTCGTCGCCGAGCCAGGCCAGAAGGTCGACGGCCGGCCTGCTGAGGCGTCCCACGATGACCCTGACCGGACGATCTTCGACCGACATGGTGGTCGCCACGCCTTCGATCTCGCGGCCGCTGGGAGTGGCGACGGTGAACAGGCTCTCGCGCCATTCGTGCAGCCAGGCATTGCCGAGCTGGCTGGCCAGTTCGCTGTCGGAGCCCAGCATCAGTTCGTCGTTCTGGGGATCGAGGACGATATAGGCGATGTCGGGGTTGGCCGCCCGCGAGACGCGCCAGGTGGAGACCGAAGGATCGACGGTGAGATGGCCGTCGGGTGTCACGGTCAGCGCATCGGCCAAGTCCGAGGCCAGGCGGTGCAGCGATTCGGTCACTTGATTCCGGCGGTCGGCGTAGCCCGAGACGGTGAAGCCCACGATGATGCCGGCGAGCGCGATCACGCTGGCAGCGACCAGCGAGCGGGTGATCTGACTGCTCAGGCTGCGGACCATCAGGCTTTCTCGTTCAGGACATAGCCGACGCCGCGGACGGTGACGATCTCGGCTGCCGCCCCGGCTTCGATCAGACGCCGGCGCAGGCGCGAGACCACGGCCTCCAATGCGTTGGGCTCGACCGCGTCGTCGAGGCCGTAGAGCGTGTCCAGCGCCGCTTCCTTCTGCACGACTCGGCCGGCCCGGCGCAGCAGGACTTCGAGCAGGGCGCGTTCGCGCCGGGGCAGCACCAGGGGCGTGCCGGCGACGGCGGCTTCCCCATTGGTGGCGTCATAGGTGAGATTGCCGAGGCTCAGGCGGGGCGTCAGGCTGTCGCGCGGACGGCGCAACAGGGCGTGCAGCCGCGCCACCAGCTCGGACTGCGCGAAGGGTTTGCCCATATAGTCGTCCGCCCCGGCGTTGAGGCCCATGACCCGGTCTTCGATCTGGTTGCGCGCCGTCAGCGCCAGGATGGGCAGTCCGGGGTGCAGGCGGTGCAGCAGGGGCACCAGGCTCAGGCCCTCGCCATCGGGCAGCCGGCGGTCGATCACCGCGGCGTCGAAGCGTCCCGCCTTGGCCAGGGCGGCGGCATCGGCGACGGAGCCGGCGAGATCGACGGCAAAGCCGTCGCGGCGCAGGTTTTCCGCCACCATGGGGCCGAGGTCGGCATCGTCTTCGACCAGCAGAATGCGCATTTTCCCACCCCGCTCCCTGCCTGTCAGGCAGGCGTCAGCATTTGGCGCCATTATCGGTCTATCGCCGGTGGTGCCTCTCTCCCCGCCGGTGAAGCGTACCGAGGAGTTCCTCATGCGTCATCCGGCAAGAGCCGCGTTCCTCGCTCTTGCTCTTCTGTCGCTCGGCGCAGGCAGCGTATCCGCCGCCGACCTGTGCAGCGGCTCGGGCACGCAGAAGCCAGAAGCCGAGGTCCGGGCGACGATCGAAGGGCGAGGGTATCAGATCAGGTCTCTGGGCAGCCTGGACGGTTGCTACGAGATCAAGGGAACCGACTCGGACGGCAAGAAGGTCGAGCTATACGTCAACCCGTGGACCGGTGAGGTGGTGAAGACCAAGACCTATTGATCTGCCTCGATAGAATTGGCATCCGGTGACTGCCCCTTCCGGATGCTATGCGCGGCCCCCACATCCGCCCCCTGCCCTACCCGGCGGGTGCGGGGGCCGCCACTCTTTTTTTTGTGGATGAGAGCGTTCATGAGCGACGGCACGCCTCGCGAGGTGACGGTCTGGGATCCCCTGGTCCGTCTGTTCCACTGGTCCCTTGTTTCCGCCATGGCGATCGTCTGGCTCGACGAGGACGGCGAGATCCTGCACCGCGTCGCCGGCTACGCCGCCCTGGGCCTGGTCGGCTTCCGCCTGATCTGGGGCCTGATCGGGCCGCGCCATGCCCGCTTCATCGACTTCCTGCAGCCGCCCGGTTTCGCCCTCCGTTACCTGATCGCGGAATTTCAGGGGCGCGGCCGGCGCTATCTCGGACACAATCCGGCCGGCGGCATCATGGTCGTCGTGCTGATGGCTCTGATCGCGGCGACGGCCGTCACGGGCTGGATGTCGGTCACCGACGCGTTCTTCGGCGACTATTCGGTGATCGAGGCACATAAGATCCTGTCGAACGTCCTGCTCGGCTGCATCGGCCTGCATCTGGCGGGCGTCGCCTTCGCCAGCCTGCGCCATGGTGAAAACCTGGTGCGGGCCATGGTCACCGGACGCAAGCGCGGCTGAGTCCGCTCAAGGACAGCCGGCGGCCACTTCCTCGAGCGACAGCTTGCCGTCGCCATTGCTGTCGAGCTTGGCGCCGCGCTCGGTCAACTTGGCAACGAATTCGTCCTGGGTGACGCGAAAGTCGGCATTGGAATCGGCCGCCATGACCGGATCGACCGTGATCGGGGTCAGCAGGTAGCGGCGCAGTTCCGGGTCCTGCATCGGTGTGCCACCCGGCGTCTTGACCGGCGGCTTGTCGGGCGGCTGGGGTGCTGCCAGGGCGCCCAGATATTCCTTGGGGAAGACCGAATTCCGGTAGTTGGTCAGCTCGACCGGCGTCACCACGCCGTCTCCGTTGGCATCGGCCGCCTTGAAATACTGCAGCCCGTCCGCCTTGGCCTCGGCCAGATCGACGAAACCGTCCTTGTTGCGGTCGGCTCGCTCGAACCAGCGGGCCTGGGCCTGGCGGCAACTGTCCTCGGGGTGGGCGACCAGATATTCGCCGGTCAGGGCCGCGGGCGGGCCTGCCTGGTAATGCAGCGGCGGCTTGCCGCAACCGCCGAGCGCGGCCAGGGCGAGCAGAATCGTGGGTGCTCTTTTCGTGTACGCGTGCATGACCGCCCCGTTTTCTCCCTTTGGGGGCGGATCCTAGAGCCGATTGCCGATTCAGAGAATCGGCAATCGGCTCAAATGTCTTTGAATAGCGCGGTTTCTTGCGGCAAGCCGGTTTCCACTTTGCCGGAAACCGCGCTGGGGGTGGGGCACGGCATGCCCGTGCCGACCATCGGGACGGCGATAGAACTTTCGATCACTAGACGGCTTCAGGCCCCGGGCGCCATGATCGGCGCCGTACCGACGGGAGATCACGCGATGGAGGCAGGCACGAGGGCCGCCGCGGCAGCGCCAGGAGGCGAGGCGATCCGCCGCGCCACCAGCGATGCCACCGCGGTCGGCCTCGCCGTGGCCGAGGTCGCGGCGGCGCTGGGGCCCGCGCCGGTCGCCCTGCTGCTGCTCTTCTGTTCGCCCGCCCACGACTTGGCCGAGATCGCGGTCGGCCTGGGGGCCACCTGGCCCGGCGTCCATGTCGTCGGCTGTACCACGGCGGGCGAGATCACGCCCTTCGGCTATCGCACGGGCACGGTCACCGCGATCGCCTTTTCGGCCGATCGTTTCCGCGCCACTCCCCGCCTGATCGAGAATCTCTCGGCCTTCAGTTTCGAGGACGGGCGCGGCCTGGTGCATGAGATGCGCCGCCGCCACGAGGACGGGGGCCCGATGGTCGGCGGGACCTTCGCCCTCCTGGTCTCCGACGGTCTCTCGATGAGCGAGGAGCGGGTGGTCTCCATCCTCGGCGACGCCCTGGGGCCGATCCCCCTGGTCGGCGGCTCGGCCGGGGACGACCTCATGTTCCGCGAGACCAAGGTGGTGCTGGACGGTGCCACGCGGCGCGATGCGGCAATCGTCACCCTGATCTCGACCGACCTGCCCTTCCAGCTCTTCCAGTCGCAGCATTTCGTCGCCTCCAGCGAAAAGCTGGTGGTGACCAGGGCCGATCCGTCGCGCCGCCGGGTGGCCGAAATCAACGCCGAGCCGGCCGCCGCCGAATACGCCCGCCTGGTCGGCATCTGCGAGGCCGACCTCTCTCCCGCCGTCTTCGCCGCCCATCCGCTGGTGGTGCGGGCGGCCGGGCGCGATTATGTCCGCTCGATCCAGCGCGTGCATCCGGACGGCAGCCTGTCCTTCTTCTGCGCGATCGACGAGGGGCTGGTGCTGGCGGTCGCCCGCTCGGTCGACCTCGTTGCGACCTTGAACGACACCTTCGACGGGCTGAAGCGGGCGGTCGGCCCGCTCGAAGCCGTGCTCGGCTTCGATTGCGTGTTCCGCTACCTCGAAATGGAACAGCGCCAACTGCTCGGCACCGTCTCCAACCTCTTCGCCGAGAACCGGGTGACCGGCTTTTCCACCTATGGCGAACAATTCGGCATGATGCATGTGAACCAGACCTTCACCGGCATCGCCTTCGGCCGGGGCGGCGAGCCATGAGCGAGAGCCGCCGCATCGCCGACCTCGAACGCCGGATCGCCAAGCTGACCGAGATCAACCGTGCCTTGATGGGGCGGGTCGAGCGCAGCCTGGACTTCCACGCCAATGCCTTCTCGCTCTTCGAATCGGCGATCCACCTCGACCGCAAGGTGAATGAGCGGACCCACGAGCTGACCGAGGCGATGCGCTCGCTCGAACGCACCAACAACGACCTTTCGGCCGCCATGATGGCCAGCCAGACGGCACAGAACCGCCTGCACGACGCGATCAATTCGATGTCGGAAGGCTTCGCCCTGTTCGACCGCGACGACCGGCTGATCCTGTTCAACCAGAAATTCCTCGACTATTGGCCGTCGCAGCGCGAGCGGATCCGGGCCGGTATCACCTATCATGACCTGCTGACCCAGAGCTTCCGGGCGGGCGACATCGCCATGGCCGGGGATCTCGCGGCCGACTGGATCCGCAGCCGCCTCGTGGAGCGGAGCGAAGTCCGGGCCGGTGTCGCCGCACGCTCGATCCATGCGCTTCGCGACGGCCGTTGGGTCCAGATGAACGACCGCCTGTCGGCCGAGGGCGGCATCGCCTCGGTGCTGACCGACATCACCGACCTGAAGCGGGCCGAGACGGAGGAGCGGGAACAGGCCCTGGCCGAACGCTCCCTCCACCTCCAGGCGACGATCGAGAGCATGTCGCTCGGCGTCGCGGTGTTCGACGCCAAGGGCATGCTGGTCCATGCCAACGAGCGTTTCCGGCGCCTGCTCGACCTGCCGCCGGTGCTCGCCATGCCGGGCTCCACCTTCGAGGAATTCCGCCGCTTCAATCGGCGCCGCGGGGCCGACGCCCTGATCCCCGAGGCTGGGGCCGCCGACGAGCGGGCTTGGCAGGGCCGCTGGTTCGCGGTCAAGCGCGACCGTATGCCGGACGGCGGCTTCGTCTGTTCTTTCGAGGACGTGACGACCCGGAAGGAGGCCGAACTGGCGCTCCGCGACAGCGAACGCCGCATCCGCCTGGTGACCGACGCCATGCCGGCGATGATCTGCTATGTCGATGCGGCCCAGGTCTATCGCTTCACCAACCGGCCCTACCGCGAGACTTTCGCCAATGGCCTGGATCCGGTCGGCCGCCCGGTGGGCGAGGTGCTGACACCCAGCGAATATGCCGCGCGCCGGGGCCGCATGGCGGAAGCCCTGGCCGGGCGTTTCACCACTTTCGAGCTGGACCTGCCCGACCGGGGCCGCTTCGGCATCGCCACCTATGTCCCCCATATCGCCGACGACGGCAGCGTGATCGGCTTCTTCACCCTGATCCAGGACGTGACCGAACGGCGCCGTGCCGAACGCCTGCTGGCCGAGGCGAACGAGATGCTGGAGCGCCGCGTCGCCGAACGGACGGCGAGCCTGGTCACCCTGAACCACACGCTGCGCAGCGAGATCGCGGAACGCGAGCGCGTCTCGGCCGAACTCGAACAGGCCAAGCAGGAGGCGGAGCGGGCCAATCTGTCCAAGACCAAATTCCTGGCTGACGCCAGCCACGACCTCTTGCAGCCGCTCAATGCCGCCCGCCTCTTCGTCGCCTCGCTGGCCGACCAGCCGCTCTCCACCCAAGGTGCCGTGCTGGCCCGCAAGCTGGACAATTCCCTGACCGCGGTGGAGGAATTGCTGGCGACTCTGCTGGACATATCCAAATTCGACGCCGGCCGCGTCACGGTCGAGGAGAAGGTGGTCGCCCTCGGCCCGCTGCTGGCCGGCCTCGTGGAAGAGATGGGGCCGCTCGCCCGCGCCCGGGGGATCGAGCTTCGGGTGGTCGCCCCCGGCGTCGCGGTCAGGACCGATCCGCGGCTGCTTCGCCGGATCCTGCAGAACCTGATTTCAAACGCGATCCGCTACACCCGGCAGGGCCGCATCCTGGTCGGCGGGCGGCGGCGCGGGGGCACCATCCGGCTCGACGTCTGCGATACCGGGATCGGCATTCCGCCCGACCGGCTGGAAGACATCTTCGAGGAATTCCGCCGCCTGGATCAGCCGGACGGCACCACGATGGGCTTCGGCCTGGGGCTTTCCATCGTGCGCCGCATCGCCCGCCTGCTGGGGCATCGGATCGCCGTCCGCTCGGCGCCCGGGCGGGGCTCGGTCTTCTCGGTCGAGCTGCCGGTCACCCGCGCCGTTCCGGCCGAACCGGCGCCTCTGCCCATGCCCTTCCTGGTGCCGGCCTCGCGCGCCGGCACCCGGGTCCTGGTGATCGACAACGAGCAGGCGATCCTGGACGGCATGCGTGCCCTGCTCGAAGGCTGGTCCTTCGACGTCATGGTGGCGCGGGGCATGCGCGATGCCGTGGCCGCGGCCGGCCGCCGCACGCCGGACATCGTGCTGGCCGATTATCATCTCGATCGGGGCGAGACGGGGATCCAGGCGATCGGCGCCCTTCGCGCCCGCCTGGGCGGTGCGGTGCCGGCAGCCCTGCTGACCGCCGACCGCAGCCCCGAACTGCAACAGAATGTGGCCGGGCTGGAGCGTTGCGGGCTCCTCTACAAACCGGTCAAGCCGGCGAAACTGCGGGCCTTGATGACCGCGCTGCTCGACGGCTAGGGAGGAACGGCATGCTGCGTGTCCTGATCGCCGACGACCACCCGCTGTTCCGCGAGGCGTTGCAGGGCGCCGTATTGGCGGTCCGGGCCGATGCGCTGGTGGTGGAGGCGGCCAATCTGCCGGGCGTGCTCGACCTCGTGCGGGACGAGGATGATTTCGATCTCGCCCTGCTCGACCTCCGCATGCCGGGGATGGACGGGCTGGCGGGCCTGATCGCGCTGCGCAAGGCGCGGCCCGAGCTGCCGGTGGTGATCGTCTCCGGCCTCGCCGACGAGGATACGGTGGCGCGCTGCCTGTCCTGCGGCGCGGCCGGCTATATCCCGAAATCCCTGGGGCGCGAGCGGATCCGCCAGGCGATCGAGCTGGTGCTGGCCGGCGGCATCTTCACGCCCGACCGCGCCCATGTCGCCGCCGCCGCCAATCCGGTGCCCAAGGGCCGCGTCTCCGGCGAGCCCTTCGCCAAGATCGGCACGCTCACGCCGCAGCAGATGCGGGTGCTCGAACTCCTGGGCGAGGGCAGGCTGAACAAGGAGATCGGCCATATCCTCTCGGTCTCGGAGACGACGGTGAAGGCCCATGTCTCGGCCGTGCTGCACAAACTCGGCGTTGCCAGCCGGACCCAGGCGGTGCTGGCGCTGCGGCGCATGAAGGAATTGCACGACCGGGGCGAATGAGGCGATCCTGCCCCGGCCACAGAGGCGGGAGGCAGCCGTGCAGATCTTCGTGACCGGGGCTTCGGGCTTCGTCGGCGGCGCCGCCTGCCGCCGCCTCGCCGACGAGGGCCACCGCGTCGTCGCCATGTCGCGGAGCGAGGCGAGCGACCGCAAGATCGAGGCCCTGGGGGGCACGCCGGTACGCGCCGACCTCGAAAGGGTCGAGGCCCACCATCTCGATGGCAGCGACGCCGTCGTCCATGCCGCCGCCTTCGTCGAACCCTGGGGCCCGCGCGACGCCTGGGACCGGATCAACGTCGGCGGCACGAAAAACATGCTGGCGGCGGCCCGGGCTGCCGGGGTGCGGCGCTTCGTCCACATCGGCACCGAAGCCGCCG
This sequence comes from Zavarzinia sp., assembly GCF_041650655.1. Lineage (GTDB taxonomy): Bacteria > Pseudomonadota > Alphaproteobacteria > Zavarziniales > Zavarziniaceae > Zavarzinia. The sequence continues at coordinate 16,350 of NZ_JBAZKR010000003.1, forward strand.
TCGTGCGCGGCCAGCATGTGCGCGACGCCGACGAGACGATGTCGCTGGCGCCCGACAGCCCCTATCCCTATTGCCGGACCAAGGCGCTGGCCGAAATGGCGGTGCGCGCGGCCAGCGCCCCCGCCACCGGCTTCGAGACGATCGTGCTGCGCCCGCGCTTCATCTGGGGCCCGGGGGACCAGACCCTGCTGCCCCTGATCAGGGAGATGGCGGCGGCGGGCAAATGGGTCTGGCTCGACGGCGGCCGGGCGGTGACCTCGACCACCCATATCGACAATCTGGTCGATGCCATCGTGCTGGCGCTCGATCACGGGCGGCCGGGCGAGGCCTATTACATCCTCGACGACGGCAGCCGCACGATGCGCGCGATGATTTCCGGCATGGCGGCGGCGACCGGGCTGGCCCTGCCCGACCGCTCCATGCCCGGCTGGCTGGCGCTCGCCGCGGCGACGCTGCTGGAGACGGTGTGGCGCCTGTTCGCCCTCAAGGACGCGCCACCCCTGACCCGCCACGCCGCCATGGTGATGTGCCGCGACTGCACCCTGAAGGGCGGCAAGGCGGCGGCCGAACTCGGCTACCGCCCGCGCGTCTCGGTCGACCAGGGCCTGGCCGACCTGGGCATCAAGGGGTAGGCCCCTCGACCCTTTCGATCCTCGCACCCCGAACCCGTCATGGCCGTGCTTGACACGGCCATCCACGTTCGCTCGTCGCCGACAGTGTTCGCGTGGATGCCCGGGACGAGCCCGGGCATGACGACTGGAGAAGGGCGACGGAGGCCGGTTCTTACCGCAGCAGTTCGCCGGCGATGATCAGCTTGCGGACTTCGGACGTGCCGGCACCGATCTCCAGCAGCTTGGAGGCGCGGTAGAGGCGGTTGATTTCCGATTCGCGCATATAGCCGGCGCCGCCGAAGATCTGCACGGCGTCGGAGACGACGCGGGTGCAGCCTTCCGCCGCATAGAGGATGCAGGAGGCGGTCAGCTTGTGGATGTCGCCCCGGCCGCCGGCCCCTTCCTCGAGACCGTTCGCCTCGGCCAGGGTGCGGTAGCAGTAGGTCTTCATCGTCTCGATCGTGGTCCACATGTCGGCCAGCTTGGCCTGGATCATCTGGAAGGAGGCGATCGGCTTGCCGAATTGCTGGCGCGTCTTGGCATAGTCGAGGGCGAGGTCGAAGGCCCGCTCCGCCATGCCGAGGTTGATCATGGCGACGATGGCACGTTCGAGGTCGAGGCCGGACATGACGACGGCGACGCCCCGATTCTCGGTCCCGACCAGGTTTTCCGCCGGCACGATGCAGTCGTCGAACACCAGTTCGGCCGTGGTCGAGCCGCGGAAGCCCATCTTGTCGAGCTTCTGGGCGACCGCGAAGCCGGGGAAGTCCTTCTCGATCACGAAGGCCGAAATGCCCTTGGCGCCCGCCGCCTTGTCGGTCTTGGCATAGACCAGGAGATAGTCGGCCACCGGGCCGTTGGTGATGAAGAGCTTGCGCCCGTTCAGCACGTAATGGTCGCCCTCCCGCCTGGCCGTGGTGGCCATGGAGCCGAGCGCGTCCGAGCCGGCGCCGGGCTCGGTCAGGCCGAGGGCGCCGATCTTGGTGCCGTCGATCAGGCCGGGCAGGTAGCGCTGGCGAATCGAATCATTGGCGTTCCGCGCGATGTTGTTCAGGCACAGATTCTCGTGCGCGACATAGGAGAGGGCGATCGCGTGGTTCCAGCGCGCGATGCCCTGGGCGATCAGGCCGGAAGTGAAGAAATCGGCCCCGGCACCGCCCAGCTCCGGCTCCACCGTGACGCCCAGGAAGCCCATGGAGGCGAGCGCCGGCATGGCTTCCGGCGGCCAATATTCCTCGTCGTCCATCTTCTGGGCGAGGGGGTAGAGGTCGCTCTTGGCGAAGCGGTCGGCCTGGTCCAGTACTTCCTGCTGGTCGGGGGTCAGGCGGAAGCCGTTCAGGGTGGTGGCGTTCACGCGCAGGTCTGCTGCGACGGCGGTCATGGTGGTCTCCTCCGGGCCGGGGTTCAGTTCCCCGGTTGACATGCTCAAAATGAAGCATATTCAATATGGCCCGAGAGGCAAGGGGGGAAGCGCAATGCCCGTGATCAGTGCGAAGAGGATGCAGGACCGGATCGACACCATCGTCGAGGCCGCGTCGACCGTCTTTGCCGCCAAGGGCTTCGAAGCCGCCTCCATCGCCGAGATCGCGCGCACGGCCGATGTCTCGGACGGGCTGATCTACCGCTATTTCTCGAACAAGCGCGACCTGCTCTACCGCGTGCTCCAGGCCTTCTACGAGCGCGTGGTGGGCGATCTCGCGGCCGAGACGGCCAAGGGTAAGAGCTTTCAGGAGAAGCTGCACCAGCTGATCCGCCGCCACCTGGAAACCTTCGTCGCCGACCGCGGCCTGTGCCGCCTGTTCCTCTCCGAAGTCCGCATCGCCAGCGACTACCGGGGCTCGGCGATCGAAGCGCTGCACCGGCGCTATGCCGCGGTCCTGACCGCCCTGATCGAGGACGGCATCGCCAAGGGCGAGGTCAAGCCCGAGGTTTCCGCCCGCCTGGTGCGCGACGTCATCTTCGGCGCCATCGAGCATATCGCCTGGCCCTATGTGAACGGCGACGGCCGCCTCGACGTCGCCGCCACGGCCGCCACCGTCACCGCCCTGATCTGCGGCGGCATCTGCCTCACCCCCAAGGCCTGAGACATGAGCCATCATTTTCCTTTCGACACCGTCCTGGTCGCCAACCGGGGCGAAATCGCCCTCCGCATCCTGCGCACGGTGAAGCGCCTGGGGCTCAAGGGCGCCCTGGTGTTCCATGCGGCGGACAAGGGCGCACCCGCGATCGCCGCCGCCGACATCGCGATCGAGATCAAGGGGCCGAGCCCCGTGGCCGCCTTCCTGGACGCCGGCCAGATCGTCGCCGCGGCCAGGGCGGCGGGCGCCGGGGCGATCCACCCGGGTTATGGCTTCCTGTCGGAAAACGCCGGCTTCGCCCGCGCCGTGGCCGCTGCCGGCATCGCCTTCGTGGGGCCGGAGCCGGCCGCGATCGAACTGATGGGCGACAAGGTCCGCGCCCGGAAATTCGTCGCCGACCGCGGCTTCCCGGTCGCGCCTTCGGCGATCGAGGACGACGATCCGGCGAGTTTCGTCGAACGCGCCCGGGCGGTCGGTGCGCCGCTTCTCATCAAGCCGTCGGCCGGTGGCGGCGGCAAGGGCATGCGCATCGTGCGCGACCTCGCCGTGCTCGACGAGGAAATCCTGCGCGCCCGCTCGGAAGGCCAGCGCTATTTCGGCGACGGCCGCCTCTATGTCGAGCGCTTCGTCGAGAACCCGCGCCATATCGAAGTGCAGGTGATGGGCGATGCCCATGGCAATGTGATCCACCTGCACGAGCGCGAATGCTCGGTCCAGCGCCGCTTCCAGAAGATCGTCGAAGAGACGCCGTCGCCCGCGCTGACGCCGGAGCAGCGGAAGGCGATCTGCGAGACCGCGGCGGGCATCGCCAAGGCGGCGAACTACCGGAACGCCGGCACGGTCGAATTCATCTATGGCGGCGGTGAATTCTACTTCCTCGAAATGAACACCCGCCTCCAGGTCGAACATCCCGTGACCGAAGAGATCACGGGCCTCGACCTCGTCGAGATCCAACTCCGCGTCGCCGCGGGCGAAGTGCTGCCCCTGACTCAGGACAAGGTGCCGAGCAAGGGCCATGCGATCGAGCTTCGGATCTATGCCGAAAGCCCGGCGCGCGGCTTCGTGCCCACCACCGGCAAGGTGCTGGCGCTCGCCTGGCCGGAAGGCCCCGGCATCCGCGTCGATTCCGGCATCGCCGCGGGCCAGGCGGTGACCACCGCCTTCGATCCCATGCTGGCCAAGCTGATCGTGCACGGTACCGACCGGGCCGACGCCATCGCCAAGGCGCGCGCGGCCCTGCGCGACACCGTGCTGCTCGGCTGCGAGACCAACACGGGCTTCCTCGACCGCCTGCTGGCCGATCCGGTCTTCGCCGAGGGCGAAGTCCATACCGGCACGCTGGACGCGAGGCCGGACATCGCCGCCGAACCGGCCCTGACCCCCGCCGAAGTGACGGGCGTGCTGGCCGCCGCCGGCCTGTCGCTCCGCCCGACCCGCGACGCCGCCGACCGAATTCCTGAGATTCACGCCGCCATGGGCCATTGGCGCAACTGAGAAGACGATACGCCATGCGTCACCTCCTCCTGATCGACGAGGCCGAATATGAAATCGGCCTGGTCCCCGCCCCCACCGGCGATGGCGACGGCGCCTATCGCCTGCTGCTGGGCGACGAAATCATCCCCGTCTCGCTCGAAGGTACCGTGCTGACGGTCGGCCCTGCCCGCGAGAAGGTCGCGGTCGCGGTCGACGGCAATGTCGCCTTCGTGCATTTCCGGGGCCGCGCCCACAGGGTCGAATTCCGCGATGCGATCGACCGTTTCGCCAAGGGGGCGGTCGGCGGCGGGGCGGATTCGATCGCCGCTCCCATGCCCGGCTCGGTCGTCTCGGTCGCGGTTTCGGCGGGCGATGCCGTCCATGCCGGCCAGGTCCTCATGGTGATCGAGAGCATGAAGCTGGAGACTGCGATCAAGGCGCCGCGCGACGGCGTGATCGAGACCGTGCATGTGGCGCCCGCCAAGACCTTCAACAAGGGGGCGGCCCTGATCGCCCTCCAGGCCGCGGAGTGACCTGATGCGCCTGATCGAGAGCCTGATCGACACCACCTCGGCCGATTTCCAGGCCAATGCCACCCACAACCGGAACCTGGCGGAGGGCCTGCGCGAGCGCCACCGCAAGGCCCGTTTCGAGCGCCCGGTGCGCGACCTCGAACGTCTCGCCCGCCAGGGCAAGATGACGGTCAGGGAGCGGATCGAAGCCCTGCTCGACCCCGGCACGCCCTTCTTCGAACTCTCGACGCTGGCGGCCAACCAGGCCTATGGCGGCGAGGTGCCCGGTGCGGCGATCGTCACCGGCATCGGCATCATCGCCGGCCAGGAAGTGGTGATCCATGCCGACGATCCGGCGGTGAAGGGCGGGGCCTGGTATCCGCTCTCGGTCAAGAAGATCGTCCGGGCGCTGGACATCGCGGTCGAGAACCGCCTGCCGGTGGTGCATCTCTGCGATTCCGCGGGCGGCTTCCTGCCACTCCAGGCCGATCTCTTCGCCGACAAATATCTGGCCGGGCGGATCTTCCGTAACCAGTCGATCCTGTCGAAATTGGGCGTGCCGCAAGTGGCCATCGTGCTCGGCCATTGCACGGCGGGCGGCGCCTATATCCCGGCGCTGTCCGAATATAATGTGATCGTGCGCGGCACGGGCGCCATTTTCCTGGGCGGTCCGCCGCTGGTGAAGGCGGCGACCGGCGAAGTGGTCACGGTCGACGAGTTGGGCGGCTGCGACACCCATACCCAGATCTCCGGCACCGCCGACTATCCGGCCGACAGCGAGCGCCATGCGCTCGCCATCGCGCGCGATATCGTCGGCACCTGGAAGCGGGCCGAGAAGCTGAAGATCGAGCGGATTCGCCCGGAAGATCCGCATTACGACCCGCAGGAGCTCTACGGCATCATCCCGCGCGACATCAAGGTGCAGTTCGACATGCGGGAAGTGATCGCCCGCCTGGTCGACGGCAGCCGCTTCCACGAATATCAGCCGGCCTATGGCACCACGCTGATCTGCGGCTTCGCCCATCTCTGGGGCATGAGGGTCGGCATCATCGGCAACAACGGCGTGCTGTTCAACGACAGCTCGCTCAAGGGCGCCCATTTCATGCAGCTGTGCGACCAGAACCGCACGCCGATCCTGTTCCTGCAAAACATCACAGGTTACATGGTGGGGCGCGAATACGAGCACCGCGGCATCACCAAGGACGGCGCCAAGATGATCATGGCGGTCTCCGGTCTCGAAGTGCCGAAGATCACGGTGATCGTCAACGGCTCCTTCGGCGCCGGCAATTACGGCATGTCGGGCCGTGCCTTCGACCCGCGCTTCCTCTTCATGTGGCCGCAGAGCCAGATTTCGGTGATGGGCGCCGACCAGGCCGCCAATGTGCTGACCGAACTCAAGGTCCGCCAGGCGACACGGGGCGGCGACACGCTCTCGGCCGAGGCCGTGTCGGCGATCCGCGAACCGATCCTGGAAGACTACCGCCGCCTCTCCGGCGCCTATTACTCGACCTCGGAGATGTGGGACGACGGCATCCTCGATCCCGTCGACACGCGGAATGCGCTCGGTATCACGCTCAGTGCGACGCTGAACAGGCCGATCGACCGGCCGCATTTCGGCGTCTTCCGCATGTGACGGGCGGCGACCCATACGCGGCTTTCTTCCATCCCTCACCGTTTGAATTCGTCATGGCCGGGCGAAGTCCCGGCCATCCACGCGGCCAAACCGCCTCTTGCGTCGACGACGGTGGCGCGTCCCGACGTGGATGCCCGGGACAAGCCCGGGCATGACGGTCTTGGAGAGGGGCGATCGGGTCGGGTCTGGCGACGTCGATAATCAGCCCGGGAAACATCGCCGGAAGGCGTGCAGCAAGGCGCGGTCGCCGGTGAGCTTCAGCTTGCCGGCGATCACCGCGCGCCAGGGCTTGGCCTGCCTGGCCAGGATCTTCAACCAATAGTCGGAATCGACCGTCACGGTCAGGCCGGCCGCGCCTTTCAGGCCGTCGGCGACCTGGAGCTTGCCGCCTGTAATCCGGACGGTGGCGTCCAGCGCCTCGCGGCCGGTAAAGCGGAAATGCAGGGTTAGGTCCAGGCCCTTGGCCCGGCGCCACTGGAACGACAGGCGGAGGCCGAACAGGAAGGCGCCGATCGAATTGGGCCGCATCGAGGGCGCGACCAGTTTCACCCGCTTGTTCGGGAAACGCTTGGCGACCCATTCGGCGGCGTCCGAACCATGGAGGACATAGACCGTCTCGGCACTGTCGCGCAGGGGATGGGCGATCCGTTCGACGAAGGCGCGGCGGTCGGCCAGATAGGGGCCGATCACTTCCTCCCCCGCGGGGCAGACCGAGATGCAATAGGCCGCCTTGTAATTCGGCTTGTAGGCCAGGCTCTGCCACATCGAGACGGTCTCGCCGGGGGCGACGCGGCGGTTGTAATCCTCGGCATTCCGCGAATCCGCCAGCGTGTCGACCCAGGATTTGAAGCCGCCGAGGAATTCCCGGTAATTGTGGCTGTAGCAGGCGGTCAGGTTGAAATCGCCCTCCGGCCCGATGGCGCCCACGGGACAGGCGGCGACGCAGAGATTGCAGCCGAGACAGGGGTTGTAGTCGAGCGGCTGGGCCTCTTCCTCGATCTCCGCCGCGACCAGCACGGTGCCGAGCAGGATGAAATTGCCGAAGCGGGGGTGGATCACGTTCCGGTGGATGCCCATGCGGCCGAGGCCGGCGGCCTCCGCGATCGGCTTGTGGCCGACGACCCAGGTCTTGCCCGGGAATTCCTGCGCCTCCATCGGGAAGGCGGCGACCGTGTTGAGGGCGGCGATGCCCCGGTCGCGCAGGCGCCGTACGATTGCGCGCGCGGCATGGTTCACCGCGTCGTAACCGTGGTGGAATTCGGCATTGGCGATCGAGCGGACGGACGAGCGCACCGGTTCCGCATTCATGCGGCAGACCAGGGCGAGCACGCTCCTGGTTTCGGGAAAACAGCGCAGGATATCCGCCCGCTGGCCCGCCAGGGCCGGATTGTCGAGCGAGAGGGCGGCGGCATCGTCTGCCCCGCAGGCGAGCGCCAGCGCGTGCAACTCGTCCTGGCCGAGCGCTGCGGTTGGTGCCGCCGGTGCCCGCTCTTGCAGGCGGCGGATCGTCGGATGGTCGGCCAGGGTCATCGGTCATTCCTTTGCATGATGATCGACATTTAATGTGGCGCGAGAAAACGAGGAGGCGTCGGCCGGGCGGACTCAGCTCAGCAGATGGCGGCGGGCTTCGGCCAGCAGGCGTTCGCCGGCCTGGGGATCGTCGGCGGCGCGGGCCATGGTCAGGGTGCCGACCATGCAGGCGAGCACCATGGGCGCCTCTTCCCGCCGGCGGCCGGCATCGGCGAGCGCCCCGGCCAGCAGGCCGGCCAGGCGGCGGTAGTGGCGGCCCAGCATCTGCCGAGTCTCGACCGGCAGGCGGTGGATCTCGCTGCCCAGGGCGGCGAAGCAGCAGCCGTCGCCTGGATGTTCCAGGTGATAGCGGCCGAGATAGGCGCGCACCAGGGTGGCCAGGCGGGCTTCCGGCGGGCGCTCCGCGACGAGCTTGCGCAGACGCTCGAAGGTGGCGTCCAGCGCGGCCGAGAGGGCGTCGGCCACCATGGCGTCGCGATTGGCGAAATGGGCATAGAAGCCGCCGTGGGTCATGCCTGCCTTGGCCATGATCTCGGCCACGCCGACGCCGTCCACGCCGCGCTCGCGGAGCAGGATCGAAGCCTCGCGCAGGATCTTCTCGCGCGAGCGTTCCTTGTGGTCGGTCGAATAGCGCATCGCATCTGCCGTTCTTTGTATGATGATCATCATGGCAGTGCGGCGGAATGTCAATCGCGGCGCCATGGCCCGCTTGCCGCAGCCGTGCTACAACCTGCGCGGGTTCGGATCGCGATGGCTGGACGAGATGGATGCTGCCTTCCGGGATTATGCCGGCTATGCCGCGACCGTGCTGACCCTGGCCGGGGGCACCGACTATTGCCTGGCCATCCTGCGTGACCGGGAAAACCGGCCGTCGCGGGCGACCTGGTTCATCTGGGCGGCGGCCAATCTGCTGCTGACCGCCAGCTATTTCGCCGCCGGGGCGAGTCAGTCCGGCTGGATGGCGGCGGCGCTCAGCGTCGAATGCGTGGTGATCGCCGGCCTGACGATCCCCTTCGGGGTCGGGGGCTGGAACCGGCGCGATCTCGTCTGCATGGCGGGGGCGGCGGCCAGCGGTGCCGTCTGGCTGCTCTCCGGCAATGCCGGGATCGCCCTCTGCGCCTTTCTGGCGGTCGATTTTTTCGGGGCCTTCGCCACCCTCGACAAGAGTTGGCGTGAGCCGGAGTCGGAACCGGTGCGGCCCTGGGTACTCACCGTCCTCGCCTGCGTCGCCAATATGGCGACGGTCGACTGGGCGACCGATTCCGTCTTCGTGCTGCTGTTTCCGGCCTACATGCTGGTGGTCAACGGGACCGAACTGGCCCTTCTGTTCCGTCGCCCAGCGGCTGCCTGAACGGCCTCAGTGCCCAGCGTCCGCCTGCGGCGTCTCGGCCATGGCGGCGAGCACGGGGGCGGTCGCCAGCAGGGCGTCGACCTCGTGGCGGCGGCGGGTGAAGGCGGCCAGTTCCTTGCCGGTCAGGCGCCGGCCCGACTGGAAGCGCACGCCCTTGGGATTGACCTGGGAGCCGTCGACCAGGATCTCGTAATGGAGATGCGGCCCGGTCGAGCGCCCGGTGGTGCCGACATAGCCGATGGTCTGACCCTGGCGCACCCGGCTGCCCGGCTTCAGCCCCTTGGCGAAACGCGAGAGATGGGCATAGGCGGTGGCATATTTGCCGTCGTGGCGGAGCTGGATGTAATTGCCGTAGGAACCGCGCCGGCCGATCAGGCCGATCACGCCGTCACCCGCGGCCAGGATGGGCGTGCCCGTGGGTGCCGCGAAGTCGATCCCCTTGTGCATCTTGGTATAGCCGAGCACGGGATGCCGGCGCAGGCCGAAGCCCGAAGAGATGCGCGCGCCGTCGATCGGCGTGCGCAGCAGGGCTTTGCGCACGCTCTCGCCCTTGGGATCGAAGAAATCCGGGATGCCGTCGTCCGCGGGCGCGTAGCGATAGATCGGGATCGGCCCGTCGCCCAGGGTCAGTTTGGCGAACAGGATGTCGCCCCATTTCAGGATGCGGCCGTCCGTGTCCCGGTGGCTCTCGATCAGCACCTCGAAACGGTCGCCCGGCTGGATGTCGCGCTGGAAGTCGACATCATAGCTGAACATGGCGATCAGGTCGGCGATCACCGTGGGCGGCAGGCCGGCCCGCCCGGCCGAGGCGAAGAGACTGTCGTCGATCGTGCCGGTGACGCGGGCCAGGGTCACCGTCAGGTCCTGGCGTTCCTCGGTCGCGGCCAGCTTGCCGTCGGCCCCGCGGGTGAGTTCGACCCGACGGTCGACGTCGGTATCGAGCGAGAGCGAGGCGAGACGCGGCCCATCCTCCGCCCCGTCGGCCGGCTCGGGCAGCAGCACGAGGGTCATGGTCTGGCCGACGCGGAGGGCGCGCGGGTCGAACAGCGGGCGCAGGGTCTCGACCACTTCGAAGGCTTCGGTGCGGGCCAGGCCGGCGCTGTTCAGGATGGAGGCCAGGGTGTCGCCGTTCTCGACCGTGATGTCCTGGCGGTCGGGGGCGCCGTCGGCCATGTCCTCGGGTGCCGGGGCTTCGACCGGGGCATCGGTGGCGGCGGCGTCCTCGGCCGTCACGTCCTCGAGCGCCGCCTCGCTCGCCTGCTCCTCGGTCGGGTGGAGGGAGAACAGGCCGCCCACGCCGACACCCACCCCGATGCCGATCACGCTGGCCACGAGCACCAGCAGGACAAGGCGCATCCAAGGCAGGCGCCGTTCTTCCAGCGAATGGCGGACGATGGTGCGGAGCAGGGGATTGCCGCCACCGCGCGGCGAATCGGGAGGGGTCGGTGGCGGAAAGGCAGACAAGAGGCAAGTCCTCGAAGAAGGCGGTGTGGCGGCCGAATCGGTATCCGGTCACCTTCGACGTCGCACCTCCAGGCGTCAATAGGAGGGGGCGGCCCTAGGCCTCCGGCGCCCGGAGGCCGATGAAATCGAGTGCTCCGGCGATCGCCCTGCGCCCGGCCGCGGCGGCGCGCGCGCCGACTCGCAGCGTCTCGGCCCGGAGCGCCGGGATCGCGACATTGGGCGCCGCCCCGAGCTCGACCCGGTGGCCGATCAGCCAGCCCTCGATCCGGGCGGGGTCGACTTCGACATGGAATTGCAGGGCCAGCACCGACTCGCCGATCGCGAAGGCCTGATTCAGGGTGAGCCCGGTCGAGGCCAGGCGGACGGCACCCTCCGGCAGGTCGAAAGTATCGCCGTGCCAATGCAGCACCTCGACGCCGTCGATCGCGGCGAGCGGCGAGGCGTGGCCGGCCGTGGTCAGGGTGACCGGCGCCCAGCCGATTTCCTTTTCCGTGCCGGGATAGACGGCGGCGCCGGCGGCGGCGGCGATCAACTGCGCGCCGAGGCAGATGCCGAGCAGGGGCCGCCCGCTGGCCAGCCGGCGGCGGATGAAATCCAGTTCGGCATGAAGGAAGGGATAGAGGTCGTCCTCATAGACGCCGATCGGGCCGCCCAGCACGATGACCATGTCGTCGGCCGCGGCGTCCAGCGTCTCCAGCGGGTCGACTCCGACCTCGATCAGGCGGACGGCGACATGTCGCTCCGCCAGCAGGGGCGCGATCAGGCCCAGGTCTTCGAAGGCGACGTGGCGCAACACCAGGCAGGTGCGGGTCATGGCGGGCCTCTTCCAGCGGTGGTGGTAGCCAAGACTTTGCCGCGCCGCATCGGGCCCGGCAAGTTCATTCGGTCGCGCCGGAGCCTCCGTCATGCAAGAGGCGCAATGGTCGCAGGGAAGGCGTGCTGCTATGTGACGAGGATGGCGCCGATCGACCTCGCCCTCGTCCTCCTGGTCAACCTGCTCTGGGGGTTCAATTTCATCGCCGCCAAGATTGGCGTGGGCGAACTGCCGCCCATGCTCTTGACCGGGATCCGCTTCTGCCTGCTCGGCCTCGTCCTGGCGCCGCTGATCCCGAGGGTGCCGCGGGACCAGATCCGGCCCGTGCTGGCGATCGCCCTGACGGCGGGGATCTGTCATTTCGGCCTGCTCTTCGTCGGCATCGCCCGGGTCGGCGACGTTTCGTCGGCCGCGGTGGCGATCCAGCTCAACATTCCTTTCGCGACGATCCTGGGCGTGCTGATCCTGAAGGAGACGATCCGCTGGCGGCGCATTTCCGGGATCGTGCTTGCCTTCGCCGGGGTCGCGTTGATCGGCTTCGATCCCCGCGTGCTGACCTATGGCGACGGGCTGCTGCTCTGCGTCGCCGCCGCCTTCTCGATGGCGGTCGCCATGATCATCATGCGCCAACTGCGCGGGGTCGGCGCCTTCGCCCTGCAGGGCTGGATGGGCCTGATCACGGGGCCTTCCATGCTGGTCTTCTCCCTCCTCTTCGAGCAGGGACAGGGGCAGGCGATCGCGGAGGCCAGCACGCTCGCCTGGGCCGCCGTGCTCTACACCGTGTTCGGTTCCTCACTCATCGCCCATGTCGGCAACTACCGGCTGTTGCAGCGCTATCCGGTCAGCCTGACGGCGCCGATGATGCTGCTCTCGCCCGTGCTCGGCATCCTGTTCGGGGTCACTCTCTTGAACGACACTTTGACCACGCGGATGATTGCAGGCAGCGTCATGACGTTGATCGGGGTCGCCATCATCATGCTGCGCGAAGGTCGGCCCGTCGGGGTCGCGACATGAGCGGAGTCGTCGATCGCCCGTCGCCCAATTTCGACGGCCGGGACGGCGCGCCCGTCTCCATCCTGATGATCCATTATACGGGGATGCTCAGTGGGGTGGCCGCGCTCGAGCGCCTGTGCGATCCCGCCGCCAAGGTTTCCGCCCATTACCTGATCGAGGAGGACGGCACGGTCTTCCGCCTGGTCGACGAGGCGATGCGGGCCTGGCACGCCGGGCTCGGCGCTTGGCGCGGTTTCGAGCGGGTCAATCACCGCTCGATCGGCATCGAGCTGGTCAACCCGGGCCACGAATGGGGCTACCGGCCCTTTCCCCGGCCCCAGATGGTGGCGCTGGCGGCGCTCGGCAGGGACATCGTGGCGCGCCATGCGATCGCCCCTTTCGACGTCATCGGCCATTCTGATTCGGCGCCCAGCCGCAAGACAGACCCGGGCGAATTCTTCGACTGGCGCTGGCTCGCCGAACAGGGCGTGGGGGCCTGGGTCGGCGGTGCCGATCCGGTGGCGGACGGCAGGCTCGGCTTCGGCGAATCGGGCCTGCTGGTGTCCCGCCTCCAGGCCGATCTCGCCGCCTTCGGCTACGCGCTCCGGGTCGACGGCAAGTTCGGGCCGGAGACGCGCGACGTCGTCACCGCCTTCCAGCGCCACTGGCGCCAGTCGTCGGTCGACGGCATCGCCGACGCCGAGACCCGCGGCCGCCTCGCCCGCCTCTTGCGCAGCCTGACGGAAACCGCTAGAGCCTGAGCCGCCAGATGGCCGGGTGACCGCCGCCGCGCAAGCGGGGGAGGAAAGTCCGGGCTCCACGGAAATGCGGTGCCGGGTAACGCCCGGCGGGGGCGACCCCAGGGACAGTGCCACAGAGAGCAGACCGCCGGAACGCCGGGTGCGAACCCGGCCGGCCGGCAAGGGTGAAAGGGTGCGGTAAGAGCGCACCGCGTTCCTGGCAACAGGAGCGGCACGGTAAACCCCACCGGGAGCAAGACCAAATAGGGGCGGCACGCCGGCTTTGCCGGCAGGACCTGTTTCCGGTCCGTCGCCCGGGTCGGTCGCTCGAGACGGCGAGCAATCGCCGTCCTAGAGGAATGGTCACCGTCGGCGGGCAACCGCCGTCACAGAACCCGGCTTACAGGCCATCTGGCGAATTTTCGGCAAAAAAAGGGCGACCGGCCCGGGGGGAGGGGAGAGGCCGATCGCCCTTCGCGTGCGCCGCGACCAGGACTTGGTCGTTTCACGCGACCATTTTCAGGCGGCGCGCGTCACTTCGATCTTCTGGGCCGCAGGTGCGGCCGCCGGTTTCGGCATCGTCACGGTCAACACGCCCTTGTCCATGGTCGCCTTGACCGCCGCCGGATCCATGCCGGCCGGCACCTGGATAGCCCGGGCGAAAGTGCCGGTGGCCCGTTCGACCACATGGCGGGTTTCGCCCTTGTCTTCATGTTCCACGTTCTTCTCACCCCGGATGGTCAGCATGTCGTTCGCCAGGGTGATTTCCACGTCCTTCTCTTCGAGGCCCGGGAGTTCGGCCGTCACCTTGATCGCGTCCGCGGTTTCGGTCACGTCGAGCTTGGGCATTACTTCCGTCATCATCGCCATCGGCGTCATGTCGACGGCGAAATCGTTGAACAGGCGTTCCATTTCGCGCTGCAGGGCACGGAACGGATTGGCATCGCGGGCGGTCGCCATCGGCATCCCGCCCCGTGTCAGAAGAGTCCGCACATTCATGGGAGCCTCCTGTCATCACTGCCCATCAACGCGGGCAAGATCTTTATCGGACTTTTCGCGCGGCGCGACTTTGCGCTGGGTCAATATTTCGCGGGATCCGTGTTTTTTCGTCGCGCCGCGTCGATGGGGCTTGCACTCGGGCGGCGGAGGACAAAGATCCTGGGGCATGACTTCGACCGCATGGACAGCGATGCTCCGACGGGCCGGCCGGCATTTCGCCGCGCTGCTGGCGTTGGTCGCCTGTGTCGTCCTGGCCGCGGTCTCGGTGGTGCCGGCCGCGGCGGCGCCGGCGCCGGCGATGGTCCAGGTCGCCATGGCTGCGCCGTCGGCGCCCTGTCCCGATCATGGGGCGGACAAGGCCCGCCCGCTCGGCTGTTGCCTGGGTACCGCCTGCCTGATGTTCGCCGCGGTGCCGGGGCCGTCCGGCGTCGGCCTGCCGGGGCGCCGGGCCGCCGCTGCCGTCGCCTTCCGTCCGGCCTGGGCGGTGCCCCTGGCCGGCACCGCCACCGCGCCACCCGACCGGCCGCCCCGTCTTGTCGCCTGAGTGATTCGAATCCTTCCGGTTCCCCTCGGTCGAAAGTCTTGCCATGACCCTTCGTCTCACCCGCCGGGGCTTCGTCGCCTCGGCTGCGGCGGCTGCCATCCTGCCCGTCGCCTACCGCTATTCGCACGCCGAAACGCCCCGCTTCACCCTGACCGCCGAACGCCGCACCATCGAGGTGAAGGGGCGGTCGGCCGATGTGCTGGGCCTTCGCCAAGCCGACGGCAGATCCGGCCTTTTCCTCGATCCGGGCGAGCGTTTCTCGCTCCGCCTGAACAACCGGATCGGCGCCCCCACCATCATCCACTGGCACGGCCAGACCCCGCCGGCCGCCCAGGACGGCGTGACCGACACCGGCTATGCCACGCCGATCGCCGATGGCGCCGCCGTGGACTACGACTTCGCGCCCCGTCCCGGCACCCATTGGATGCATTCGCATCACGGGCTCCAGGAAATGCGCCTGCTGGCGGCACCCCTGATCGTGCGCCGGCCGGAAGACCAGGCGGAGGACCGGCAGGAAGTCACCGTCCTGCTGCATGATTTCAGCTTCAAGGCGCCGGAAGAACTGCTCGCCGGCCTCGGCCAGGGCATGATGAGCCACGGCATGGACATGTCGATGCCGGGCATGGACCATTCGGCGATGCCGGGCATGGGCGCCATGCCCGGCATGAACCACGGTGCCGGCGGCGACCTGAACGACATCGAATTCGACGCCTATCTGGCCAACGACCGCACCCTGGACGATCCCGAGGTGGTCAAGGTCGAGAAGGGCGGGCGGGTGCTGCTGCGGCTGATCAACGGTTCGGCCGCGACCGCCTATTGGCTCGACCTCGGCGCGCTGACCGGCAGCGTGGTCGCGGTCGACGGCAATCCCGTGGTGCCCGTGATGGTCTCGCGCTTGCCCTTCGCCCAGGGCCAGCGGGTCGACATCGTCCTGAGCCTGCCGGCCGAAGGCGGCGCCTTCCCGGTCCTGGTCCAGCGCGAGGGGGACCGGGCGCGCACCGGCATCGTCCTGGCCAGCCCCGGCGCCACCGTTGCCAAGGTCGCCGGCATGGCGGAGACGGCGGTGCCCCCGGCCGACCTCTCGCTCGAGGAAAAGCTCCGCGCCGCCACGCCGCTGGCGGAGAAGGCGCCGGACATCACCCGGCGTATCCGCCTGACCGGCAGCATGATGCCCTATGTCTGGACCATCGACGGGCGGAGCTGGGCCGACCGCGACCCGATCAAGGTGACCCCGGGGGCCCGCGTCCAGGTCGAGATCGCGAACGAGAGCGAGATGGCCCATCCGATGCATCTGCACGGCCACCATTTCGCCGTCGTCGCGATCGGCGGCCAGAAGCTCGCCGGGGCGATGCGCGATACCGTGCTGGTGCCGATCGGCCAGTCGGTCACCATCGCCTTCGATGCCGACAATGCGGGACGCTGGCTGTTCCACTGCCACAACCTGCTGCATATGGCGACCGGCATGATGACCGAGGTGGCTTACAGCTAGGCCACCCTGCGGGCGGCGTGGGCTTCCTCCTACGCCGCCTTGCGGGCGGTGTGCATGGCCCCTAAGCCGCCCTGCGGGCGGTGTGCATGGCCTTCGCCGCCGCCGCCTCCTGGGACTGGTAGCGAAGGAAGGCGCGCAGCACGCCGAGGCCGGTATCCGGCTCGCGGCCGGCCGCCAGTTCCTTGAGTTGGAGGCAGAACCAGCCCTGCACGCCGAAGCCGTTCAGCAGCTTCACGATGTCGATCGGCGAGGCCGGGCCGAGCCAGCGGCCCGGGCCGACGCGGAGCCGGTCTTCCCAGTCGTCGAGCTTGGCGCGCCTGCCCTCCAGCAGTTCCTGCGGGCTCGCCGGCTCGACGCAGAGGGGGCGGCCCAGGCCGACCAGGTCGCAGGCGCCGGAGGCCAATGCCGCATCCATGGCGGCCCGGCTGCGGAAGCCGCCGGTCACCATGAGGGGCGTCTTCACGGCGGCGCGCATGGTGGCCGCATAGTCCATGAAATAGGCTTCGCGGGCGATCGTCGAGGCGCGCCGGGCCTGGTTGGCGGCGGCATCGGTCGACATCGACTCGTTGCCCATCATCATCGGCCGCTCATAGGAGCCGCCGGAGATTTCGAGGAAGTCGATCCCCTCCGCCTCCAGCCAGCGGGCGACGGTGACCGCTTCGTCGTCGCCGAAGCCGCCCTTCATGAAATCGGCCGAATTCAGTTTGACGCCCACGGCGAAGCCCGGTCCGACGGCGGATTTCACCGCCCGCACCACGTCGAGCAGCAGGCGCGCCCGGTTCTCCAGCGTGCCGCCCCAGCGGTCTTGCCGCTGGTTCGAGCGGGGGCTGAGGAATTCGCTGATCAGATAGCCATGGGCGCCGTGGATCTGCACGCCGTGGAAGCCGGTGTCGCGGAGCGTCAGGGCGGCGAAGACGAAGCGCTCGACCAGGGCCAGGATCTCCGCCTCCGTCAGGGCGCGGGGCTTGCCGAACTGGCGCCCCGGCAGGGGCAGGGCGATGGGCGAGGGGGCCTGGGGTGTCTTGTTCACGGTGATCGGCGTCTGCCGCCCGGCATGGCTGATCTGGGCGATCACCTTGGTGTCCTTGGCCGAGGCGGCGGCGGCCAGCGCCCGCAGGCCCTCGACCGCGGCGGCGTCGATCCCCGGCGCCACCACGACATTGCCCGCCCGTTCCAGGTGATCGGGGTCGACCTGCATGTTGCCGGTGATCAGCAGGCCAGGTCCCCCTTGCGCGAAACGGGCATAGAGCGCTGCCAGCGCCGGGGTCGCCCGGTTCCGGGCATCGGCCAGCCCCTCGGTCATGGCGGCCTTGGCCAGCCGGTTCTTCAGGACGAGGCCGCAGGGCAGCGTGAAGGGGGACGCAATGTCGGTCACGGACGTTTCCTGGTTTGCTGATTTTTTGTCATGACAGTGTCCGGGCTGGCGCAGCCGCCGTCAACGGCATTGCGCCTTGCCATATCCCGGTCCGGCGCCGGAGAATGGTGGCCGAAAAGGATGGGCCGGCCCATGAAGTGGATGCGCAAGCGTATGGAGAAATGGCCGCCGCTGGTCGCCCTGCTGGCCGTCAACGCGGCCCAGGGCTTCGCCGCGGCCTTCGTCTTCATCGGTGCCATCCTGGCCTTCGACATCGGCGGCATGGGGCATCTGGTGTTTCATTCGCCGGACGGCTGGATCGCCGGCTTCGCCCTGACCTTCGCGACCGGTCTCACATTCGGCAGCGTGCAGATGGGGATCGCCGTCATGCTGCTCGAGGAACGGGAGGAGAAGGACAACCGTCCCGGCCCGCGGGTGCCGCTGCTCTATCGCCTGCGCCTCTTCCTGCGCCGGACCTTCCGCCGCTGGCCGCCGAGACATTGGCGAAGCCTCGCCGCGCTGCGAAATCACGCTTGACGGCTGCGCCCCCCTTGCCCAGATTGCGCCTGCCTTGACGGTTCCATGACGGGCCCCTGCGGGGGCCTGGATTAAAAGGGAACACGGAAGCCGCGTCTGCGCGGTCTGCCGTGGCTGTCCCCGCAACTGTGAGCGGTTAGTCGGCACCAAAAGTCACTGGCTTCGGCCGGGAAGACGGTGCGCGACGATCACCCGCGAGCCAGGAGACCTGCCGCCAGGGGCATCACTCTACCGACAGCCGGAGGAGCTGGCGGTGCGGGAGAACCGCTGCGGTGATGCGTCATGGACGTGTGCCGCGCTTCCCGCCCGAGCTTTCCTCTGCGGAACGGCGGCCTGCGTCCGTCGTCGTCAACGGCCGGATCACCGGCCTGGCAGAGGTTGTAGTCGATGTCGCGCAGCACACTTCCTTCGATCGTCGCCGTCTCCCTGACGGCCTTGGCCGCCGCCCTTCCCGCGCGGGGTGAAGAGACGGTCGAACTGCCCCTGGTCTCGGTCACCGCCAACCGCGGGGACGAAACGCCGCTGACCGCGGTCGGCAGTGCCGTCACCGTGATCACCGCCGAAGAACTGGAGCAGAAGCAGATCCGCATTCTTGCGGACGCGCTACGTCTCATTCCCGGCGTCTCGGTCAACCGTTCGGGCCCGGTCGGCAATCTGACCGGCGTCTCGCTCCGGGGCGCCGAAGCGAACCAGACCCTGGTCATGATCGACGGCGTGCCGGTCAACAATCCGGCCGGCAATTCCGCCTTCGACTTCGGTCACCTGCTGACCCAGGATATCGAGCGGATCGAAGTGCTGCGCGGGCCGCAGAGCGCGCTCTACGGTTCGGACGCGGTCGGCGGCGTGGTCAATATCGTGACGCGCAAGGGGGCGGGCAAGCCGCGCCTGACCATCAGCGCCGAAGGCGGCAGCGACAATACCGGGGCCGGCAACGTCTCGGTCTCGGGCGGCGGCGAACAGTACAACTTCCTGGTGGGCGCTTCGGGTTACGTCACCAGCGGCACCTCGGTCGCCGCCAAGTGGCGCGGCAATTCGGAAGACGACAGCTACCGGAACGGCACCACCTACGCCAAACTCGGCCTCGACCCGCTGCCCAATCTCGGCTTCGACGTCGTCGTGCGCGAGACCGAATTCCGCCGCGAGGGCGACATGGCGACGGTGGTCGATCCCGCGACCAACCTGCAGACCCTGGTGGACGATCAGACCGGCGACCGCGGCAAGGAATTCTTCACCCGCGGCCAGGCCCGCTTCTCCCTGTTCGACGGCCATTTCACCAACCGCCTCGGTGTCAGTTACTTCAACAACGACAACGACAGTTTCGACAACGCCCAGGATGGCCTGGTGACCTATACCGCCCGCGGCACGGCGGTGAAATACGACTATCAGGGCGACTATTCCTTCGAGACGCCCGAATTCGCCGATGCCACCCATCAGATCACGCTGGCGGCCGAGCACCGGGACGACGAGATGCGCATCTTCTCGCCCGGGATCTTCGGCACCGACCTCGACAAGGACATCGGCCAGTCGAGCCTGGTCGGCCAATATCAGCTCGGCCTGTTCGAGGACCTCAGCCTGACCGGCGCCCTGCGCCACGACTGGAACGACACTTTCGCGGATTCGACCACCTACCGCCTGACCGCGGCCTATTACGTAACCTCGACCGATACCAAGTTCCACACCTCCTACGGCACCGGGGTGAAGGACCCGACGATCACCCAGCTCTATGGCTTCTATGGCACCTTCCGCGGCAATCCGGATCTCGAGCCGCAGAAGGGGCGCGGCTGGGATGCCGGCGTCGAGCAGGGCTTCCTGAACGGCAAGGCCCACCTGGGCCTCACCTATTTCCGCCAGGTGACCGAGAATCTGATCTCCAGCGGGGCGGCGTCCGGTGGCGGTATCATGCCGATCAATCTGGCCGGCACCTCGCGCGCCGAGGGGATCGAGCTCGAAGCCTCGATCGAGCCGGTACGGAACCTCACGGTGACCGGTACCTTCACCCATATGACGACGCGCGACCCGAACGACCAGCAGCTCACCCGCCGCCCCGGCAATGGCGGCAGCCTGGACGTCGCCTATCGCTTCCTGGGCGGCAAGGCCTCGGTCGATCTCGGCGTCGTCTACAACGGTGCCTTCAAGGACCGCGCCTTCGACGGTTTCTGGAGCCCGGTCGCGGTCGCCATGGACAGCTATACGCTGGTCAACCTGGCTGCCTCCTACGACCTGACCGAGAGCGTCCAGCTCTACGGAAGGGTCGAGAACCTGTTCGACGAGGAATATGAGGAAGTCTATTCCTACGGCGAGAACGGGCGGACCGCGATCGCCGGCGTGAAGGCGAGCTTCTGAGGCCGCCATGGCGCGCTGGCTCGTCGCGGCGATCCTTCTCCTGACGGCGGCGCCCGCCCTGGCGGCGCCGCAGCGGGTCGTCTCGATGAACCTCTGCGCCGACGAATTGGTGCTGCAGCTCGCCGAACGGGATCACATCCGTTCGGTGAGCTATCTCGCCCGTGATCCGGCCGGTTCCAATGTCGCCGCCCTGGCCGCCACGGTGCCGGTCAACCACGGCCTGGCGGAAGAGATCCTGGCCGCCGATCCCGACCTGGTGCTGGCCGGGCGCTATACCAGCCAGGCCACGGTCGCCCTGTTGAAACAGGTCGGGCTCCGGGTGGTCGAGCTCGACTCGCCGGCCACACTGGACGCGGTCCGGGCGCAGATCCGCGCCGTTGCCGGGCTGCTCGGCGAGGTGGCGAAGGGGGAGGCCCTGGTCGCCGATTTCGACGCGCGGCTGGCGGCGGCGGTGCCGGCGCCCCATCCGCTGAAAGGGCTGGTGCTGCGGCCGAACGGCTATACCGTCGGCCAGGGCTCGCTCGTCGATTCGGTGATGACGCGGGCCGGCCTCGTCAACCTGGGGGCGGATCCGGCGCTCGCCCCCTATCGGGAACTGCCCTTGGAAGCCCTGGTCCTGGCCAAGCCCGATTTCATCATCCTGGACGAGGAGGAATCGCCTCGTCCCGCCCTGGCCTATGACGTGCTGCGCCATCCGGTGCTGCGCCACCTGCCCTATCGGATGCAAGCGATCGGCCTGCCCTCCCGGTTGTGGACCTGTGCCGGGCCGGCGGTGGCCGATGCTGTGGCGGCGCTGGCGACGGCGGCGCGGGCGATGGAGGCGGCACCTTGAGCCGCGGCTTCGAACCGCCGCTGCCCCTGGTGATCGGCGGGCTCTCGGGGCTCGTCCTCCTGCTGATGGCGGCGTCGGCGGCGGTCGGCTATGCCCCCTTCGACGTGGGGGCGGCGGCGAGCGACCTGTTGGCCGGGCGGGAGACGCTGCCGGCCCTGATCCTGGCCGACCTCCGCCTGCCGCGCGCCCTGCTCGGCGCCATGACCGGCTTCACCCTCGGCCTCGCAGGCGCCGCCCTTCAGGGGCTGCTGCGCAATCCCCTGGCGGAGCCCGGCGTGATCGGCATTTCCGGGGCGGCGGCGCTCGGCGCCGTCACCGTGTTCTATTCGGGCTTGGCCGGGGCCTTCACCCTGGCCCTGCCGCTGGGCGGCATCACCGGCGCCTTTCTGGCGACGCTGCTGCTCTATGCCCTGGTCGGGCGCGGCGCGGGGACGACGACGCTGATCCTGGCCGGGGTCGCGATCAGCGCCTTTTCGGGGGCACTCACCGCCCTCGCCCTCAATCTCTCGCCCAACCCCTATGCGGTGGTGGAGATCACCTTCTGGCTGCTCGGCTCGCTCACCGACCGCAGTACGGAGCATGTCCTGCTGGCGCTGCCCCTCATGGCGGCGGGCTGGCTCCTGCTGCTCTCGGGTGCGCGGGCGCTGGACGGGCTCTCGCTCGGCGACGATACCGCGGCGAGTCTCGGCTTCGACCTGAAGCGGCTCCGCCTGATGCTGATCGGCGGCACCGCGCTCTCGGTCGGGGCGGCGGTGGCGGTGACCGGGGCGATCGGCTTCATCGGCCTCGTCGTGCCCCATGTGCTGCGGCCCCTGGTCGGGCACCGGCCGGGGCGGCTCCTCTTCGTTTCGGGGCTCGGCGGGGCGGCCCTGCTGCTCGCCGCCGATCTCGGCGTCCGCCTGATCGGGATCCGGCCGGAACTCAAGCTCGGCGTGGTCACCGCCCTGATCGGCGCGCCCTTCCTGTTCTCCCTCATCTATCGCCTGCGGCGGGAGGGGGCATGAGGATCGAGGCACAGGGCATCGCCGTCACCATGGGCGGCGAGGCGATCCTGCAGGAGGTCTCGCTCACCTGCCGGCCGGGCGAAGTGCTCGGCCTGATCGGGCCCAATGGCGCGGGCAAGACCACGCTCCTGCGCAGCCTGGCCGGGCTGGTCGCACCCGATCGCGGCACGGTTGCCTACGACGGCATGAGCCTCGGCCAGATCGGCCGGCCCAGGCTCGCCCGCCGCCTCGCCTATCTCGCCCAGGAGGCCGACGCCTATTGGCCGATCCGGGGCGACCGGCTGGTCATGCTGGGCCGCCTGCCCCATCGCCGCCCCCTGGCGGGGGAGAGTGCGGCCGATCGCGCCGCCGTCGCCGCGGCACTGGCCGCGACCGAGACCACCGCCCTGGCGGGGCGGCGCTTCGACACGCTCTCTGGCGGTGAACGCACCCGGCTGCTGCTCGCCCGCGCCCTGGCCGTCGAGGCAGAGATGCTGCTGGCGGACGAGCCGGTCGCCGCCCTCGATCCCTATCACCAGCTCCATACGATGGAACTCTTGCAGGCGGCGGCGCTGCGCGGTGCCGGCGTCGTCGTCGTGCTGCACGACCTCACCCTGGCGGCGCGCTACTGCGACCGGCTGGTGCTGCTGCACGAAGGCCGGGTACTGGCCGACGGGCCGGCGGCCGCGGTGCTGAACGACGAAAATCTGGCCCGGGCCTATCACATCGAGGCCCGCCATCTTTCCGTCGACGGGCTGCCGGTGACCCTGCCGTGGTCGCGTATCGGCGCCGATTATTCGTGAAAGCCCGAAGACTGCTTCCAGCCGGCGCCGGTGGACGGCGGGGCGCCCCCTTCGTAAGGTGCCGGGATCAGCCTGTCGGAGATTCACCATGAAGACCAAGCCCGTTCTCACCCTCGAAGACGTCGACGCGATCCTGGCCGCGGCGCGGGCGGAGGCTGTGAAGAACGGCTGGGCGGTGACCATCGCCGTGGTCGACGACGGCGGCCATGTGCTCGGCCTCGCCCGGCTCGACGACTGCCCGCCGATCAGCGCCTATATCGCCATGGAAAAGGCCCGCACCTCGGCCCTCGGCCGGCGCGAGAGCAAGATCTACGAAGACATGATCAACGGCGGCCGCGTCTCCTTCCTTTCGGTCCCGGTCGTCCAGGCGACGCTGGAGGGCGGCGTTCCGGTGGTGGTCGACGGCCAGCATGTCGGCGCGGTCGGCGTCTCCGGCGTCAAGTCGGTCGAGGATGCCCAGATCGCCAAGGCCGGCATCGCCGCGCTGGGCGCCTGAGGCGGGGGTCGCCATGACCGCGCGCGTCGCCCGCCATCGCCTCCAGGTCTCGGCCGATCTCGCCGCCTTCCTGGAAACCGAGGCCCTGCCCGGCACCGGCATCGACATCGCCGCCTTCTGGGCCGGCTTCGATGCCATGGTGCATGATCTCGCCCCCAAGAACCGCGCCCTGCTGGCGACGCGGGACGCGATGCAGGCGAAGATCGACGCCTGGCACAAGGCGAACGGGGCCGGCGATCCCGCCGCCTATCGCGCCTTCCTCACCGAAATCGGCTATCTGGTGCCGGCGCCGGCGCCCTTCACGATCGAGACGAGCGGCATCGACAGCGAGATTTCGTCCCAGGCCGGGCCGCAGCTCGTCGTGCCGGTGATGAACGCGCGCTATGCCCTCAATGCCGCCAATGCGCGCTGGGGCAGCCTCTACGACGCGCTCTATGGCACCGATGCGATCCCCGAGGGCGGCGGCGCCGAGAAGGGCCAGGGCTACAACCCCCATCGGGGCGACCGGGTGATCGCCTTCGCCCGCGATTTCCTGGATCAGGCAGCACCACTGGCCGGCGTCTCGCACAAGCTCGCGGCCGGCTATGCCGTGAAGGACGGTGCCCTTGTGGTGCATCTGATCGGCGGCGGCAGTGCGGGCCTGGCGTCTCCCGCCCAGTTCAAGGGCTATACCGGCTCGGCGGCGGCACCGACCGGCATCCTGCTGGCCAATCACGGCCTCCATGTCGAGATCCAGATCGACCGCAGCCACCCGATCGGCAAGACCGATGCGGCCGGCGTCAAAGACCTCCTGGTCGAGGCGGCGCTGACCACGATCATGGACTGCGAGGATTCGGTCGCCGCGGTCGACGCCGAAGACAAGGTCGTGGTCTATCGCCACTGGCTCGGCCTGATGAAGGGCGACCTCACGGAGGAAGTGACCAAGGGCGGCCGCACCTTCACCCGCGCCATGAACCCGGACCGTGTCTATACCGCGGCGGACGGTTCGGCGCTGACGCTGCACGGCCGCTCGCTCATGTTCGTGCGGAACGTCGGCCATCTCATGACCAATCCGGCCGTGCTGCTGGAAGACGGTTCCGAGATCCCGGAAGGCATCATGGATGCCGCCATCACGGTCACCATCGCCAAGCACGACCTGCTGGGCGACGGCAAATTCCGCAATTCCCGCACCGGCTCGGTCTATATCGTGAAGCCGAAGATGCACGGGCCGGCGGAAGTCGGCTTCGCCGACGAACTCTTCGCCCGGGCCGAGGACCTGGCGGGCCTGCCACGTTACACGGTGAAGCTCGGCATCATGGACGAGGAACGCCGCACGACCCTGAACCTCGCCGCCTGCATCGAGGCGGCGAAACATCGCGTCGCCTTCATCAACACGGGTTTCCTCGACCGCACCGGCGACGAGATCCACACCTCGATGGAAGCGGGTCCCATGGTGCGCAAGGGCGCCATGAAATCGAGCAAATGGATCACCGCCTATGAGCGCAGCAATGTGCTGACCGGGCTCGCCTGCGGGCTGCGCGGCAAGGCGCAGATCGGCAAGGGCATGTGGGCCATGCCCGATCTCATGGCGGATATGCTGGCGCAGAAGATCGCCCATCCCAAGGCCGGCGCCAATACCGCCTGGGTGCCGTCACCGACCGCGGCGACGCTGCACGCCCTGCATTACCACGCGGTCGACGTCGCCGCGATCCAGGCCGGGCTCGAAGGCCAGACGGCGGACCTGACCGCCGACCTGCTGACCATCCCGGTCGCCGCCGACACCAATTGGTCGCCCGAAGAGGTGCAGGCCGAGCTGGACAACAATGCCCAGGGCATCCTCGGCTATGTCGTGCGCTGGATCGACCAGGGCGTCGGCTGTTCCAAGGTGCCGGATATCCACGACATCGGCCTGATGGAAGACCGTGCAACGCTCCGCATCTCGAGCCAGCACATGGCCAATTGGCTGCATCACGGCATCGTGACCGAGGCTCAGGTGACGGAGACCTTCCGCCGCATGGCGGTGGTCGTCGACGGCCAGAACGCCGGAGACCCCGCCTATAGGCCGATGGCGCCCGCTTATGACGGCGTCGCCTATCGGGCGGCGACCGACCTCGTCTTCAAGGGAAGGGAACAGCCGAGCGGCTATACCGAGCCCCTGCTGCACAAGTGGCGCCTCGCCGCCAAGGCGGGCTGAAGCGCGATCAGCCGCCCTGCCGGACCATGCCGTAGCGGTCGTGCAGGGCGGTGATGGTGGCGAGGGTCTGCTCATAGTCGTGGAGGCGCGCCGCCCGGGGCGCCACCGCCTCGGCTACCTCGCGGAAGAAATCCTCGAAACCGCCGGGGCTGTAGAGGAAGAGCACCCGGGCCGGCGCATCCGCCGGATTCCACCAGCGGAAATTCACGAAGGGCGGCACGAAGACCGTGTCCCCGGCTGCTGGCCTTTCAGGAGGTGGATGGCGCGCTTCCGCCGAACGGCGGCTGATTGCCGCCTTATGGGATTCGACCGGAAATGGTGCTACCTGCCCGGCAGGGTGGCGGTCCGTCAGGTGTCGGTCAGGCGCCTGGGCGACCTTCTGCCTGCATGAGAACGAGATCGCCAACGGGCGAACGGGGATTGCCGCCGAGACGGTAAAGCCCGATCCGCCCACGATCCGCAGAACGGGGGGATGAACATGGCAAGCTACTTTTCACCCTATACTGGCGAGCCTGCCGGCAAGATCCTGATTGTCGATCACGACGCGTCGCGCCGGGCAGCCATCCAGTCGCAACTGGCCGGCTGGGGCTACGACACCAGGTCTGCCTACGACGGCTATTCCGGGATGCGCCAGGTTCTGCTTGAACGCCCCGATCTCATCATCGTCGACGACGGCCTCCTGGGCTGGTCGACCTCCACCGTGATCGAGGGGGCGGCGCGCCTCGGCTCACGCGCGGCTGTGCTCGTCCTCGGGGCGCGCGAACCCGACAGTAGCGTGCGTGCCCTGCGCCGGCGAATCGCCGGTGTGGTCGACGCCGAAGGCTCGCCCCGCGAACTGCTGAACATGGTCACCACCGCGCTGGCGCGGAATCAGTTCGCCTGATCGGCCAAGGCGGGGCATGGCGCACTCGCGGTATCGCGATGCGCCATGGGCCTGTGCACCATCTGACCCGTTCCGGTACCGTTCCTGCCACTCGTCTTGCGAAATGGTCCTTTCCGGAGGACTATATCGCGCCGGTCAGGCCCCATATTGAAGAAGGCTCAGGGCCGGGGCTGGTGGCGCAATGATTTCCGTCCCGCCGTTGCTCCGGGTTCCGGCAGGGCCGACGTCGAAGTCGGCGCGGAAGTGGAAAGGGGAATAGTGGATCATCTCACTGCGACAGCAGATTTCGGCGGGCCGAGAGTCCTCATCGTCGATAGCGATGTCGAGCGGCGGGCCAGTCTCTCGGCATTGATTTCTTCGTGGGGCTATGGCGTGGCTGGGGCCTATGATGCCTACGCCGGTATGCGTCAGGTTTTGCTGCAGCGGCCGGATCTCATCATCGTCGATGCCGATCTGCGGGGCTGGTCCTCTTCGGCGATGATCGACGGGGCGGCCCGCCTCGGGTCGCGCGCGCCCGTCGTCATGCTCGGTCGCGGCCGGCCGGAAGGCCTGCCGCCTCAAGGCTCGCGGCGGCGCATCGCGGGCGTGATCGATGGCCCGGGCAGTGGTGACGACCTGCGCCTCATCCTGGCCGACGCGGTGCGGCGCACCACCGCTCATTAATGGCCGGCCGCTTCAGGCGGCCGGCGTCAGGCGTTCCGCCAGAAAGGCGAGGGTCCGGTCCAGGGCGGCCCGCGTGGGCTCGCCCGGGCGGTCGATCAGATGGGTGGTCAGCGGGCTGTGGGCCGGTATGCCGGTGCCCGGCCGGGCGTGACGCGCATCGATCTCGATCGCCTCGAAGGCGTCGCCGAATTCCTGCCGCAGCCGCTCGAAGCGGGCCGGCGGCGACATGAAATCCTGGATGAAGCGAAGCCCCAGCAGGCGGGCACCCTCGTGCTCGATCTTGTCGTGGGCCGCGGCCAGTTCGGCGGGCGAGGCGTGAAGGCCGCGCCGCTGGCAGGGCAGCAGGCCGATCGGCAGCGACGGCTGGCACAGCACGGGGGCGATCACCGGTGCGTCCAGCATCATGGCGATGCCGAAATTGCCCGTCAGGCACATGCCGATGAAACCGACCCCCGGCCCGCCGCAGATGCCGTGGGCATGACGGGCCAGTGCCCGCAGCCAGTCGACCACCGGGCTCGAATGGTCGGCGGCCAGGACATGGAATTCCCGGCTGATGCAGACATGGGCCATGGTGCGGGCGATGGCGGCCGCGGTCATCTCAGCCCCCGGAACGCCGAACAGCTGGGGCATATAGACCCGGAAGCCGGCGTCGGCCACCGTCCGCGCCAGGCGGGCCACGGCCGGCGTGATGCCGGGCACTTCGGCGACCACGACGACCGCCGGCCCCGTGCCGCGGATGAAGACCTCGCGCGCGGCGCCGTCCAGCGTCAGGCTCTCGCTGTCGAAGCCGTCGAGTTCAGCCGCCATGTCAGGCCTTGGGCGGTTCCTTGGTCTCGGGGGCCGGTCTCTTCTGGTCGCCCAGGATGCTCTTGGCCGGGCAGACGGCGAAGGCCGGGCAGCGCTTGCAGGTGACGGCGAGGGCGATGGGGCAGAGGGTCATGGGTCGGGCTCCTTTTGGTGCCGCGCTCAGCGTACCGCTGGTGAGGCTGCGAGATAATCCAAAGCTATCGCCGTATCGGCTTCATTGGCCGGATTGTAGCCCGGCCGCAGGAAGCGCCAGCTCCCGCCCAGCAGGGTGCGCGCGGACGGGATCAGGTTCCGCCCGGCCGCCTTCCGCCATTCGGCGAAGAAGCCGGGTTTTTCCGCGAGATCCGGGTCCTGCGCCATCAGGTAGCGGGTCGATTCGATCCAATACCAGGTGAGCAGGGGAACGACGAAGCCCATGACCAGCAGCCGGTTGGTCAGCGGCGCCCCGGTCAGATGCTGATAGAGTTCCAAGGCGACGGCGCGATGCTCGACCTCTTCGGCGCCGTGCCAGCGCAGCAAGTCCATCATGACGGCATCGTGGTCCAGCGCGTCGATCTCCCGGTTCTCCAGGATGAACCGCCCCAGGATACAGGTGAAATGCTCGCCGGCGGCGATGACGCCGACCCTCGTGCCGAGCCACCAGCGCGCCAGCCTTTTTCCCCGGGCGGGCAGCAGGCCGAAGATCCGCGCCGGATCGCCGAACAGGAAATCGATCAGCCGCTGGGTCTTCGCCACGCCGTCGCGGATATCCATGCCGTGGCTCAGGAAATGCTCGATCAGCGGCTTGTGGGCGCCGCCGTGGATCGCTTCCTGGCGCATGAAGGCGATCACCTCGTCCCTCAGGCCATCGTCGGTCACATGGGGCAGCGCCTCCTTGAAGACCTGGCAGAACCAGGCTTCCGCGATCGGCAGCAGGATATGGGTCGAATTGGTCAGGTGGGAGACGAAGGGCTCGTTCGCGATCCACTGCGGCTTGGTACGGCTCCAGTCGAAGGCGACCTTGCGGGGCTTGATGGCGTGGCGGGTCATGGCGTCCTCACTTCGGCATCAGGTCGGCTTTGGCGAGCCGGCGCATCAGGGCGGGCGACAGCCGGCCCAGGGCATCGCCCAACACCGCTTCGAGGCCGACGCGGGCGACCGGATTGTTTCCCTCGATGCTCGCGACGATGCGGGCCGCCACCGTCTCGGCGGTGAGCGCCCGGCGGGCGTAGAGGCGCGAAGCGGCCTTGCGCTTCCGGGCCTGTTCGTCTTCGCTCACGCCGACGAAGCGGGTGCGGTCGGTGATGCCGGTGTCGATGATGCCGGGGCAGACGGCGGTGACGCCGATGCCGGCCTCGGCCAGTTCGGCGCGGAGGCAGGTCGACATCATCAGGACCGCTGCCTTGGTCGCGGCATAGGCGGAAAGGCCGCGTGCCGGCATATAGGCCGCGGCCGAGGCGACATTGACGATATGACCGCCCGATTTTCGTTCCGCCATGCGCTGGCCGAAAAGGCGGGCGCCATGGATCACGCCGAGGACGTTGATCTCCAGGAGGCGGCGCCAGTCGGCATCGCTGGTGTCGAGGAAAGAGCCGGCGAGGCCGATGCCGGCATTGTTGACGACGATGTCGACCGGGCCGCGTTCCGCGTCCACCCAGGACGCCAGCGCCTCCATCTCGGCGAGACGGCCGACGTCGCAACGCTGCGCCACCGCCTCGACCCCGACCAGGCGGACGAGAGTCGCGGTGCGTTCCGCCGCCTCGAGATCGATGTCGGTGGCGATCACGTCGACGCCGCGCTCGGCCAGCGCTATCGCGGTGGCCCGGCCGATGCCGCTGCCCGCGCCGGTGACCAGGGCCTGGCGCCCGGCGAGCGGGCCGGCGCCGGCAGTCCGGCCGGCAGCCAGGCGGCGGCCGTGGCGGAAGCTGCCGTCGTCCCGCCCGCCCTCGACACGGGCGACGAAGCGGCGGATCCGGCCGGCCAGCAGGCCGGGCTCGGTCAGGGGCAGCCAATGGCCCGCGGCGATCTCTTCCCGGGTCAGGTTCGGCACCCACTTCGCCAAGCCGTCGAAAGTGGCGGGGGCGGCGAAGGGATCGCCGGTGGCGACCAGGAGTTGGACCGGCACGTCGACTGTCTGCGGCTTCGGGCCGATCATGCGCTCGCGGAAATTGGCCCGGTAGAGGTTGACGCCGTTGATGCCGTCGCGCATCTGTCCCGGCCGCGCCTCGGCCGCGATGCCTTCGAGACGCTGCAGGATACGCGGCCACAGGCGGGCGACGCCGCCCCGCCACAAGGCGGGGGCCAGGAAAGGCAATTGAAAGGCGAGGATGTACCAGGAGCGCATCAACTGGTTCAGCGCTGCCGGCACGGCGGCCAGGCGGTCGTGCTTCAACCGTTCGCGCAGGGTCGCGAAGGCGATGTCGAGCGAGGGGGCGCCGAGGGCGGTGTAGGAGGCGATGCGGTGGCGCGTGCGCGGGTCGACCACGGCCTGCCAGCCCTGAATGGAACCCCAGTCGTGGCCGACCAGATGGA
The DNA here is from genome assembly GCF_041650655.1 of Zavarzinia sp. Classification (GTDB taxonomy): domain Bacteria; phylum Pseudomonadota; class Alphaproteobacteria; order Zavarziniales; family Zavarziniaceae; genus Zavarzinia. The sequence continues at coordinate 46,966 of NZ_JBAZKR010000003.1, forward strand.
CCTTGCCGCTGGGGGCGGCATGATCGAGCACGGTGGCGAGATCGGCCATCAGGCGGTCGAGGTGATAGCCGCGCACGCCTTGCGGCGCCGTGGAGACCCCGGCGCCGCGCACGTCATAGGTGATCACGCGGTGATCGGCGGCGAGATCGGCGACGACCCCGTCCCACACCGTGCTGTCGTCGGGATAGCCGTGGATCAGCACGACGGAAGGGCCGTCGGCCTTGCCGGTGACGCGGCCGGAAAGGGTGACTTCGTCCGAGGCGATGCGGAAGCTCTCGGTCATGGTCAGGCCGCCTTCGCCAGGTCGCGCCGTGCCTGCCAGCGCCGGACATGGGGCAAGTCATCGTCCAGCCACTGCGCCTTGCCGTCTGGTCCGATCACCATGAGTTCCTCGAATTTGGCGCCGACGTCGCGGAAGCCCAGGTGCGGTTCGACCGCCCAAAGGCCCGGCACCGGCGCATGGTCGGAGCTTTCGGCGCTGGACCAGAAGGGCGACCAGCCCTCGCGCCGGCCGGCCCGAACCTCGCGCAGGAGTTCGGTCACGCCGCGCAGCCCGAAACGGGCGACGGCGAAGGGCGACGGCGCCCCCTCCAGCATCTCGACCCGATGGGCCAGCACGCCGTAGGGATAGGCCTTGTGGCGCGGTTCGACCCCCTGGCGCCGGCACAGGGCGTCGACCGCGCGGGAAACCTCGGCCATGGTACGGCCCTGGTTCAGTTCCGCGACGATGAGGCTGCGATGGGCTTCGAGGTCGTCCAGCAGTTGCTCGACCACCGGGTTATGGCCGAGGGCACCGGAATAGCCGATGTCGGCCACGGCGCCGTCGACCACCGGGGCGCAGTCCAGGATGAAGGCCATGCCCTCCTCGATCCGGCGCAGGCCCGGGAAAAAGGCCGGGTTGAAGCCGCCGAAGACGCGCCAGGCGATCGGCCCGCGGAAAGCGGTGCGGTCGCCGAACCAGGCGAAGGGGGCGTGGAACCATTCGCGCACGCCGTGGTCGGCGGCCCAGGTGGCCATTTTCTTGGCCGCCTCGCGCTCGGTCATGCCGGGGCGCAGTTCGGCCGCCACCGCCTCGGCGCAGGCATAGGCGAACTGCTGGGCCTTGCGGAAGGATTCCAGGCGGGGATCAGGCAGGCGGGGATCACGCAGGTGGGGATCGGGATCGGCGGCGCTCATGTCGGGCCCTCGTGCGGCAAGATGGACGGGGGCGAAAAGCGACTGGCCTCCCCCGGGGTGATCGGGCACCCTTATTACTTGAGGGTAAGTTACGCATGAGTAATATTATGTCAATCGCCAAAAACAAGGTGGCGCGGTGACCGGCCGGCGCCTGCCCCGGGCCGAACGCGAGGCGCAGATCCTGGGTGTGGCGGCGGCGATGTTCGCCGCGCGCGGCTTCCATGCCACCAACATGGACGAGGTGGCGGCGGCCTGTGGCGTGACCAAGCCGATGATCTACAGCTATTTCGGCTCGAAACCCGGGCTGATGACGGCTCTCGTGCGGCGTACCGGCGACCGCATCCTGGCCGAATTGACCGGCGTCGCCCTGGTCGCCGATCCGGCGGAACGTCTGCGCGAAGGGGTGAAGCGCCTGATAGCCACGCTCTATGGCGAGACCGAGCCCTGGCGGGTGGTCTTCGCCGCCATGCGGGGCGAGGGACCGGCGGTCGATCTCGCCCGCGGCTACCGCGCGGCGCTGATCCATGTCGGGGTGATGACCATGGCGGCGCTCGCCCCGCCGGGCCTGGCCGAGGCGAGCGCCCGCCGCATCGTCAGCCCCTATGCCTATGCCCTGCTCGGCGCCGCCGAGGCCGGGGTGGAATGGTGGCTGCACAATCCGGGCGTCACCCTGGCCGAGACCGAAGGGACCGCGCTCAAGGTCCTGGACGCCCTGATCGAGCTGGCCCGCCGCGACCTGACGGCCGGGCGGGCCTGAAGCTCAGTCGAACAGATCGAAGGCGAGGCGGCCTTCGCCCTTCCAGGCGGCGAGCCGGTTCCGGGCCGCCTCGAGGTCGAGGCCGCCTTGTTCGCGCAGGATCGCCAGCAGCGCCTCTTCGACCGAAATGCCGAGGCCGCGGCGCCCGCAGACATAGAGCGAGGCCCCGCGCCGGTCGAGCCAGTCGAACAGCGCAGGCCCGGCCTCCGCCATGCGGTCCTGGACATGGGCGGGTTCGGCATCGCGCGAGAAGGCGGTGTCGAGCCGGTCCAGCACGCCCTCGCGGACATAGGTGGTCAGGCGCTCGCGGTGGAAGAAATCGCCCGCGACATGGCGGTTGCCGAAGAACAGCCAGGCCGGGCCATGAGACGGCATGGCGTGCCGCTCGGCCAGGAAGCCCAGGAAGGGGGCGACGCCGCAGCCGCCCGCGACCATGATCACCGGCCGATCCGCCGGGGGCGGATTGAAGTCTTCGTGGTGGCGGATCGCCGCCTCGATCGCGGCGCCCTTCTCGAGGTGCCGGCACAGCAGGCCGGAGGCGGCGCCCAGGTGCTCGACGCCGGCTTCGTCCGTGTAGCGGGCGAGGCCGACGGTCAGCTCGACCCAGTGCGGATCGGCGCTGCCGATCGAATAGCAGCGCGGCGCCATCCCTTCCGGCGTCACCATGAGGAGGTCGCCCGGGCGATAGTCGAGGGGTTCCGTGCTCTGCAGCACCAGGTGCCAGGCTTCCGACGTGCCTTCGACGGTGGGGTCGTCCAGCCGTTCGCGCCGGACCAGGGTCAGGTGGGCCGGCTGGTCGGCCACGGGGGCGGCGGCGGCCGGTGCCCCCAGGTCCAGATGGGCGAAGACTGCGGCGCTCCAGGCCAGGAAGGCGTCGGTGGGATCGCCGTCGGCGCGCACCAGGGGGAAGACGGCGCGGGCGCCATGGGACACCAGGGCATCGTCCAGCCGCTCGCCGCCACCGCAGAAATGGCCATAGCGGCGGTCGCCCAGGGCGAGCAGGGCATAGGCGGTGCCGTCCAGCCGCTGGTCGCCGAGGCGGGCGACGAAGTCTTCGCCCGCGGCGGGCAGTTCGCCGTCGCCGGTGGTCGCGGCGATCAGCAGGACCAGGCGCTGCCCGGCCAGCTCACCCGGATCGACCGCTGCGAGGGAGGCGGTCGTGGTGGCGATGCCGGCCTGGCCGAGCTGGGCGGCGGTCGCCTTGGCGAGACGGGCGGCGGTGCCGGTCTGGCTCGCATAGGCGATCAGGACGTCGGCCCCTTCTGTGCCCTCGCGGGCGGCGTCGAAGCGCCGCCGGCGGTACCAGGACAGCGTGCCGGTCACGGTCAGGCCGCCGAGCACCAGGGCGCCGGCCAAGTTGAGCGCGCCGGACCAGCCGCCCGCCCAGGTGCCTTCATGCAGTTCCTGGATCAGGCCGGGGCCGCTCGAGGCGGTCAGGCCGCCGGCGCTGGCGACGAAGGTCTTGGCCGGTTCGGTCAACTGGATGATCACCAGGCCGCGGCGGAAGCTCCGCGCCACCTCGAGATGGGACAGGTCGACCGTCTGGGCCGCCAGGGTCAGGGCCGCGACGGGCGTGGTGGCGCCGCCGCTCGGCGGCGGCAGGGAGGGGCGGCCGATGCCGAGCGTCATCAGCACCGCGGTCACCGGCAGCAGGGCGGACAGCGGCAGCAGGAACCAGCCGATCGCGCCATGCCAGCCGAGCAGCGTGTTGCGCAGCCGCGGCCAAGCCAGGAAGGGGCCGACGACGACCACGATCGTCATGGCATAGGCGGCGATCTCGACCAGGATGCCGGCGCCCACCAGCAGGCTGCGGTGCAGGTCCTCGATCAGGCGGAAGAAATCGAAGGGGGCGGGCTGGTCGGCGATCTGGGCGCCGCCGTCGAGCGCATAGGTTTTCCAGCGCCCGCCCTGCACCAGGGTGACGCTGGCGCCGTCCGCCCCGGGCATCACCATGGTGGCCTGGCCCTGCGGGTCGGCCTGGGTGATGGTGCGCAGGAGGGCGGCGGGATCGATCGCGGCGGCCGGCGGCGGGGCTGCCCAGTCGTCCAGCATCGGCTTCACGGCCAGAATGCCGCCGCTCAAGATGACGAGAATGAAGATCGGCGCCAATGCGAGCGCCAGCCAACGGTGCAGCCAGAGCAACCGGGCTTTGGTAACGACACGCGACATGATGAAGTCCTGCCCTTTCAATCTTCCGCCACCATGGGCGCGGTCGCCTGACGAGAAGCTGAACCGGCCGTTCATCATCGGTTCAGGCGGCGGGCGCTAGGATCGCACCATGCGCATCCTCCTGGCATTCGTGTTCTTTCTCGGCCTCGCCCTGCCGGCGGCGGCGGACGACGATGCCGCCCGCGCGCTCGAAGAGCTGCGCGCCGGCCGCATCCTGCCGGTCGAAACCATCGTCGCGGCGGCCCGCCAGCAGTTCGGTGGCGATCTCCTCGACGTCGAATTGGAAGACGAGGATGAAGGTTTCGTCTATGAAATCAAGCTGCTGGCACCGGACGGGCGGATTCTGAAGCTCGAATACGATGCCGCCACGGGCGCCCTCCTGCACCGGCGGGGCCGGCACGAAGGGGTGAAGTGAGCGATGCGGCTGCTGGTGGTCGAGGACACGCCCGAGTTGGGCGAGCAATTGGTGCAGCGCCTCACCGCCGAAGCCTATGCCGTCGATCTCGCCCGCGACGGCGAGGAAGGCCAGTTCCTGGGCGAGACCGAACCCTATGATGCCATCGTGCTCGACCTCGGTCTGCCGCGGATCGACGGCCTCTCGGTGCTCAAGCATTGGCGGGCGCGCGGCATCGCCACGCCGGTGCTGATCCTGACCGCGCGCGGTGCCTGGCACGAGAAGGTGCAGGGCATCGATGCCGGTGCCGACGACTATCTGGCCAAGCCCTTCGCCATGGAGGAATTGCTGGCCCGTCTGCGCGCCCTGATTCGCCGCACCATGGGCCATTCCGCCCCGGTGCTGACCTGCGGCCCGGTCACGCTCGATACGCGCTCGGGCAAGGTCGCGGTGGCCGGCGAAGCGATCGACCTGACCGCCTATGAATTCAAGGTGCTGGACTATCTGATGCACCGCCAGGGCCAGGTCGTGTCGCGCACCGAACTGACCGAACATGTCTACGCCCAGGATTTCGACCGCGACTCGAATACGATCGAAGTCTTCGTCGGGCGCCTGCGGCGGAAGCTCGGCAACGACCTGATCGCCACCGTGCGCGGCCTCGGCTATCGCTTGGGGCCGGCGGCGTGACCATCGCCCGCTCGCTCCGTTTCCGACTGCTCGCGGGCGCCGCGGTCTGGGTCACCCTGGCACTCGCGGTCGCCGGCTTCGGCCTGTCCGAATTGTTCCGTGCCCATATGCAGGACCAGGTCGAGGCCGAGCTGAACCGCAACCTCGACCAGCTCTCCGCCAATCTCGAGGCCGACGACAAGGGCGCGCCCACGCTCCGCCAGGCGCTCTCCGACCCGCGCTTCCAGCGCCCGCTCTCCGGTCTCTATTGGCAGATCGACGGGGCCGGAGGGACGATGCTGCGCTCGCGCTCGCTCTGGGATGCCGTGCTGCCGCCGCCGAACGGCGTCCAAATGCGGCCCCACCGCCATGCCGAATTCGGGCCCGACAAGCAGTTCATCTATATCCTCGAACGCAATGTGACGCTGGCCGACCGCGACCTGAGCTTCCACCTCTCGGTCGCCATCGACCTCGCCGATGCCATGGCCGCTTCGGCCGATTTCGACCGGGTCCTGGTGCTCTCCCTCGCCGTGCTGGCCGCGGCGCTGATCGCCGCCAGCGTCGTCCAGGTCCAGGTCGGGCTGCAACCGCTGGCGGCGCTCCAGCACGAACTGGCCGAAGTGCGAAAGGGTGGCCGCCGCCGTCTCACCGACGAAGGGCCGCGGGAGGTCTCGCCGCTGGTCAAGGACCTCAATGCCCTGCTCGGCCGGACAGAAGAGGGCATCGCCCGCGCCCGGCTCGAAGCGGGCAATCTGGCCCATGCCCTGAAGACCGACCTCGCCATCGTCTCGAACGACGCAGGCGCGCTGAGCGGACCGCAAGCGCGGGCGATCCGCGAACGCCTGGCGGCGATCCGGCGCACCATCGACCGTCACATGGCGCGCGCCCGCGCCGCCGCCACCCATGGCGTTCCGGGCAGCACGGCGGCGGTGGCCGATTCGGCCGCCGGCATCGTCCGCGTGCTGCGCCGCCTGAGCGAAGAGAAGGACCTGGTGATCGAGACCGAGGTGCCGGCCGACCTCGTCTTCGCCGGCGATCGCCAAGACCTCGACGAGATCCTGGGCAATCTGATCGACAATGCCTGTAAATGGGCGCGCAGCCGGGTCCTGGTGAGCGGTCGGGCCGCCGCGGGGCGGCTCACCGTGGTGGTCGAGGACGATGGCCCGGGGCTTGCCGACGATGTCCGCGATGCGGTCACGGCACCCGGCGTCCGGCTCGACGAATCGGTGCCGGGCACCGGTCTCGGCCTTGCTGTGGTGAAGGAATTCGCCGGTCTCTATGGCGGCCGGCTGAGCCTCGACCGCTCGCCGCTCGGCGGGCTCCGCGCCGCGGTCGAATTGCCCGCGGTCTGAACTATTCCGGACCGGCGCGGAAGGGTGAGGGGCGTCCCTTCCGCACCGGCCCGGCTGCCTGCCGCAGGGCTCGCGCCGCCGGCAGCAGGGGGATCAGTCGTCCTCGTAGAGGCCGGCTGCGGCGTCGCGGTGGCAGGCGACGCAATCGATCTTCGAGGCGGCACCCGAGCGTTTCCAGGCGCGGTCCGAGAAGTCATGCTCGTGCCGCCACCAACGTTGTTCGGTGATGCGCAGCACGTTGGGATCGCCGCGTCCCGCATTGGCCGTGAGATAGCTCTCGATCGCCGTCGCGGTGGCGGGCGGCAGGCTGGCATTCTCGCCGAAGTGATCGCTGAGATTGCCCATGATGCGGTGCCAGCTCCCGGCCGGCAGCAGGGCCGGCTGGAACGCCATGTGGCACTCGCCGCATTCCTTGGCGGTGGTCGGATCGTTCACCGGGGGAATGTAATCCTCGGCGAGCGCGGCGGTGCCGCCGGCGAACAGCAGGGCGGTGGCGAGCAACAGGCGGCGCATGGTCAGAGCCCCGAGAGATAGGCGATGAAGTCGCCCCGTTCGATCGGCGTGCACTCGCGGCCGAGCACGCTCATGCAATCGCGCGCGAAATGCTTCTCCACGTCGGCCGTCACGGTGAAGCGGTCCGGGTTGGTCGAGACCGCCATGGGCAGGATCTCGCGCCCGGTCCGGTAATGCTTGCCGGCGAGCCTGGGATCGGGGCCGTGGCAGGTGGCGCAGGCCGGCGTCTCCGGCTTGCCGCCGGTATGCGGGCCCATGTAGAGGGCGCGGCCGCGGTCGGCCGAGAAGCCGGCGAAACCGGGGCCGGCGGCAGCCGCATAACCGTCGACGATCGCCTTGCGGGCGGCATCGTTACCGGCCGCGAGGGCGCCCGCCGAGACGGCGAGCAGGACGGCGACGGCGGTGGGCAGGACGAATTTCTTCACGGCAGGACCTCGCGGGGTTTGGTGATGACGGCGGCCGGCAGTCGCTTGATGGAAAGGCGCTTCAGGCCGGCCAGCAGGAACATCGCGACGCCATGGCCGATCGCCAGGAAGAGGGCGATGTCGCCCAGCGCCTCGTGCAGGTGCTCGAGCTGGACGACATAGTCGGCGACGGCACCGGAGAGGGCCGCGGCCGCGGTGCCGGCCAGGATCAGGACGGCGATCCAGGGCAGCAGCGGGCTCCGCTCGCCCATCGCCCGCCGCTCCAGCCGCAGCACGCGGCCGAGCCAGCGCGCCGCCGCCTGGAGCGAAGGCCGGGGCAGGCGCAGCATGCTGCCACGCGGTGCAAAGGCGGCCATCAGCAGGCGCGCGGCCAGCGCCGCGATCACCGTATAGCCAGCGAAGACGTGGATGCCGTAGGAATCCTCGCCGCCCGAAAGATAGGCGGTCAGGAAGGCGCCGCTCATCACCGCATGGAAGCCGAGCAGCAGGGTGACGGCGCCGGTCCGACGCTTGCGGTCAGTCGTTGCCATGGTCGGAACCTCCGGCGACGATGTCGGTCAAGCTGGCCGGGCCATAGCGCCAGGCCTGATAGCCGCCGCCCAGGACGGCGACGCACAGGGCCATGGCCAGGCCCTGCAGGATCATCTTCTTCAGCATGTAGCCTCTCATGCCCGTTGATGCTGAGCATGATGGCGAGGTGGCGCTGAGCGAAGCCTGAACGCGCCGTTCAGCCCCCGTTCATGCAGAAGATATCAGTGGCCGTGGCGGCGGGCGGCCAGGGCGCGGGCCGGTTCGTCGGTCACCACGGCATCGGCGCCGAGGTCGAAGGCCCGGCGATAGGCGGCAATGGCGGCCCGGCGCGGCTGCACCGGATTGTCCGCATCGGCATAGCCGCCGATGAAGAGTTGCAGCCCGGCGGCCTTGGCATTGCCGACCACGGCGGGCACCGGCGCCCCGTCGTCGAGGCCGCCCAGCGTGTCCTGCACGTCGACCAGCACGGCATCGGCGAAATTGCGCACGCTGCGCAGCCCGTCGGCCGTGGCGTAATCGGCGAAGCTGCGGCGGTCGCCGGTCTGGGCGGCATCGGCCGGCCGGCTGTTCGGCGTGCCCAGCACGAAGACGCGGCGCCCCTGGAGCCCGCCCAGGCGGGCGAAGCTGGAGGGCTCGCTCGCACCGATCAGCACGTCGGGCGAGGCCGCGAAACCGTATTTTTGCAGCGTGCTGATCAGCCGCGGCTCCATCGGGCGGCCGCGGGCGGCATGGACCTGGGTGTCGTGTAGCACGATCAGCAGGCCGATCGTGCGCCGCCGCTCGCTCTGCCGGCGTTCGACCAGGACCAGCAGGTCTTCCAGGATCGGGGCGGAGAACATGCCGTCGAAGGAATTGTCCCGCCCCGGGATGGTTTGCCGCGCGGTCAGGCGGGCATAGTCCTGGTAGCTGGTGAAATCGATCGGGAAGCCGATCGGCGCCGGTTCGCCCTTGATCGGGCCGGGCGGGGTCAGCACGCTCGCCGCATTGGTGGTGGCGGCCAGGTTGCGGTCGGTTCTGATCACCAGGACGCCGTCGAAGGTCTGATAGACGTCGACCCGGAGACTGTCGGCGCCCTGCAGGATGGCGAGGTCGAAGGCCGCCAACGTCGCTTCCGGGAAGGTGATGGCCGTGCCGTTGCGCGCGATCACCTCCGGCTGGCCCGCCCGGGCGGCAGAGCCGGCGCCCAGGGCCGCACCCGCCGCGAGCAGGCCGGCGATCAGCAGACGTCGCACCATGACCATTCTCCCGAAGCCTTTAACTACGCGCAGGACCTTAGCCGACTGCCGCCCGGCATTGAAGGAAAAGCACGGGATCTTTCGTCGCGGGGCGGGGGGCGACGACGGGCAGCAAGGAAATTGCGAGACCATGGCGTCATTCATGCGTTTGTTTGTTGCAATGGCGCGACAGGTTTGCAAACTCCCGCCCCATGTGCCGCGGCCTGCGCAGCCGGGGACCAAGAAAATCGAGGGAGAGCAGGGCATGAAGCCGCCATTCCGCAAGATCAACTACCTGTCGAACGACCTCGCGGTCACCCGGCGCGACAACGGCGAAATGCTGCTGCGACTCGGCCACGAACTCGCCGACTACGACCACAACATGCTGGTGCCGCTGCACAAATGGGCGGCGGAGGAGCCGGATACCCTGTGGCTCGCCCAGCGCGGGCCGGACCGCGACTGGCGCAAGGTGACTTATGGCCAGGGTCTCGCCTATGTGAATGCGATCGCTGCCGCCATGCTGGCCCGCGGGCTCGGACCGGACGCCGCCGTCATGGTGCTGTCGGGCAATTCGATCGAACACGCCCTGATTATGTATGGCGCGATCGCCGCCGGCGTGCCGGTCAGCTCGATCAGCCAGGCCTATTCGCTGATGTCGCTCGACCATGCGAAGCTCGTCTATGTCTTCGACCTGATCAAACCGAAGATCGTTTTCGTGCAGAACGGCCGCTTCTTCGAGGCGGCATTGGTCAAACTCAATCTCGACGGGGTCGAGGTCGTCTATGTGTCCGACGCGCCGGGCTCGATCCCGGCGACCGATTTCTCCGACCTGCTGCAGACCCCCGTCGGCCCCGAAGTGGCGGCCGTCTACGAGCGCCTCGGGCCCGATTCGGTCTGCAAATATCTCTTCACCTCGGGCTCGACCGGCATGCCCAAGGCGGTGATCAACACCCACCGAATGCTCTGCGCCAATGCCAAGATGGCGCAGATGCTGGTGCTCGACCAGGCCGCCTGGCGCGCCGCGGAAGGGGCGCCGGTGATGGTCGACTGGCTGCCCTGGAGCCACACCTTCGGCGGCAACGCCAATCTCCACGGCGTTCTCAGCAGCGGCGGCAGCCTCTATATCGACGACGGCCGCCCCCTGCCCGGCCTGTTCGACGAGACCCTGGCAAACCTCCGCGAAATCTCGCCCACTACCTATATGAACGTGCCCGTCGCCTTCTCCATGCTGCTCTCGGCCATGGAAAAGGACGAGGACATGGCCAGGACCTTCTTCAAGAAACTGAAGTTCTGCGCCTATGGCGGGGCCGCGCTGAGCCAGGACCTGTGGGAGCGTTTCCAGGTGCTGGCGATCCGCATCACCGGCGAACGCGTCATTTTCACCACCGGCTGGGGTTCGACCGAAACGGCGCCGGTGGCGACCAGCGTGTTCCGCGAGAGCGAGCGGGTCGGCATGATCGGCCTGCCCCTGCCGGGCGTCGACCTGAAGCTGGTGCCCAATGGCACCACCTACGAGGTCCGGGTGCGCGGGCCGCTGGTCACCCCGGGCTATTACCAGGAGCCGGCCAAGACGGCGGAAGCCTTCGACGAGGAAGGCTTCTACCGGATCGGCGACGCCGCCAAATTCCTGGATCCCGAGCATCCGGAACTGGGCCTGGTGTTCGACGGCCGCGTGGCCGAGGACTTCAAGCTCGACACCGGCACCTGGGTGCAGGCCGGCCGGCTCCGGGTCGAAGTCGTGGGGGCGGCATCACCGGCGATCCAGGACGCGCTGATCTGCGGTCACGACCGCAAATATGTCGCCGTACTGGCTTGGCCCAACTGGGTCGGCCTGCCCAAGGTGGTGACCGACGAGGCGGCCCAGGGCTCGCTCGAAACCATGCTGAACTCGAGCCAGCTGGTCGAACACATCCGGCGCGGCCTGCGCAGCCACAACCGGGCCAATCCGGGCTCCTCCACCGTGGTGAAGCGGGTCCTGTTCATGACCGAACCGGCGAATCTCGACGCTGGCGAAATCACCGACAAAGGGTATATCAACCAGAAAGCAGCCTTGACCCGCAGGGCTCATCTCGTCGAAAAGCTGTATGCCGATCCGCCGGGCAACGACGTGATCGTCATCTGATCCGTCTGCGTCCGGGGCAAAATGGAAATTGAATCGTTCGTCCGTGCGCTGATCGTCGGCTATGTCGTTGCGGCGCCGGTCGGACCTGTCAATCTCGTCTGTATTCACCGGACGCTGCACGTCAGCCGGGTGAACGGCTTCATGGCCGGGGTCGGCGGTGCCATCGCCGACGGTCTCTTCGCCGTGATCGCCGCCTTCGGCCTCACCGCGATTTCCGACTGGATGCTGTCGCACGACGCCTGGATGCGGCTGTTCGGCGGCATTTTCCTGATCGGCCTGGGCGTGCGCACCTTCTTCACCGAGCCGCATGACCGCAGCCTGAAGGCGGACGAAGGCGGCATTCCCCACGCCATGGCCGGCACCTTTCTGCTGACCGTCAGCAACCCGATCACCATCCTCGGCTTCGCCACGGTCTTCGCCTCGACTGGCCTCGCCGGCGACGGCACTTTCGTCCACGCCGTCTTCACCGTGGCCGGGGTCTTCTCCGGCTCGGTGCTGTGGTGGCTGACGCTGGCCTTCCTGGTCGGCCTGCTGCGCGGCAAGCTCGAACAGCGCGGGCTTCAGACCATCAACCGGATCTCCGGCTTCGCCATCGGCTGTTTCGGCATCTGGGCCCTGGTCAGCCTGATCGACCACCCGCTATTCAAATAGGCCGGTCAGAGCATCGCGAAGGCGACGAAGCCGCCGGCCACGAGCAGGATGCCGCCGAACAGCACTTTCATCTTGTGGCGGGCGATGATCGCCTTGGCCTGGGGGCCGAAGGCGTAGAACAGCGCCGCCACGATGAAGAAGCGCGCCGTCCGCGTCACCGCGCAGGAGACGACGAAGGTCAGCAGGTTGAGGCCGACCACGCCGCTCGCGATGGTGACCAGCTTGAAGGGGATGGGCGTGAAGCCCTTGGCAACGATGATCCAGCCGCCCCATTCCTGGAACCGCTGCTGGAAGGAATCGAAGGCCGGCTGCAGGTGATAGAAATCGATCACCGCCTTGCCGATCGTATCGTAGAGGCCGAAGCCGATGGCATAGCCGGCGAGCCCGCCCACGATCGAGGCGATCGAGCAGACCGCGGCGGCGAGCCAGACCCGGTCGCGCCGCGCCAACACCACGGCGGCCAGCACCGGATCGGGCGGGATCGGGAAGAAGGAGGCTTCGGCGAAGGAGACCAGGGCGAGCAACCACAGGCCGCGTGGCCCGGCGGCCGCATCCAGCGCCCGGGTCAGCAGGGATTTCTTCGCCGGCCGCCCGACTTCCGCATTGCTCGCCATTCAACTAGTCCCGATTGCCGCCGACGCCCCTCTATGGCCGGAATAAACCCCGAGCGCCAGGGTGCGGTTCCCTCGTCAGGCGCGTTTCGCCAGATAGGCGTCGGCCAGTTCGACCAGGCGTGCGCGCCCGAAACTCGGGTCGTGGCCGGCATGGACGACGTTGACCGGCAGCTCGCGCAGCCGCTTCATGGTGCGCACATAGGTCGGAATGTCGGCGCCGCCGATCTCGTCGAGGAGCGGGCCGTCATAGATCGCATCGCCGGAGAAGAGCGTGCCGGTCGCAGCTTCCCAGAGGCCGATCGAGCCCGGCGAATGGCCCGGCAGGTGCAGGACTTCGAAGCGCCGGTCGCCCAGGTCGATCACGTCGCCCTCGACCACCGTCTCGGTGACGACCGAATCCTTCAGGGCATAGGTGGCGGCATTATAGCCGGCGAAGGGGATGGCGGTGATCAGATCGCCTTCGAAGGGATAGCCCCAGGCGGCCATCTTGCGCGCGAAATCGGGCCCCAGGATGGAGCCGAGCAGGGCGCCCCGGTCCTTGGGGTGGCGCAGGTTGTCGGCCTCGATCTCGTGGACCAGCGTGTGCTCGAATTCGTGGTGGCCGCCGATATGGTCGATATGGGTGTGGGTGGCGACAGCAGTGACCGACTTGCCGAACAGGTGCCGTGCCGCCTCGCGCAGCGATGCGACCCCCATGCCGGTGTCGATCACCAGGTCCCGGTCGCGCCCGCGCACATGCCAGATGTTGCAGCGCATGAGCGGCACCACATGGGGTTCCCACAGCAAGGTGACGTCGTCGTCGATGCGACGGCTCTCGAACCAGCGTTCGGCGATGGGCAACATGGGGCACTCCTGAGACGGCCGACGGATTCTGCGGGGCCGCCGCCGCGGGTGCAAGCGCCGGCCTTCAGCCCACTTCGCGCCGCCGGAGACTGTCTGCCGCCTCGGCTTCCGCTGCGACCAGGGCGTCACCGATCGCGATCAGGATCGGTTCTTCGAGGCCTAGGGTGCCGGCGCCTTCGGCGAGACTGGCGAGCGTGCCTTGCCAACGCGCCTCCTCCGGCCGCGAGACGGCGCGGACGGCGACCGCGGGGGTAGCGAACGGCAGGCCCGCGGCAGCCAGTCGTTCCACCAGGGCGGCGACCGTGCGCCCGCCCATATAGATCACCAGGGTGGTATGGGGATCGGCGAAAGCGTCCCAGTCCAGCGCTTCGGGCAGGTGGCCGTGGCGGGAATGGCCGGTGACGAAACGGACCGACTGGGCATGGTCGCGGTGGGTCAGCGAGATCCCCAGGGCCGAGGCCATGGCCAGTGCCGCCGTGATGCCGGGCACCACTTCGACCGGGATGTTCTCGGCCCGCAGGCGCTCGATCTCTTCCCCGGCGCGGCCGAAGATCATGGGATCGCCCGATTTCAGGCGCACCACATGCTTGCCGGCCTTGGCGAGCTTCACCATCAGGGCGTCGATGTCCGCCTGCTTGCAGGAGGCACGGCCGCCCCGCTTGCCGACGGCGAAGCGGCGCGCCCTCTCGTGCACGAGGTCCAGGATGCCGTCGCCGACGAGGTCGTCGAACAGCACGACATCGGCCGCCTGCAACGCCTTCACCGCCTTCAGGGTGAGCAGGTCGGGATCGCCCGGCCCGGCGCCGACCAGGGTGACCCGTCCGGTGCCGCGCGCTGCCACGGGGGCATCCCGGCGGCCGCCCGGGATCACGGTGACGTCAACCGGCTTCCGCGACTTTGCAGGCATCGATCAATCTCCCGATTTCCATGCGGCAGGAACCGCAGTTGGTGCCGGCCTTCAGGCAGGCGCCGACGGCCTCGACGCTATGCGCCCCGCCTCCGATCGCCTGCACGATCTGGTTCACCCCGACCGAGAAGCAGGAACAGACGATGGCGCCCGGATCGGCGGCACCGTCGCCCGCCCGGCCCGCGAGCAGGCGCAGCCGTTCGGCCGGATCGACCGCCTGGCCGAGCCGGCCGAGCACCCAGCCGCGCGCGATCTCGACCGGCTCCGGCGCCACGAAGAGGGCGGCGGCGAGCCGCCCGCCTTCGAAGACGGCGAAGCGGTAACGGCCGTGGGCGGCGTCGTGATAGGCCAGCACCTCGGCCCCCGGGGCGGGACACAGCAGGCGTTCCATCTCGTCCCGCCAGTCGGCCGGGCGGCGGCTGTCGGCCAGTTCCAGGCGGAAGCCGGCCTCGGCCGGGGCGAGCGCCCAATAGTCCGGCGCGCCGAGGACGGGGCGCCGGACCGAGACCGCGAAACCATGCCAGGCGGCGCGATAGGGGCGCAGCGAGACCGGGGTGAATTTCGATTCCGGCTGGCCCGACTGGGGATCGACATGGGGCGCGACCAGGGCATCGACGCGCGAGCGCGAAGCCTGCTGTCCGGTCCAATGGATCGGCGCGAAGACCGAGCCTTCGCGCTGGCGCTCGGTGACCAGCACGCGGAGCAGGGCGGCGCCCCTCTCGCTCTCCACGAGCGCGAGGGCGGCGGGGGCGAGGCCGAGACGCGCCGCATCCCGCGGATGCACCTCGACGAAGGGTTCGGCGTAATGGGCGGTCAGGCGCGGTGTCTTGCCGGTCCTGGTCATCGTGTGCCACTGGTCGCGCACGCGGCCGGTGTTCAGCACGAAGGGGCGCGCTGGGTTGGTCGCACTCTTCGGCGCGCGGGGCGGGGTCGGTACGAAGCGGGCGCGGCCGTTGGGCGTGTAGAAACGGCCATCGGCGAAGAAGCGTGGCGCCGTCGTGCCATCGGCCCGCAGCGGCCACTGGAAGGGTTCCAGGGCGTCGTAGCTGTCGGCTTCGATCGCCTGGAAGGCGCCGAGATCGAAATCCCGCGTGGCCGCATTGCCCGCGGCCGAGAGGGCGGCATGTTCACGGAAGATCGCGGCCGGACCGTCCCACTCGAAACCGTGGAAACCCATGCGTTTCGCGACTTCGGCGACGATCCACCAGTCCGGCCTGGCTTCGCCGGGCAGGGGCAGGAAGCTGCGCTGGCGCGAAATCCGGCGTTCCGAATTGGTCACCGTGCCGTCCTTCTCGGCCCAGGCGGCGGCGGGCAGCAGGACATGGGCGTAACCCGTGGTGTCGGTCGCGCGCACGATGTCGGAAACGACGACGAAGGGGCAGGCGGCCAGCGCTTCGGCGACCAGGTCGGCTTCCGGCAGGCTGGCGACCGGATTGGTCGCCATGATCCAGAGCGCCTTGACCCGGCCCTCGCGCACCGCCCGGAACAGCTCGACCGCCTTCAGCCCCGGCTTTTCGGCGAGCCGCGGCGCCTGCCAGAAGTCGGCGACCAGGGCGCGGTGGCCGGCATTGTCGATCTCCATATGGGCGGCGAGCTGGTTGGCGAGGCCGCCCACCTCGCGTCCGCCCATGGCGTTGGGCTGGCCGGTGACCGAGAAGGGGCCGAGGCCGGGGCGGCCGATGCGCCCGGTCAGCAGGTGGCAGTTGATGATCGCATTGACCTTGTCGGTCCCGGCGCTCGACTGGTTCACCCCTTGGGAATAGACCGTGACCACCTTCTCCGTCGCGGCGAAAAGCCGGTAGAAGCGGAGCAGAAGCTCTTCCGGCAGGCCGGTCGCCTCGGCGGCGCCGGCCAGGCCGCAGACCGCGGCGGCCGCCAGCGCCGCGTCGAGGCCGCTGGTATGCTCGGCGACGAAGCGCTGGTCGACTACATCGTGGCGGGCGAGATGGTCGAGCAAGCCGTCGAACAGGGCGACGTCCGAGCCGGGGGCGAGGCCGAGGTGCAGGTCCGCGAGTTCGGAGGTCGCGGTGCGCCGCGGGTCGATAGTAACCACGGTGATGCCGCGCGCCGCCTTGGCCGCGGCCAGGCGCTGGAACAGCACGGGATGGCACCAGGCGAGGTTGGAGCCGACCAGGACGACGAGATCGGCCTGTTCCAGGTCCTCGTAGGTGCCGGGCACCGTATCGGTGCCGAAGGCGCGCTTGTGCCCCGCGACCGAAGACGACATGCAGAGCCGGCTGTTGGTATCGATATTGGCCGAGCCGATGAAGCCCTTCATCAGCTTGTTGGCGGCGTAATAATCCTCGGTCAGCAATTGGCCCGAGACATAGAAGGCGACCGCATCCGGCCCGTGTTCGGCGATCGTCCCGGCGAAGCGGCGGGCGACATGGGATAGGGCAAGGTCCCAGGTCGCCCGCGCGCCGCCGACCACCGGATAGAGCAGCCGGTCGTCGAGCGAAAGGGTTTCGCCGAGGGCCGATCCCTTGGAGCACAGCCGGCCGAAATTGGCCGGATGTTCGGGATCGCCCGCGATCGCCACCGTGCCGTCAGGCCGCGACGTCGCCAGGACACCACAGCCGACGCCGCAATAGGGGCAGGTGGTGCGGGTCGCCGTCATGGTCAGCGCAGCGCCGAAAGGTCGATCAGGATGCGGCCGGCTTCGGTGCGCAGCGGGATCACGGGCGTACAGCCCGTGTCCGCCCCGCGCGCGGCGCCAGTCGAAAGATCGATCACCCAATTATGCAGCGGACAGGCGACGCCATCGTCATGCACGATGCCCTGGCTGAGCGGCCCGCCCTTGTGGGGGCAGCGGTCGCGCAGGGCGAAGAGCGTGCCGGCGGCGGTGCGGAAGACGGCGATGTCGCCCTTTTCCGAGGTGATGACGCGAGCGCCGCGCAGCGGCACGTCTTCGACCGTGCCGACGTCGATCCAGAGTTCCGCCATGGCGTTCATTCCGCTGCCTCCAGGGTTTCGAGCCGGGCCAGGGGGCGGAATTCATGGGCTTCCGCACCCGCGACCCGCTCGGCCCAGGGATCGACCTGGGCGAATTGCTGCGAGAAGACGAAGCGGGCGAACAGCGCCTTCCGCTTCTCGACATCGTCCAGCACCTGGGCGCGGATCGAGTCGACGCCGACCCGTTTGGTCCATTTGTAGATACGCTCGAGGTAACGCGCCTGCTCGCGGTAGGCCTGGAGCAGGGCGACGATCACCTCGAGCGCCTCGTCCTCGGTATCGACATGGCCGAGCACTTCGGTCCCTTTGATGTCGAGCCCGGCGGCCCCGGCGAAATGGATGTCGTAACCCGAATCGACACAGATGACGCCGATGTCCTTGCAGGTCGATTCGGCGCAGTTGCGCGGGCAGCCGGAGACACCCATCTTCACCTTGGCCGGGGTCCAGGAACCCCAGGTGAATTTCTCGATGCGGATGCCGAGGCCGGTCGAATCCTGGGTGCCGAAGCGGCACCATTCGGAACCGACGCAGGTCTTCACCGTGCGCAGCGCCTTGCCGTAAGCATGGCCGGAGACCATGCCGGCGGCGTTGAGATCGGCCCAGACCGCGGGCAGGTCCTCCTTCTTGACGCCGAGCAGGTCGATCCGCTGGCCGCCGGTCACCTTGACGGTCGGAATGGCGAATTTGTCCGCGACGTCGGCGATGGCGCGGAGTTCGGCTGCGGTGGTGACACCGCCCCACATGCGCGGCACCACGGAATAGGTGCCGTCCTTCTGGATATTGGCGTGGACGCGCTCGTTGATGAAGCGCGACTGGCTGTCGTCCTCGTATTCCCCGGGCCAGGCGGCGAGCAGGTAGTAGTTCAGCGCCGGCCGGCATTTGGAACAGCCGCAGGACGTCTTCCATTCCAGTTCCTGCATCACCGCAGGCACGGATTTCAGCCCCTTGGCCAGGATCAGGCGGCGCACGTCGTCGTGACCCAATGTGGTGCAGGCGCAGATCGGCATCACGGCGGCGCGGGCGAATTTCTCGCCCAGCGTGAGCTGCATCAACTGCTCGACCAGGCCGGTGCAGGAACCGCAGGAGGCGGAAGCCTTGGTATGGGCCCGTACCTCGTCCAGGGTGGTCAGGCCCTTTTCCGTGATGGTGCCGGTGATCTTGCCCTTGCACACGCCGTTGCAGCCGCAGATCTCCGCCTCATCCGGCAAGGCTGCAACGGCCGCCATAGGGTCCAGGGCGGCACCACCGACGAAAGCCTGACCGAAGATCAGCGTGTCGCGCATCTCGGTGATCGGCGCGCCCTTGCGGAGAAGATCGAAGAACCAGCCGCCATCGGCGGTCTCGCCATACATGACGGCGCCGATCAGGCGCTCGTCCTTGATCACCAGGCGCTTGTAGACGCCACGCGCGGCATCGCGCAGCACGATCTCCTCGCGGCCTTCACCCTCGGCGAAATCGCCGGCGGAGAAGAGGTCGACGCCGGTCACCTTCAGCTTGGTCGAGGTGACCGAGCCCTCATAGGCGGCGGAAGCGTCGCCCGCGAGCTGCGCCGCTACCACCTTGGCCATTTCGAACAGCGGCGCCACCAGGCCGTAGCATTGGCCGCGATGCTCGACGCATTCGCCGACCGCGAGGATCGCCGGGTCGTCGGTCCGCATGTGGTCGTCGACCAGCAGGCCGCGGTTGACCGCGAGGCCGGCGGCTTTGGCCAGCGTCGCGTTGGGCCGGATGCCGACCGCCATCACCACGATGTCGGCCGCGATTTCGGTGCCGTCGTCGAGTCGGACGCCGGTCACGCGGCTCTCGCCCAGGATCGAATGGGTATTGGCGCGGGTGATCACCCGGATCCCACGGGCTTCCATCGCCTGCTGCAGCAGGTGGCCGGCGGCGACGTCGAGCTGGCGCTCCATCAGGGTCGGCATCAGGTGCAGCACGGTGACCTCCATGCCGCGCATCTTGAGGCCCGCCGCAGCCTCGAGGCCGAGCAGGCCGCCGCCGATGACGACGGCCGAACCGCCCTTCTCGGCGGCGGCCAACATGGTGTTGACGTCGTCGAGATCGCGGTAGGCGACCACGCCGGGCAGCTTGTGCCCGGGCACCGGCACGATGAAGGGCATGGAACCGATGGCGATCAGCAGCTTGTCGTAAGGGGCGACCGTGCCGTCCTTCGCGGTCACGGTGCGCGCCGCGCGGTCGATCGCGACGATCTCCCTGCCCTTGACGAGATCGATGCCACGGCCGGCATACCAGGCGTCGTCATGGGTGACGATCTGCTCGAAGGTCTTTTCGCCCGAGAGCACGGGGGAGAGCAGGATGCGGTTGTAATTGACCCGGGGCTCGGCCCCGAAGACGGTGATTTCGTAGGCGCCGGGGGCCTGCTCGGTCAGGTGCTCCAGCACCCGGCCGGCGGCCATGCCGTTGCCGACGACGACGAGGCGTTCGGTCATTTCAGGCGGCCTCCACCTTGTTCATGGCATGGCGCGCGTAGAGGAATTCCATCACCGCGGCGCGGGCCTTCACGTAACGGGGATCGTCGGCCAGGGTCAGGCGGTGGCGCGGGCGGGGCAGGTCGACGGTCAGAATCTCGCCGATGGTGGCGGCCGGGCCGTTGGTCATCATCACGATCCGATCGGACAGCAGCACCGCTTCGTCGACGTCGTGGGTGATCATGATCACGGTGTTGGCGAGGCGGGCCTGGATCTCCATCACCTTGTCCTGGAGCTGCGCCCTGGTCAGCGCGTCGAGCGCGCCGAAGGGTTCGTCCAGAAGCAATACCTTGGGTTCCATCGAGAGGGCGCGGGCGATACCGACGCGCTGCTTCATGCCGCCCGAAATCTCGCCGGGCTTGCGCTCGACCGCATGACCCATGCCGACGAGGTCGAGGTTGTGCAGCACCCAGTCGCGCCGTTCGGCCCGGCTCTTGGTCTTGCCGTGCACCTTGTCGACGGCCAGCTTCACATTGTCGTAGACCGAGAGCCAGGGCAGCAGCGAATGGTTCTGGAACACCACCGCGCGCTCCGGCCCCGGTTCCTTCACTTCGCGGTCTTCGAGCAGGATCGCGCCGGTCGTCGTTTCCAGCAGGCCGGCGACCAGGTTGAGCAGGGTCGACTTGCCGCAGCCGGAATGGCCGATGATCGAGATGAACTCGCCCTTGGCAACCTTGAGGTCGATGTCGCGGAGCGCCACGAAGGGGCCGCGTTCGGTCTCGAAGCTGACGCCCACCTGTTCGATCGAGAGATAATTGCCCATGATCCGTCTCCTCAGGTGCGGGTGGTGCCGGCGACCATGTTGCCGAGCGCGCCGATCAAGCGGTCGAGCACGAAGCCGACCAGGCCGACCGCGATCAGGGCGACGATGATTTCGCTGATCAGCGAGGAATTCCACGCGTCCCAGATGAAGAAGCCGATGCCGACGCCGCCGATCAGCATCTCGGCCGCGACGATGGCGAGCCAGGACAGGCCGATACCGATGCGAAGCCCGGTGAACATGAAGGGCACGCTGGCCGGCAGCATGATCTTGAAGAAGAATTCCGGGCCGGAGAGGCGCAGCACGCGGGCGACGTTGCGGTAGTCCTGCGGGATGTTGCGGATGCCGACCGCGGTGTTGAGGATGATCGGCCAGATCGAGGTGATGGCGATCACGAAG
The DNA here is from genome assembly GCF_041650655.1 of Zavarzinia sp. Classification (GTDB taxonomy): domain Bacteria; phylum Pseudomonadota; class Alphaproteobacteria; order Zavarziniales; family Zavarziniaceae; genus Zavarzinia. The sequence goes on from NZ_JBAZKR010000003.1 coordinate 67,897, forward strand.
ATCGCGGAGGGATTGGCGGCCTGGAAGGCGGCCAGCGAGAGCGGCAGCCAGGCCAGCGGCGGCACCGTGCGCAGCACCTGGAAGATCGGGTCGAGTCCGCGGAAGGCGAGGCTCGACTGGCCGATCAGCACGCCGAGCAGGACACCGAGCACGGCCGAGATGGTGAAACCTTCGGCGACCCGCGTCAGGCTCGCCGTGATCTGCCAGAACAGGCCCTTGTCGGTGCCGCCGTGGTCGAAGAAGGGATCGGAGATCAGGTCCCAGGTGTCCGTCACCACCTGGCTCGGCGCCGGCAGCGGTGCATGGCCACCCCGGCACAGAAGCTCCCACAGGCCGAGCAACAGCACCAGCATGACCAGGGGGGGCAGGACGGCGGCGAGCCGCCGACGCAGCCAGCGCAGCACCGCCGCGCGCTCGATCTGGATCCGGCGGAAGGACCGCAGGGTCGGAAATTTGCTCATGGTTTCGGTCTGCACGGTCATGGGCTGTGCCCTCCTCAGACGGCCTTGATGGCGAGGCTCGCCAGATATTCCGCGGGGTTTTCGGGGTCGAAGCTCTTGCCGTCGAAGAAGGTCTCGACACCGCGCGAGGTACCGGCCGGCAGGTCGGTGACGCCCAGCGTCTTGGCCGCGTCGAGCCAGAGGTCCTGGCGGTTCACCTTGGCGATCAGGGCCTTGGTGTCGAGATCGCCCGGCTGGTAGCCCCAGCGGATGTCTTCGGTCAGGAACCAGAGGTCGTGGCTCTGATAGGGGTAGGAGGCGTGATTGGCCCAATATTTCATGATGAAGGGGCTGTTCTCGACCTTGCGGCCGTCGCCGTAGTCGATCTCACCCTTGGCACGGCCCAGGATGTCTTCGACGGGCACCTTGAAATAGTCGCGGCCGCCGATGATCTGGCACATCTCTTCCTTGTTCTCGAGTTTGTCGCACCATTGCGCCGCTTCCTGCACCGCCATCAGCATGGCCTTGGCGGCTTTGGGATTGGCGTCGACCCAGTCGGCCCGCATGGCGAAGGCTTTTTCCGGATGGTCGGCCCAGAGTTCGCCCGTCGTGAAGGCGGTGAAGCCGATCTCCTGGCGCACGAGCTGGGCATTCCACGGCTCGCCCACGCAGAAGGCTTCCATCGTATTGACCTTCATGTTGGCGACCATCTGGGGCGGCGGCACCACGATGGTGGAGACGTCCTTGTTCGGATCGATGCCGTTGGCGGCCAGCCAATAGCGCATCCAGAGGTCGTGGGTGCCGCCCGGGAAGGTAACCGCGCACTTCACTTCCTTGCCCTCGGCCTTGGCCTTGGCGAAGGCCTCGCGCAGCGCATCGGCCTTGGTGGTCACGCCCATGCCCTTGTAGGCGGCGGCGACCGAGATGCACTGGCCGTTCAGGTTGAGACGCGACAGGATATACATGGGAACCGGGATGTTCCCCTTGGTGACCCGCCCGGTCGAGATCAGATAGGGCATCGGGGTCAGGATATGGGCGCCGTCGATGCCGCCGCCGGCCGAGCCGAGTTCGATGTTGTCGCGCGTCGCCCCCCAGGAGGCCTGCTTCTGCACGGCGACGTCGGTCATGCCGTATTTGGCGAAGAAGCCCTTCTCGCGGGCGACGATCAGGGGCGCCGAGTCGGTCAGCGCGATGAAGCCGAGGGTCGCCTTCGCGGTCTCGGGGCCGGCCGTCTCGGCGAAGACGCCGGCCGGAAAGGCGCTGTTCACGGCGCCGAGGAGGGCGGTGGTGGCGGAAGCCTTCAGCAGGGTGCGGCGGGTGATCTTTTGCGTAACCACAGTCTTCACGTGAACTCTCCCTGACGATTGAATGAAAAAGGCCGCGCGACAGGAGACGAAACCCGGAGGGGGGGAGTCGGATCTGTCGGCGGCCTTGCCGTGAAGCCCGTCGATGGACTTCTATGAAACTGGATGCCCGAAGGCGGATGTCGAAGCGCCGGAGGCGGTGCGCGGCGGTAATCCGCCCGGTTGCACGCGCTGTTTCCGACACCGGCCGACCGTCGTTGGTCCGGCCTCGTCGCGGCGGACCATCGTTGGCCCGTTCGTTCCGATTACAGCAGGAAGCGTGCCAACGGGCGCGCACCCGGGGCGATCAGGAAAATCAGGCACTTGGCGCGGGCGCTTGGTGCCCTCGCGGGCGGCAGTGCCGCCCATTTCACCACGGGGGTGGCGAAAATTTGTGCAGTGCGATGGATTCAGCCTTCGAGCGGACCGGGGCCCTTGATCTCGAAGCTGGCGACATAATCCTCGATCAGGTCGGGGTCGAAGACGCGGCCGTCGAAGAAGCCGTCGGGGCCGAGGAAGAGCCGGCCGCTCGCCGTGGCGACCGGGGTTTCCATGGTCAGCGTGCCCTCGACCTTGGCGCTGGCGTTGGGCAGGGCGACGCCGAGCGGGCCGAGGGCGCGGCGGTAGATGTCCGGCCGGACCGACTTCCGGGCGATCTCCAGGGTCTGGGGCGTCAGTTCCGCCTGGCCCCAGCGCACCATCTGGGAAAAGAACCAGAGGCCGTGGGAAATCCACGGGAAGGTGGCGGCGCGGCGCGAGAAATAGCGGAATTCCGGGACGAGCTGGGGCTGCCCGGCGCCGAGGGCGATGCGGCCGGTCAGGCCGGCCATCAGGGTCGAAGGGGCGACGTCGAGATAGGTGGTGGACGACAGGAGGTCGACGATCGCCTCCGCGTTCTTCGGCGAATCGGCCCAGACCGAGGCCCGGTGCATGGCGCGCAGCAGGGCGCTGGCCGCCTCCGGATTTCGCTCCGCCCAGTCGAGCCTCATGCCCAGGACCTTTTCGGGGCTGGAGCGCCAGATCGCCGTCGTCGTGGTCGCGATATGGCCGACCCCGGCGACGACCGAGGCGCTGTTCCACGGCTCGCCCACGCAATAGCCGTCGATATGGCCGCCAGCCAGGGCGTCGGACATATAGGGCGGCGGCACCACGGTGAGGGCGATGTCGTGGCGCGGGTCGATGCCGACCGCGGCGAGCCAGTAACGCAGCTCGTAATTGTGGCTGGAGTAGGGGTGCACCACGGCAAAGGTGAGCCGCGGCAGGCCCGCCGCCTTGCGTGCTTCCACGACCTGGCGCAGTGCCGTCGCCATCAGCATGGGATCGCCGCTGTTGTCGGCGCCGGCCAGCGTCATGCCGTGCCAGACCGCGTTGGAGACGGTGATGGCATTGCCGCCGAGGCCCATGCACATGGGCGTGATCACGGCGCCGCCGAGCGGGGTCAGCCCGAGCGAGGCGGCGATCGGCATGGGCGCCAGCATATGGGCGACGTCGAAATGGCCGAGCGCCACCCGGTCGCGGATATTGGCCCAGGAATGTTCGCGCACCAGGACGAGGTCGATGCCCTCCTCCTCGGCGAAACCCTGAGTCTTGGCCAGGATCAGGATCGCCGCATCGAGCAGCGGGATGAAGCCGGCGCGGATGGTGACGGTCGGTGCACTCGCGGTCATGGCTTCCCTCCAGACAGCAGGTCTTCTGCCGTCACGACACTCTGGGCAACTTCGGCGATCCGCCGGTTCTCGTTCATCGCGGTCCGCCGCAGCAGGGCGTGGGCTTCGGATTCGGCGATGCCGCGGCGGCGCATCAGGATGCCTTTGGCGCGGTCGATCACCTTGCGCTCTTCGAGGGCGCGGCGGGTCTTGTGCAATTCTTCCCGCATGCGGGCGAAGGCGTTGAAGCGGCTGATCGCCGTTTCCAGGATCGGTTTCACCCGGTCCTTCTTCAGCCCGTCGACGATATAGGCGGACACGCCGGCATCGATCGCCGCTTCGATCATTTCGCGGTCGGAGCGGTCGACGAACATGGCGATCGGCCGGGCGATGGCGCGGCTGACCACGAACATGTGTTCGAGCACGTCGCGGTTCGGATTTTCGAGGTCGATGAAGACGACGTCCGGGTCGGCGTCGACGATGGCGCGCACCGTGGGCCGTGTCTCGGTCAGGACCGTGATATTCGTGAAGCCGGCTTCCCGCAGCCCCTCCTCGATCACCGAGGCGCGGATGCGGTTGTCATCGATGACCAGGATGCGTAGGTCCGAATCGCCGCCCAAGCGTCACCATTCCGTCAGAATCGACATTTCCCTCTCAGGATCGACGGTTGCGCTGCACTGCGCAACCGTCTCCATGTCATTCTTCCGGGCAATAGGCGGCCAATTCGTCGGCGTCGAGTTTGCCGTCGTGGTTGGTGTCGAGCTTGGCGAAGCGTTCCTTCACCCTGGCTGCCAATTCTCCTTCGGTGACCCGGAAATCCAGGTTGGCGTCGGCGGCCATGACCGGATCGGGAATCCCGCGCAGCGCGAAAGTGTTGCCGCCGGGGTGCAGGGTCTCGCGTTTCTGGGTCGGATCGGCGCCGCCCGAATGGCCTTCCTGACGGATGACTTGGTCGGCATAGGCGGCAGGTGCCGTCTTGTCGCGGTAAGCGGTCAGTTCCGCCGGCGTCACGAAGTGATCGTGGTTGGTGTCGATCTCGGCGAACAGGGCGGTGGCATCGCCCAGGGCTTCGTCGAGCTCGAGCAGGTCGTCGCCGTTCTTGTCGGCCGTCTTGAGCCAGGACGCCGTGACGTCCGGGCATTCGGCCTTGGGGTCGCTGCTCAGGATGCGGCCCGCCAGGCTGGTCGGTGGTGCGTGGTGCGTGGTTTCGGTCGCTCTCATACCGGGCGGCGGGCCATGGCGGACGGGGCCGTCGTCGCCGCAGGCGGCGAGAAGGCCGAGCGGCAGGACCAGGGCGGCGACAGAGAGACGAAGGGACGGCGAGCAGACCTGCATGGCGGTTCCTCGATTCGCAGGAGCGACATGGTTTCACGTCCGCCCTGCCGTGCCATCGACGAAAATGCCCCGGCCTGAGGGCGGCCGGGGCATCGCGACGGGTGCCTTACTGGGCCTGGGGCGCGTCGGGGGGCGGCGCGTCCGGCGCCGGGCCGTCGGGCGGGGGCACATCGGTGCCCCGCCCATGGTGCCGGTGATCCGGGCGATAGCCGGCCGCCATCGGGCCCCCATGTCGCGGACCATCGAGGATCTGCTTCTGGGCGTCGCTCAGCGTCGGGTAGAGCGCGGCGAGCGCCGGCTGGGTCGCCTTCAGGTTCTCCAGTTGGGCGGTCAGCATGGCGATCCGGCTCGCCTGGCGGTCGACCAGGGAGGGCCGCGCCGCCGCACCATCGGCCTTCGGCACCGCGGCGAGGCAGGCGTCGCGGGCCTTGGCGTCGGCCGCCTGGGCGGCCGCCTTATAGGCCTGCCACAGCGACTTCTGGGCATCGGTCGGCGCCAGCCGGGTTTCGAGATAAGTGACGCGGCTGACGTCGCGGGCATAACGGTCCTGGCAACGCTCGGCCATGGCCTCGGGCGTCGGGGGCGTGCGGCGGGCGGCCGGATGGGACTGCGGGGCGGCAGCATCGGCCGCGAGAGCCGTCCCGGCGCCGAGGGCGACGCTTCCCAGCGCCGCCAGCAGGCCGAAGGCCGCTAGTTTGCCTCGATTCATTGTGGTGATCCTTCTGATCGGTTTCGTCTCGTCGCGACACCGATAAGAACGGACCACCCCTGGTTTTCCTGCGCTGGCTCAGGTGGCAGCGCGCCACACCACCAGGAAGATCACGGCGCCCAGCACCGAGATGCCGATCGAGCGGAAGTCGAGCGAAGTCGCCTCGCCCCAGCCGATTCGGGTGCCGATATAGCCGCCGATGAAGGCACCCACGATGCCGACCAGCGTGGTCCAGATCAGCCCACCGCTGTCGTGGCCGGGGACCAGGAATTTGGCGACCAGGCCTGCGATGAGGCCCAGAACGATCCAGGAAAGCCAACCCATGACGATCTCCTCGTTTGCGGGGTATCCTCACTATAAGGCAATCCCCGCCGCACAGGTGGTTCCCCGGTAACGCTCTTGCAAGCCGGCGGTCTTCGGCCATCATGCGGGCATGAGTGTGCGGCCGATCCTTCGCATGGGACACCCCGTCCTTCGCCGCCGGGCCGATCCGGTGGGCGATCCGACGCGCCCGGAGATCGCCGCCCTGGTCGAGGACATGGTGGAAACCATGCAGGCCGCCCATGGCCGCGGCATCGCCGCGCCGCAGATCGGCGTGTCGCTCCGCCTGGTGGTCTTCCACGCCCCGCTCGGCGACGAGAATGCCCGCGGCATCGAGGATGCGCCCCTGACCGTGCTGGCCGATCCCGTGATCGAGGTGCTGGATCCGGTGATGGAGAGCGATTGGGAGGGCTGCCTCTCGGTTCCCGGCATGGCCGGCGTCGTGCCGCGCGCCCGCGCCATCCGCTACCGCGGGCTGGACCTTTCGGGCCAGCGGGTGGAGCGTGTCGCCCACGGCTTCCACGCCCGGGTGGTGCAGCATGAATGCGACCATCTCGACGGCATTCTTTATCCTCAGCGGATGGCGGATATCGGCACGCTCCGCTTCCTGGACGACGAGAGTTTCGAGGACTGACTTCATGATGGCCGACACCGCCGACGACCTGGGCCAGCGCCTGCTCGACGAAATGCTGCCCAACGTGCCCTTCGACGGCTGGTCGGTCGCCGCCATCAGCAATGCCGCCAAGGCGCTCGGGGTCGATCCGGCGCTGGCCCGGAACGCCTTCCCGCGCGGCCCGGCCGATGCCATCGCGCTGCATTCGGCAAGGGCCGACCGGCGCATGGTCGAGGCGCTGCAGGCGGCCGACCTCGCCCGCCTGAAGATCCGCGAGAAGGTGGCGCTCGCCGTGCGCAGCCGGCTCGAACAGGCGGAGCCGGAACGGGAAGCGGTGCGCCGCGCCGTGCAGTTCCTGGCCCTGCCGCCCGGCGGGCCGCTCGCCGCCAAGCTGCTCTACCAGACCGTCGACGCGATCTGGCAGGCGATCGGCGATACGTCGACCGATTTCAGCTTCTATTCGAAGCGCGCGATCCTGGCCGGGGTCTATTCCGCGACCCTCGCCTATTGGCTCCAGGACGACAGCGAAGGCCGGCACAAGACCTGGGAATTCCTCGACCGCCGGATCGGCGACGTGATGACGCTCGGCAAGCTGCGCGCCCGGCTCGATCCCCTGCTGAAGAACCTGCCGTCGCCGGTCGAAGCGCTGGAGCGCCTGCGCCGGGCGATGGACGACCGGCGCTCTTAAGGTCCCTCGACGGCCCGCTTCAGGGCCGTGATCGCCGCCTCGACATCGGCGCCGGCGGGCAGCAGGCGGGTGACATGGCCCATCTTGCGCCCGGGCCGTGCTTCCGCCTTGCCGTAGAGATGCAGGTGGGCGCCTTCGGCCAGCAAAAGCCGTGCCCAGGCGCGGGCGTCGTCGCCGATCAGGTTCAGCATGATCGAGCGCCCGCGGGAAATCGGGCAGCCCAGCGGCAGGCCCAGCGCCGCGCGCGCCGCCTGCTCGAACTGGCTGGTCTCGGCCCCCTCGATGGTCCAATGGCCGGAATTATGCACCCGGGGCGCCATCTCATTGACCAGCAGCCGCCCGTCGCCGGTGACGAAGAATTCGATCGCCAGCACGCCGACATAGTCGAGCGCGATGAGGAAATCATGGGCGATGGTCTGGGCCAGCAGTGACAGGGCCGGGGTCAGCAGGGGCGCCGGGGCGATGCTGACATCCAGGATATGGTGGCTGTGGCGGTTCTCGACCGGATCGAAGACCGCGACATCGCCGCCCAGGCCCCGGGCCGCGACCACCGAAATCTCCGCGACGAAATCGACGAAGCCTTCGAGGATGGCGGGGGCGCCCTTCATGGCGGCGAAACCGGCATCGACATCGGCCAGCGTCCGGATGATCGCCTGGCCCTTGCCGTCATAGCCGAAGCGCCGGGTCTTCAGCACGGCGGGCAGGCCCAGGGTCGCGATGGCGGCGTCCAGGTCCGCCCGGCTGTCGACGGCGCGGAAGGGGGCGGTTTCGGCGCCCTGGTCGTTGGCGAAAGTCTTTTCCACCAGGCGGTCCTGCGCCGTCGCCAGCGCCTTGGCGCCGGGGCGGACCGGCACCCGGGCAGCCAGGAAATCGACCGTCGCCGCCGGCACATTCTCGAATTCATAGGTGACGGCATCGACCGCGGCGGCGAAGCGGGCCAGCGCCGCCTCGTCCTCGTAAGCGGCGATGGTGGTCGCGGCGGCGACCTGGCCTGCCGGCGGATCCGCCTCCGGCCCATAGATGTGGCAGCGGTAGCCGAGGTTGGCGGCGGCGATCGCGATCATGCGGCCGAGCTGGCCGCCGCCCAATATGCCCAGGGTGGCGCCGGGCGGCAGGGCGTCGGGGCTGAGGGCGACCGGCTTCGGTGCCGCGTCGCTCATTCGACCGTCTCCGGCACGCCGTCGGTCTGGCGTTTGCGGAAGTCGACCAGGCGGGCGTCCAGCGCGGGATCGGCGAGCGCCAGGATCGAGGCCGCCAGCAGGCCGGCGTTGATCGCCCCGGCCTTGCCGATGGCGAGGGTGCCGACCGGCACGCCGCCCGGCATCTGCACGATCGAAAGAAGCGAATCCTGCCCCTTCAAGGCATGGCTCTCGACCGGCACGCCGAGCACGGGAAGGTTGGTCAGCGAAGCCACCATGCCGGGCAGATGGGCGGCGCCGCCGGCCCCGGCGACGATCACCTTGAGGCCGCGGGCCTTGGCTTCCTTGGCATAGGCGAACAGCCGCTCGGGCGTGCGGTGGGCGGAGACGACCTTGGTCTCGTAGGGGACACCCAGGCTGGCCAGGGTTTCGGCGGCATGGGTCATGGTCGGCCAGTCGGAACGGCTGCCCATGATGATGCCGACCACGGGGGAAGGATTGGTCATGGCGATCAGGCTATGATGTCGGGCAGGAGCTGGCTGTTCAGCTTCAGGATCTGGTCCTTGAGCTGGAGTTTGCGTTTCTTCAGGCGCTGGACCTGAATCTGATCGAAGGGGGGATTGGCGCTCAGGGCATCGATGGCGGCATCGAGATCGCGGTGTTCCTGCGTCAACTCTTTCAGCTTACGCTGCAGTTCTTCCTCGTCCACCATGCCCGATGCTGTCCCCACAACGGAAAGAGGGGCTTTATATCATGTCTGGCCGCGACCATGAACGCTTCTGACATGCCGGCCGCGACAGAATTCTGGGCCTGGTCGCTGGCCGTCTACGGCCGCCCCGGGGGCGCCGAGACCTGCCTTCGCCTGCAGGACGAGGCGGGGCTGGACGTCAACCTGGTGCTCCTGCTCCTCTATCTGGCGGCGACCGGCCGCCGGCCGCTCGGCGCGGCCGAAGTGGCGGCGCTGGACCGGGCGGTGGCGCCCTTCCGGCTCTATGCCCTGGGCCCTGCCCGGGCGGCGCGTCGGGCCTTGAAGGCGCAGGGCGGCCCTCCTTACGCGGCGGCCAAGGCGGCCGAGCTCGATCTCGAACGGGAAGCGCAGCGCCAATTGGTCGCCGCCCTGCCGGCCCTCGCCCCGGACGCCCGCCCGGCCGAGGAACTGGCCGGCCTCAACCTGGCCGCCTATGGCGTGACCGAGGATTATCGATCGATCGCTAAAAAAATTCTGCCGGTGCCGTAACCTCGGCTCCGGCCTTCGCGAACCATCAGACGGAACCGATGAAGTATCGGCGCCGGCCGGTGGCAGGTTGTTCTGCGGCCGGTCTCGTTCCCCTGACCGGAGCCTGACATGACCAAGACCAGCATGACCCTCGCCGCCGCTGCCGCCGCCCTGTTCTCGGCCGGCGCCATGATGCTCTCGCCCGTCGCCGCTTCGGCGGCCGGCGTGCACTGCATCGGCGGCAACGCCTGCAAGGGCCAGAGCGCCTGCAAATCCGGCAACCACGAATGCAAGGGCCTGAACGCCTGCAAGGGCCAGGGCTTCGTCGAACTGCAGGACGAGTCGGCCTGCAAGGCGGCCGGCGGCCACGTCGGCTGAGGCCGAGGCGCGACGGCGGCAGGGACCACGCCCCCCGGTCCCTGCCACACCGTGGCGTCGCGGAAAGGGGCGTGTCTGCCCCGCATCGCCCCTTTCCGCCACCGCCCCTTCATCAAAGCCGCCGATTGCCGGAGGCATTCATGCGCTTCATCTTGGCGGCCGCCGCGCTGGCGGCCCTGGCCGGTACTATAACGCCTGGTGATACGGCCCGCGCGGCCACGCGGCCGGTCGTGGTGGAATTGTTCACGTCCCAGGGCTGCTCGTCCTGTCCGCCGGCCGACGACTTCCTGCGCGAGCTCTCGGCGACGCGGGCCGACGTGCTGCCGCTCGCCTTTCACGTGACCTATTGGAACAGCCTCGGCTGGCGTGATCCCTTCTCGCTCGAGCTCGGCACCGAGCGCCAGCGCCTCTATGCGGCACAGCTCGGACTGCGCCAGATCTATACGCCGCAGATGGTGATCGACGGCCGCTTCGACGCGGTCGGCTCCGACCGGCCGTCGGTCGGCGACGCGATCGCCCGGGCCGCGGCCGAAGACGAGACCATCCCCGTTACCGTAAGCCGCGACGGTGCCGGGATCGTGACCGAAGTCGCCCCGGGCAGCGCATTCGGCGTGGTCTTCCTGGTCGGTTACGACCGCCGGCACGAAACCGCGATCGGGCGGGGCGAAAACGGCGGCCGTACCCTGGTCGAAGCCAATATCGTGCGCAGCTTCCAGTCCATCGGCCGTTATGACGGTGCCGCGCTGAAACTCCGCCACGCACTGCCGGCGGGCGAGGCAGCCGCCGTCCTGCTACAGCGGCCGGACGGCGCCATCGTCGGGGCCGCCCGGCTGGAGTGAGCCTGGTTACACCGCGCCGCCGGCACCGGCCAGGAAATGGGCGAAACTGCCGGCGTAGCTGCGGAACACCGCGAGGTCGAAGGTCGGCGCATCGTCGACCTGCCACAGGATCGTGCCCATATGCTCGACCTGGGTGACCGCGGCGCCGCCCGGGCCGAAGACCGCGGGGTCGAGGTCGATGGCGACGCCCTTGGCCAGCAGCTCGAAAACACCGGGGCCGGAAAGGCGCAGCACGCCGTAGCCGTGCGACTGGTCGACGACCGCGGCGCAGCCTTCCAACAGGCCGGCCAGGCGCGCCGGCAGTTCCGGATCCTCGGCGACGGCGAGCCAGGTGGACGGCCCGGTCGCGACCAGGCGAAAACCTTCGGCGAGCGAACAGCGCGGCCCTTCCGCGAGATCGAGGCCGAATGCCTCCTTCAGGCGGCGGCCGACCTCGTCCCTGCCGCCGCGCAGCAGGGCGACATGGGCGAGGCCGAGGTTCCGGCGCTCGGTCACGGTGACGCCGGCCGGGGCGGGCAGTTCGGCAAAGGCGGGGCGGGCGGGTTCAGCCATGGAGCCGTCGTCCTTCGGGATCGTAGAACACGGGCGAGCAGACCTCGACTTCGATGTCGCCGCCGCGCACGGGATCATAGGCGCGCACCCTCTCGCCCAGGCGGGACGGGCCGCGTACCAGCAGGCCGAGGCCGATCCAATGGCCCAGCATGGGCGAGAAGGCGACCGAGGTCATGTGACCTTCGGCATTCTCGATCGTGGCTTCGGCGCCGGGGCGCAGGAAATGGGCGCCGGCACGCAGCCGGTGGACGCGGTCGACCGGCTTGAAGCCGACCAGCGCCGGCCGCGCCGGGTCGGTCAGGCCGGGCCGGCCGGCCAGCACCTTGCCGATGAAGTCCTTGCCCTTGGCCATCATCCGGCCGAGGCCGAGGTCGGCCGCCGTGGTCTGGCCGTTCAGCTCGTTGCCGGCGACATGGCCCTTCTCGATCCGCATGACGCCGAGCGCCTCGGTACCGTAAGGGACGGCGCCCAGGGCGCAGACGCGGCGCATGAAGGCGTCGCCATGACCGGCCGGCAGCGCCACCTCATAGGCCCGCTCGCCCGAGAAGGAGAGGCGGAACAGGCGGATCGGCAGCCCTTCGAAGCGGAAGGCGGTGACCCCCATGTAGGGCAGGGCGGCAACGTCGACAACGTCGCCGAACAGGCGCTGCAACAGGTCGCAGGCATCGGGGCCGGCGATCGAGAATTGGCCCCATTGCTCGGTCACCGAGAAGCAGGCGACGTCGAGCTCCGGCCGCAGCACCTGGCGGCAGAACTCTAGGTGTTGCATCACCTTGGCGGCGTTGGCGGTGGTGGTCGACATGACGTAATGCGTCTCGCCGAGGCGGGCCGTGGTGCCGTCGTCCATGACGATGCCGTCTTCGCGCAGCATCAGGCCGTAGCGCGCCTTGCCGACGGCGAGCGTCGAGAAAGTATTGGCATAGACGAAGTCGAGCAGGGCGGCGGCCCCCGGCCCCTGGATGTCGATCTTGCCGAGGGTGGTGACGTCGCAGATGCCGACGCCGCCGCGCACCGCCTTCACCTCGCGGTTCACGGTCGCCAGCCAGTCGTCCTCGCCCGGGCGGGCGTACCATTGCGCGCGGAGCCATTGGCCGACTTCGACGAAACTCGCACCGCTCTCCGCCGCGAAGTCATGCGAAGGGGTGAGGCGGCTGGGGCGGAAATGGCGGCCGCGCGCGGTGCCGCCGAAGGCGCCGATGGCGACAGGCACATAGGGCGGGCGGAAGCGGGTGGTGCCGGTCTCGGCGATGCCGCGGCCGGTCAGTTCCGCCATCAGGGCATGGCCCAGCAGGGCGGCGTTCTTGCCCTGGTCGGTCGCCATGCCGAGGGTGGTGTAACGCTTCAGATGCTCGACCGAGCGGAAGCCCTCGCGCGCGGCCAGCGCCACGTCCTTGGTGGTGACGTCGTTCTGGAAGTCGACAAAGGCCTTGCCCTTGGCGCCTTCGACCTGCCACAGCGGGCGCACGGCGCTGGCGTCGGGGCCGGCCGCCGGCACGGGCGACGGGGCGGCGCCGGCCGCTTCGGCCCCCAGGCGGAAGCCGTCGGCCAGGCAGTCGGCCAGCGACAGGTGGCCGGCGGCGGCCCCGGCGACGGCCATGCCGGGCGGCAGCCGGCCGGCGGGCACGAAGGCGGCCAGGGCCTCGTCGAAGTGGGGCTTGGCGCCCAGATGGGTGGTCAGGGCCAGGGCCGGGTTCCAGCCCCCGGCGACGGCGAGGAGATCGCAGGCGATACGCTGCCGGCCCCGCCCGTCCTGCACTTCGACGGCGCGAAGGGCGCGGCCGCCACGTGTCGCGGTGACCCGGGCGCCGGTCAGGACCTGGGCACCGGCCCGGCGCGCCACTTCGGCCAGGGCGGGGTCGACCTCGGCCCTGGCGTCGATCACGGCGGCGAGTTCGACGCCGACGGCGGCGAGATCGGCCGCGGTCTTCCAGCCGTCGTCGCCGGTGGTGAACAGCACGGCGCGCCCGCCGGGCGCCACGGCGTAACGATTGAGATAACTGCGGACGGCGGCGGCGCTCATCACGCCCGGCCTGTCGTTGCCGCCGAAGGGCAGGGTGCGTTCCACGGCACCCGCGGCCAGGATGCAGCGCCCGGCGACGATCCGCCAGAGGCGCTGGCGCGGCATGCCGGGCGGCGGTACCGGCAGGTGGTCGGCGACCCGCTCCAACGCGCCGTAAGTCTCGCCGTCATAGGCGCCGAAAACGGTGGTCCTGGTCATCACCCGGACGCTGGGCAGGGCGGCCAGCTCGGCCGCCGCGACGGCGGCCCAGTCGGCGGCCGGGGCACCGTCGATCTCCAGCCGGTCGGCGAGCAGGCGGCCGCCCAACTCCCGGTCTTCCTCCACCAGGATGACGCGGCGCCCGGCGCGGCCGGCGGCCAGGGCGGCGGCGAGGCCGGAAGGGCCCGCCCCGATCACCAGGAGGTCGCAGAAGGCATTGGCCTTTTCGTAAGTGTCCGGATCCGCCTCGCCCGAAGCCCGGCCGAGGCCGGCGGCACGGCGGATCGCCGGCTCGTAGAGCTTTTCCCAGAAGGCGGCCGGCCACATGAAGGTCTTGTAGTAGAAGCCGGCGACGAAGATGGGCGAGAACAGGGAATTGACGGCGCCGACGTCGAAGCCGAGGGAGGGCCAGCGGTTCTGGCTGGTCGCTTCGAGCCCGTCGAAGAGCTCGATCGTGGTCGCCTTGGTGTTGGGTTCGCGCCTGGCGCCGCTGCGCAATTCGACCAGGGCGTTCGGCTCTTCCGAGCCGGCGGTGACGATGCCGCGCGGCCGATGGTATTTGAACGAGCGGCCGACCAGGCCGACGCCTTCGCCGAGCAGCGCCGACGCCAATGTATCGCCCGCGAAACCCGAATAGGCCTTGCCGTCGAAGCTGAAACCGAGCGGGCGGCTGCGGTCGATCCGGCCGCCGTTCTGCAGGCGCCGGCCGCTCATGCCGGCCTCGCCAGATGGGCCGCGAAAATCTCGTGGCTCAGGGTGTCGCGCTCGACCACCAGCCATTGGCGGCAGCCGGCGGCGTGATACCAGAATTCCCGATGCCGCCCGGCGGGATTGTCGCGCAGGTAGACGGCTTCGAAGAAGGCGCGCCCGGCATCGGGCGTATCGGCCGCGGGGCGGGTGGCGTCGGCATCGCCCAGATAGGCGAATTCGGCACTGTCGCGGGGGCCGCAGAAGGGGCAGGGCAGGCGCATGGCGGGTCCGTTCGATCGGCCTTCAGCATCCGTCCCGCTCCCCCGCCGGCCATGACTGTAAGCGACAGATGCTGTCCTGTTCACGACGTCCCCTAGCCCCCGCCGGGGAATTCCATCCGCTCCACCGTCCGCACCAGGCGGACGAAGGGCGCGTCGGAGACCCTGTTGGCGCCGCGAAAGGGATCGTCGAGCAGGATGATCAGGGCCAGCACCAGGGCGATCGAGGCGGCGATCGCGGCAGTCGTCGCCAGATGCATGTCGAAACGCTCCGGCCCCAGGAGATAGCCGAAGAGCACGATGAGGGCGGCCCCGGCCACCACGTTCCACCACAGAATGGGCGGCAGCCCGGCTTCGGCGGCGCGGTAACGGCCGCGCCTGGCGTCATAGAGGGCATTCAGGTTGCGCATCATCTCGCCCGCCGCGATGGCGGTGACCGGATCGATGCCATGCAGGCCGGAGAGCGCGAGATGGACGCGGTCGAGCAATTGCCAGCCGGCGGCATCCTCCTGCCCGCCCATCATCAGGGCCGGCCATTCGTCGGCGATCACGCCTTCGGCATAGACGAAGAGATCGTGCCGGATCCTGTCCGCCGCCTCGGCCGGCA
The DNA here is from genome assembly GCF_041650655.1 of Zavarzinia sp. Lineage (GTDB taxonomy): Bacteria > Pseudomonadota > Alphaproteobacteria > Zavarziniales > Zavarziniaceae > Zavarzinia. Next base: position 82,909 of record NZ_JBAZKR010000003.1, read on the forward strand.
GGCCGGCGGTGCCGCGATAGAGATTGCCGACCAGGTCGGCCTCGCTCTGCACCAGGGTCTCCGCATGTTTGAAATCGTCCCACACCGCGACGGCGATGAAGGCCAGCAGCACGGCGTAGATCTTGCTGACCGCGCCGAAGGTGAGGCTCATCAGCTCGTTGTGGGAACGCCGCAAGCCGTGCGGCACCAGGAGGTGAACGGCGACATGGCCGGCGCAGGCGATCAGGACGACCCCGCCCACGATGACCAGCACCGATGCCGTGGTCGGCAGGTCGAGCAGCCAGTCGTTCACCCTGTCGATCATGCCCGTATCCCCCGCGTCGCCTCGCCTTCTGGTTCGCTCGGCCGGGGGGCGGGGTTACGGCCCTATTCCGCCTTGGGCTTGGCGGCGGGCTTGGGGCGGCTTCGCTTGCGGGGGCGGGCGGTCTCGCCCCAGCGGCGCACCGGGGCGGCGTTGAGGTCGAAGAGGTCGAGGGCGCGGCCCACGGTCTGGCGCGCGGCGTCGTCGATCGAGGTGAGATCGGCGTAATAGGCGGGCACCGGCGGCATCACCACGGCGCCCATCTCGGTGACCGCGGTCATGGAGCGGAGGTGCCCCAGGTGCAGCGGCGTCTCCCGCACCAGG